>DASVAP010000391.1:0-12739 GCA_036376275.1 Planctomycetota bacterium | reverse complement strand
ATCGACCGGCTCTGCAGCGTGGCCCCACTCGCGGCGCAGGAAGGTGGTGAGCGCGGCGAGCTCCGCGTCGGTAGCGGCGAGCGCCGGCATCTCGGCCGCCGTGCCGGCTGTGAAGCCGGGGACGGGGCCGGTGAGGCCGTGGAGGAGGAGCGCGAGGAGCGGCTCGGGCGGGCCGAGGACGCGGGGGGAGCCGCGCAGGCTCGGCGCGCGGCCGGGTTCGCCCTGGCCGGAGGGGAGGTGGCAGTTCGCGCAGCGCTCGGCGTAGAGCGTGCGGCCGGCGTCGAAGCGGGCGAGCTCGTCGGGCGTGAGGGGGCGCACGGACGTCTCGCCGGTGGCGGGGTGGCCGGGCCAGGAGAGGGCGGCGAGGAGTGGGGCGGCCTCGGGGAGGGCGGTGAGGCGCGCGAGGGCAGCGGGCTCGGCGGCGAGGCGGATCGGCGCGGGGGCGTCCGCCGTCACGCGGGGGAGCGCGGAGGTCGCGCCGGCGACGAGCGCGGCGCGTTGCCAGGGCTCGCGTGCGGCGACCAGGAGCTCCAGGAAGCGCGCGCGGCGCTCGAGGCGGCCCTCGCGCACGATGCAGGCGGCGAGGAGCGCGAGGAGGCGCGCGCGGCCGGAGGTCTCGGCGGCGGCGAGCTCCTCCTCGCGCGGTGGGGCGGATGCGGCGGTGGGCGCGCGCTCGGCGGAATCCGGCCGCGGGGCGCGCCAGGCCTCGTCGGCCAGCAAGCCCGCCAGGAACTCGAGCTCGCGGCCGCCGAGCCCGGAGAGGGCGGCCGTGCGACGCTCCTCGCTGGCGCAGTCCCGAGCGAGCAGCGCGGCGAGGGCCGCGTCGGCGGCCGGGCTCGACGCGGCGCCGAGCGAGAGCAGCACCTGGTGGGCGAGGCGTGGGTGAGGCGAGCGGCCGAGCGTGCGGGCGCGCGCGAGCCAGGGGTCGCGGCCGAGGCGCGTCTCGATGCGCCGCAGGGTGGCGATCACCAGCTCGGGGTCGGGGTCGTCGAGCAGCTCTCCGACGAGCACCTCGTCGAGCCCGGTCAGCTCCGCCAGGGCCGAGAGCGCCTGCAGGCGGCCCGCGCGCGCGCCCCCGGCCCGCACGCGCGCGCGCAGGCTCGCGACCAGCGACTCGCCGGCGAGGTCCTGGATCAGGAGGCGGCGCGCCGTGTCGCGCGTCCAGCCGTTCGGGTGGTCGAGCAGGGCCACGAGTTCAGCATCGGTCGCGGCGTCGGCGGGGAGCGCGAGGGCGCGCGGCGCGCCGGCCGCGGTGCTCCCGGCGACGGCACGGCGCGCACGCACGCGCCAGATGCGCCCGAGGCCCGTCGGGGCGGCGAGCCCGCGGGCCTCGACCTGCCGGCGCAGGTAGCTCGTGACGAACAGGCGGTGCTGGATCACGCCGCGGTACATGTCGACGACGTAGAGCGCTCCGTCCGGGCCGCTGGCGAGGTTCACCGGCCGGAAGCGCTCGTCGGTCGAGGTCAGGAACTCGCGCTCGCCGTCGGCGCGGCGGGCGACGAGCGCGAGGCCCTCCTCGGCGAGCGCGTAGCGCAGAACGAGGTTGCCGGCCGGCTCGCACACGTAGACGTTCTCGCGGTGGCCGGCCGGCAGGCCGTCGCCGCGGAAGAAGTGTGGCGCGCAGGCGGCGGTCACGACGGCGAGCGTGCCGTCGGCGCGCAGCGTGCCGGCGCGGTAGCCGCGGTTGACGCCGGGGGTGACGCGCGCCGGGAAGGTGCGCGCGTCGGCGCACAGGCTGACGTTCGCGCCGCTCGCGGGGCCGAGGTTCGGGTTGCGCACGGCGTAGCGCGAGGGGAAGAGGTCGCCGCGCAGGGGCTCCCAGTTCGTGTTGAAGAAGGCGCGCCCGAGCTCGTCCTGCGAGAGGCCCCACTGCCCGCCGCCGGCCGTGGCGAAGGTCACCCAGGCGCCGCGCTCGCGGCGGAGCGCCAGCGGGGCGTTCGCGCAGCGCCAGGCGTTGTCGAGCCCGAAGTCGAGCGCGTTGATCGCGTGCTCGGGGCTGGCGATCCCTTCCAGGTCGCGCAGCACGACCTCGCGCTCGTCCGCGCGCCCATCGCCGTCCGTGTCGCGGCAGAAGAGGAGCTCGGGGGGTGCCAGCACGAGCGCGCCGCCGTGGCACGGCGCGAGCGCGCGCGGCAGCACGAGCCCGTCGAGGAAGACGGTGCGGCGGTCCATGCGGCCATCCCCGTCCTCGTCGTGGAGCACCGCGATCGTGCCCACGGGTGCCGCCTCGTCCGTGCCCTCGACGTCGGGCATGTACCCGCGCATCTCGCACACCCACAGGTCCCCGGTCGCGTCGAAGACCACCTGCACCGGGTCGCCGACGAGGGGCTCGGCGGCGACGAGCTCGATCTCGAGCTCGGGAGCGAGGGCGAAGGTCGCGCGCTCCTCGGCCGGCGTGCGCACGGGCGCGGGCGGCGCGCCGAGCTCGGCGGGCGGGTCGGGCTGGGCCTCGCCCGCGACGTCCCCGGCCTGCGCCAGGCTCAGCAGGAGCGCGAGCACGCGCGTAGGGTGCCGCAAGGTCACGCGGCTCGCCAGCCCGAGTTCTCCTGCTGGCGCGTGGCTGGCCTGGAAGGGTTCCAGGGTCTCCACGCACGAACCAACCGCGGAGTCGCGGAGGTGCGCGGAGACCGAGGAAACCGGAAGGAAGGCTCGACCCGCTTCCCCTGATTCCTTCTCCGCGCTCCCCCGCGGCCTCCGCGTCTCCGCGGTTGGTTCTCTTCCCAGGAGCCCCGGTACCCACACAAGAGCCTGAAGCGCCGCTATCTTGCGCGCATGTCCGTCCCGCTCGCCCTGGGCGTTGCCCTGAGCCTCGCCCAGGATCCGCGGCCCGCCGCGCTCGAGCCCTGGCAGGCGGCGCTCGGCTTCCGCGCGCTCGTGGCCGAGGACTCCCTCGCCGGCTGGCATCCCTTCGGCAAGCCGGGCGTGCCCGCGCGCGGCTGGGAGGTCGCGGGCGGGGTGCTGCACCTCCCGAAGGCCGCCGGCGCGGGCGACCTCGTCAGCGACGCCCGCTTCGGCGACTTCGAGCTCCTCTTCGAGTGGAAGGTCGCGCCGGGCGGGAACGGCGGGGTGAAGTACCGCTTCGCCGACGAGCGCGCGGTCGGCCGCGTGCTCGGGCCCGAGTACCAGCTGCTCGACGACGCCGCGCACCCCGACGCGGCCCGGCCCGAGACCTCGGCCGGCGCGCTCTACGCGCTCGCCGAGCCGTGTGCGGAGAAGCCGCTGCGGCCCGCCGGTGAGTGGAACGAGGGGCGCGTGATCGCGCGCGGCGCGCGCCTCGAGCACTGGCTCAACGGCACCCGCTTGCTGGCGCTCGAGGTCGGGAGCGAGGCCTGGAACGAGCGCAAGGCCGCGAGCAAGTTCGCCGCCGTCGAGGACTTCGCGACGCACGTGCCGAGCTCGATCGCGCTGCAGGACCACGGCGACGAGCTGTGGCTGCGCGGCGTGCTGGTGCGCGAGCTCGCGCCGCTCGGGCCCGAGGCGCGGGCGCTCTTCGACGGCAAGACGACCACCGGCTGGACGCTGGTCGGCGCCGGCGAGGTGCGGGTCGAGCAGGGCGAGCTGGTGGGCATCGGCGGGGCCGGCAAGGGCTTTCTCATCCACGAGCTGCGCCCGGCCGACTTCGTGCTCGAGCTGGAGCTCGTCAACGACGCCCCGGCCAACTCCGGCATCCAGATCCGCTCGCGCCTCGAGGGCGCCGCCGTGCTCGGCTACCAGATCGAGGTCGACCCCTCCGAGCGCGCCTGGTCGGGCGGCCTCTACGAGGAGGGCAGGGCCTGGATCGCCAGCCTCGAGCACGACCCGCTGGCGCGCACCGCCTTCCGCCCCGGCCAGTGGAACCACTACCGCATCGAGTGCGCCGGTCCGGTGATCCGCGCCTGGGTCAACGGGATCCTGACCTGCGACTACCGCCAGGCGGCCCCAGCGGCGGGCGTGATCGCGCTGCAGCTCCACGACCCGCAGACGCGCATGCGCTGGCGCAACCTGCGGCTGGTGGACCTTCGCGCGCGCTAGCTTCCGTGCGTACCTTCGCGCGTGCATGACCGAGGTCTGGGAGCCCGCGCTCGAGCGGCTGCACGCCGGACTGAGGCGCGCCTTCGACGAGCTCCTGGTGCGCGTCGACGTGGGCGACGAGCGCCTCGACCGGCGGCCCCCCGACGGGGGCTGGACGCCGCGCGAGGTGCTGGAGCACGTCACGCTGACGGACCGCTTCCTCCTGATCCTGGCCGACAAGATCGCGGCGAAGTCGCGCCTGCGGGCGGCGCGCGGTGCGGCCTGGCCGGCGCATCCACCACGCTTCGAGCACCTCGCGCGCCTGGCGGGCCGCGAGCTCGTCTGGGAGGCGCCGGCCCACATGCGGCCGAGCGGGGACGTGCCCACCTCGGAGCTCCGCGCGCGCCTCGCGGCGGACCGGGCGCATGCGCTGGCGCTGCTCGATGGCGCGCCGGGGGGCAGCGCGACGCTGCACCGCATCCGCATGTCGGTCGTCGGCGGCGAGGACGATCGGCTGGACCTCTACCAGTTCCTGGAGGTCGTGCGGCTGCACGCCGTGCGGCACGGCGCGCAGATCGAGCGCGCCCTGGCGGGCTCCTGAGACCCGGCCCGGCCGGACCTCAGCTTCCGATGCAGACGAGGTGCGTCACGCTGCGCAGGAAGAGATCGCCCTCGGCCACCGCCGGCGAGGCGATGAAGACCTGCTCGGAGAGGACGTTGGTCGCCTCGACCTCGTACTTCGGGCCCAGCTTGACGAGGTGCACCTCGCCGGCCTCGGTCGGGCAGTAGAGGAACTCGCCGGCGGCGATGGGGGAGGACTTGAGCTGGCTGCCGCGCGGCAGGCGCTCCTCGAGGTAGTGGGCCTCGCCCGTGGCGGCGTCGAAGCAGGAGATCAGGCCGCGGTCGGTGACGGTGTAGTAGAGGCCGTCGTGCAGCACGGGCGAGGCGGTGTAGCCGCAGCCCTTGGTCGAGCTCCACAGCGGCTCCTGGTCGGCGCCCTCGTCGCGCGCGAGGGCCAGGATCTTGGCCTCGCGGAAGCCGGACATGACCAGGATCGTGTCCTCGTGCCGCAGCACGGTCGGGATGGCGTTGAGGCCGGCGCCGGGCGCATCCCAGAGCAGCGCGCCGGTCGCGGGGTCGTAGCTGCGCGTCCTGCGCACGCCGGTCGTGACGACCTCGAGGCGCTCGCCGAAGGTCGTGACGAGCGGCGTGGCCCAGCCCGAGGGCTCGTCGCGCTCGACGCGCCACAGCTCCTTGCCGGTCTTGCGGTCGAGCCCGAAGGCGAAGGAGCCCTGCTCCTGGTCGGCCACCTGCACGAGCACCTCGCCCGCCAGCACCGGGGCCAGGCCCTCGCCGAAGGCGTTGCGCATGACGAGCTTCACGCCCGGGTCGTGGCTCCACAGGAGCTTCCCGTCGAGGTCGAAGGCGTGCACGCCCCAGCTGCCGAAGTTGACGTAGACGCGCTCGCCGTCCGTGAGCGGCGAGGCCGAGGCGAAGCTGCCGTAGGTCTTGTGGAAGCCCTCGTGCGGCGTGGCCGTGCGCGCCACGGTGGTCCACAGGGTCTTGCCGGTCGTGCGCTCGAGGCAGTGCAGCTCGAAGCGGTGCTCGGGCGGCGGACCGCTGCCGAAGCCGTCGGCGGCGCCGGCCGCGTCGCCGGTGGGCACGGCGGTCGTCACGAAGAGGCGTTCCCCGAGCACGATCGGCGTCGACATGCCGCGCCCGGGCACCGTCACCTTCCAGCGCACGTTCTCGGTGTCGCTCCAGCGCGTCGGCGCGGAGCCGGCGGCGACGCCGTCCCGCGTCGGGCCACGCCAGTGGGGCCAGTGGGCTTCCCCGGAGACGACCAGCAGTGCGGACGCGAACGAGAGCGAGAGCGTGCAGAGCATGGCGCGAGTGTACGTCCCGGCAGCGGGCGCGCGCCCGCGCGGCCCGGGCGGAAAAAAGTTCCACGCGCGGCGCGGAGCGAGACGCTCACCTCGAACCCCCGACTTCTTCCGCCTCTGCTACGCTCGTGGGACTTTTCCCCTTCGCCGGTTCCTCCCGCACCGGCCGGCCATGCGCTCCCCCCTGATCCTGCCCGCTTTCCTGGCCTTGCTAGGCTCCTTGCCCGCGGCGCAGGAGGTCCGCGACCTCGTGGCCGTGCACCGCGACGGGCAGACGTTCCTCACCTGGCGCGAGGGCGCGCTCTCCGGGACGAGCTATCGCGTGTACCGCGCGAGCCTGCGCATCCAGTCGACGGTCGACCTCGATCGCGCCGACTTCCTGGGCGAGGTGGGCGAGCACAGCTCGCGCAACGACGCGCGCAGCGAGATCAGCGGCGGCGACAAGCACTGGGTCATCGCGCCGGGTGGGACCGAGCTCGGCGCCAGCACGGGCCTGTTCGTGCACACGGTGGCCGAGACCTCGACGCGCAGCTTCTACTGCGTGACCAGCGTGCGCGGCGGGCTCGAGGACCGCAGCGTCAAGAGCGGCACGAACTCCTCCTCGAGCTCGATCCTCGAGCTGGCGGCGCCGCCCCAGCCGGTGCTGCAGGTCGTCGACGCGACCGGCGAGCTGTGGGCCCACTGGGTCGGGAACCGCGCCACGCCCTACCTGCCGGCGCTCTTCCTCCTGCCCAGCCAGGGCTTCAACTTCCGCTTCGAGCCGGGCAGTGGTCCGGCGCCGCGCGGCCTGGTGGTCGCGCTGCACGCCGCCGGGCAGATCTACGGGCAGGGCTGGCCGCACCGCTTCGAGCTGCCGAACAGCGTCGACCTCCTGGCCCTGCACGACTGCCATCCCTACACGGCCTTCAGCTTCTGGTTCGGGGCGCACCTGCTGCTGCCCGGGCAGCCGACGCCCGGCACGCGCATCCGCAACTACACCCAGCAGCGCGTGCTGTGGACGATCGACTGGATCCAGGCGCGCCTGGGGGCGGCCCACGACCGCGAGCGCCTGTACGCGATCGGCGGCTCGATGGGCGCGATCGGCTCGATGCTGCTGGCGGGCGAGGCGCCCGCGCGCTTCGCCGCGATCCTGTGCCGCAACGGGATCTACGACCTGGAGGCCGGCGACTTCCGCAACCCGGGGCTGTTCGAGCGCCTCTACGGCACCTTCGATCTCGCCCTGCGCACCGAGTCGGGCATGCCGATCCTGGACCGCTTCCGCGCGAGCCACATGGCCAGCCGCGACCTGGCCCAGGACTGGCCGCTGATCCGCACGATCAGCGGGCGCAACGACGAGACCGTCGGCTGGCGCAGCTCGGTCTGGCTGATGCAGGGGCTGGCGGAGGCGCGCCGCCCGGCCGTGCACTACTTCGACGAGCGCACGCACACGCCGCAGGGCTACTGGGCCGCCCTCGAGCGCGTGCTGCTGGCGCGCACCTGCCAGGTGCGCCGTGACCGGCCGGCCCTGCGCTTCCTGGGCTGCACGCTGGACGACGACATGGGCGACGGCACGCGCACCGACGGCGACGCGGTCGGGACCGTCAACGGCTACGTCGACTACGATCCGGGCACGGCCCACGCCGATGCGAGTGGCGTCGACTTCGACGTCTTCCTGCGCAACGCGGGCGTGCTCGACGACGCGCCGCGCGCCACGGGTTGGGCGGCCCTGGCTCCGCGTCGCACCGGGGCCTTCCAGCTGGCGCCGGGCGAGTGGGCGCGCTTCGTGCTGAAGGAGGGCGCCGTGGTGGTGGACGAGCACCTCCTGCGGGCCGACGCCCACGGCCTGGTGCGCACGCCGCGCGTGCCCCTGGAGCGTGGCGTGCGCCAGGCGCGCTTCGAGCGCTGGAGCTTCCCCGACTCGCCGCGCCTCTTCCTGGGACGCGGGCCGATCCTGGGCGACGAGCTGCAGGCCGTGGTCAACGGCACGCCCGGGACGAGCTTCCGCCTGGCCCTGGGCATCGGCACGAGCGCGGGCGCGCCGTTCCAGCAGCGCGGGGTCGACTACGTGCTGCTGACGGGCGCCTTCGGGCCGAGCGGCGTGGTCGAGCTGCGCTTCCCGATGCCGCGCGCGCTGCCGGCCGGGACCTGGATCTGGGGCGCCTACTTCACCGGCGGGCGGGTGCGGCCGCTGGTCGGCGTGGCCGTGCAGTCCTGGCCCTGACGCCTCGCACGCTGCGCGCGAGCCACCGAGAGCGTTCAAACCGCCGTGGCCCGTCGCTAGACTCCGCCCGGATGGGGCCCCTCCATTCCCTGCGCGCGCACCTCGCCGGCGCGGCGCTCGCGCTGCTCGGCGGCGCCTGCCAGCTGGCCGCCCCGCGCGTCCACAACCTGGAGCAGGTCCACCAGCCGGACGGGCGCCCCAAGCGCGACGCACACCTCCTGAACGACCTGACCTGGCTCGCGGACCGCGTGATGCGCTCCTCGAACTTCGGCGGCGAGGAGTTCCAGACCCAGACCAGCCAGGCGAAGCGCATCAAGGATCCGCTCGGGACCTGCCTCGCCAACGTGTGCGCCCTGGCGCGCTGCGAGCGCGACCAGGTCGTGGCCGGGCTGCAGGCCGCGACCTTCGGCTGGCTGGCGGTCGACTGCACCAGCCCGCTCTCGCGCGAGCGCTGCCTCCTGGCCCTGGGCGAGCTGGCCCCGCTGCTCCCGGCCGTGCCGCCGCTCGATCCCGAGGCGCCCGTGGCGACGCCGGAGGAGGTCAAGGAGGTCTTCGACGCGCTGGTGGCGACCACCAAGGAGGTGCTGGCCGCGCCCGCGCTGGCCGGCAACTCGCTCAGCGAGGCCTGCCTGCGCGCCGGGAGCCTGAAGGCCGACCGCGCCGGCACGGTGCGCCTCCTGCGCGCGGTGAACGCGATCCTGGCCCAGGGTGAGCGCGGCGCCGTGCGCGCGCCGCTGCGCGAGCTGCGCCTCGTGCTGGCGCGCCGCGCGACCGAGCTGGCCGTGCGCGAGGCCCTGGCCGATACCGACGGGCGCGCGCGCGCGGCAGCCTTCGAGGCGGCCCTGCGCACCTTCCCCGACGAGCGCGCCGAGCGCCTGAGCTGGGCCCTGAGCGATCCGATGCCGGGCCTGGCGGAGCGCGACGCGGTCACGCTGCGCGCGCTCGAGCTGGTGGCCGCCCACGGGCTGCCGCCGGTGCGCCTCGAGGGCTACGCCGAGTCGCTCCACGCGCGCATCCTCGACATCCTGGCCGAGCGCCGCGGCGGGCCGGTCACGGTCGCCGCCTGCCGCGCGCTGGCGAAGATCGAGGGCCGGCCCGAGAGCCTGCGCCCCGAGACCTGGCTGGTCCAGCGCCTCCCCTCCCGCGCGGCGCCCACGCCTCCATGAGCACGGACCGCGCGCGCGGGCGCCCCCTCCTCACGCTGCTGCGCGTGCTCTTCGCGCTGGCGATCCTGGCCTGGGTCGGCTCGCGCCTGCCCTGGGCCGACGAGCTCTCCTTCCACACGAGCGCGGGCGAGGAGCTGCTCGTCGCCGGCCGCATCGAGGGCGACTGGAAGGCCGACCTGGTGCGCTTCCACCCGGAGGACCCGACCGAGCTCGACGCGCGCTGGCCACTGGGCGCGCGCGAGCCCGCCGCGCGCGGCGAGGCGATCACCGCGCGGCGCAGGGCGGAGGCCGACCCCGAGGGCTTCGACTGGCACCCCGGCATGCCGCGCGCGTTCCGCGACATGGCCCCGGGCGGCCTCGTGCTGGCCCAGGTGCTGTTCCTGGCGGCCATCCTGACGATCGTGACGCGCTGGTGGCGCCTGCTCGCGCTGGCCGGCTGTCCGACGAGCTGGTGGAACGCGCTGCGGCTCACGTTCCTCGGGCTCTTCTTCAACAACGTCATGCCGGGCGCGACCGGCGGCGACCTGGTCAAGGGCGTGATGGTCGCCAAGGAGAACCCCGGACGCGGGGCCGAGGCGCTCGTCACCGTGCTGGCGGATCGCGTGTTCGGGCTGCTGGCGCTGGCGGTGCTGGCGCTGCTCGTGGTCCTGGTGGCGCACGAGGTCGAGGAGTTCGCCGCGCTGCGGCGCTACCTCCTGTACGGGCTCGGCGCCGTGCTGCTGGGCCTCGCGCTCTACGCCAACAAGGGCCTGCGGCGGCGCGTCGGGCTGAGCGCGCTGGTCGACCGCATCCCGGTCGGCGCCAAGCTGCGCTCGCTCGACCGCGCGGCCCTGGCCTACCTGAAGCAGCCCGGGCCGATGCTCGGCGCCTTCGCCTTCTCGTGCGTCAACCACCTGCTCGTCACCTTCGGCGCGGTGACGCTGGGGCAGGCGCTGGGCGTGTCCGCCAGCCAGGTCTCGCTGGTCGAGTGGTTCGTGGTCGTGCCGGTCGCGAACCTGGTCAGCGCCGTGCCACTGGCCCCGGGCGGCTGGGGCGTGGGCGAGCTGGCCTTCGCGGGGCTGTTCCAGATGATCGGAGCCAGCCCGGCCCTGGGCGTGGCCGTCAGCGTGACCTTCCGCCTGAGCCAGCTCGGCCTGAGCCTGCTCGGCGGAGCCTACCTGCTCCTGCCGCGCAGCCGCACCGAGCTGCGTGACGCGCGCTCCGAGTAGCCTCCTCCTCCCTTCCCGCCCCGCCCTCCCACGATGTCCCTGCTCGCCGTCGGAACCGTCGCCTTCGACTCGATCGAGACGCCCTTCGAGGCGCGCACGGAGGTGCTGGGCGGCTCGGCCACGCACTTCGCCTACGCCGCGCGCCTGTTCGGGCCGGTCGAGGTCGTGGCCGTGGTCGGCACGGACTTCCCGCGCCAGACCCTCGAGCGCTTCGCCGCGCTCGGGATCGGCACGGGCGGGATCGAGGTGGCCGAGGGCCGCACCTTCCGCTGGTCGGGGCGCTACGAGGCCGACTGGAACACGCGCCACACGCTCGACACGCAGCTCAACGTCTTCGAGCGCTTCGACCCGAAGATCCCGGCATCGCAGCGCGCCACGCGCTTCCTGTTCCTGGCCAACGCCCAGCCGGCCGTGCAGCTGCGCGCGCTCGAGCAGCTGCGCGCGCCCGAGCTGGTCGTGGCCGACACGATGAACCTGTGGATCGACACCAGGCGGGACGAGCTCGAGGCGCTCCTCGGGCGCATCCACGGCCTGGTGCTGAACGAGGAGGAGGCCCGCATGCTCACCGGGCGGCGCAACCTGTTCCAGGCCGGGCGCCTGCTGCTCGAGAAGGGGTTGCGCTTCGTGATCCTCAAGAAGGGCGAGCACGGCGCCTTCCTGCTGGGGCGCGACGTGCGTTTCGCGCTGCCCGCCTATCCGGTCGAGGACGTGGTCGATCCGACCGGGGCGGGCGACTCCTTCGCCGGCGGTTTCATGGGCTCGCTGGCGGCCGCCGGCCGGGTCGACCAGGGCACCCTGCGCCGGGCGATGCTGTACGGCACCGTCACGGCCTCCTTCTGCGTCGAGGGCTTCAGCGTCGAGGGGCTCGAGGCGGTCGACCGCGCGCGCCTCGCGCGGCGCTACGAGGAGCTGGCGGCGCTGGTCACCCCGTGAGCGCGGAGGCCGGCCCGTCCGCGGCGGCGCGGACGTTCGTCGGCCTGCCGCTCGGCGCGGAGCTGGGTGAGACGGTCGCGGCGCGCGTGGCGGCCGTGCTGCCCCGCGCCGAGTGGCGCCTGGCGCGGCCGGCGGGACTGCACGCGACCCTGGCCTTCCTCGGCCCGGTCGCGCGCGAGCGCCTGCCCGGGCTGGGCGCGGGTCTGGCGGCGGCCCTGGCGGGCCAGCGCGCGCCGGCGCTCCGGCTGGGGGCTGGCGGGGTCTTCCCCGGCCTCGCGCGGCCGCGCGTCCTGTGGGTGGGGGCGGAGGAACGCGGCCCGGCGGGGGACTTCGAGCGCTGCCGGAGGGCGGTCGTGGGCGCGCTGCTCGCGGGCGGGATCGATCTCGGCGACGAGCTCGCCCGGCCCTTCCGACCCCACGTGACCGTCGCCCGTCCGCGCGGGGCACGTACGCACGTGCCGGAGGCCTTCCGCGCGCTCGCGCTCGGGCTCGACTGGCAGCCCGCGGCCGTCGTCCTGTACGAGTCCGTGCCCGCTCCGGGCGGCAGCCGCTACGAGCCGCTGGGCACCTGGCCGCTGGCCGGCGCGGACGGGATTCCCTGAAACCGAGCGCGGCGCGGCGCGGTCCTCCGGCGCGTGCTTTCAATGCCCCGCCGGCTTGCCTAGGATCCGCGCGGGGGGCTCGTTCTCCACTCGTTGCGCCGCCTGGCGGCCCCTTCGTCTCCACCATGACCGATCCTCGCTCCAAGCCCAAGTCCACCTCCCCCGACACCGAAGCCGCGCCCGCCAGCGGGCCCGGCAAGAGCACCGATCCCAAGCTCGAGGCGCAGCGCGCCGAGAAGTCGCGCCAGCTCGGCGCGGCCCTGTCCGAGATCGAGAAGAGCTACGGCAAGGGCGCGATCATGCGCCTCGGCGACGAGACCCTGATCAAGGAGATCCGCGGGATCTCCTCGGGCTCGCCCTCGCTCGACCTGGCCATGGGCGGCAAGGGCTTCCCGCGCGGGCGCATCATCGAGATCTTCGGCCCGGAGAGCTCCGGCAAGACGACCCTGGCCCTGCACGTGATCGCCAACGCCCAGAAGGAGGGCGGGATCAGCGCCTTCGTCGACGCCGAGCACGCCCTGGATCCGGCCTACGCGCGCAAGCTGGGCGTGAAGCTCGACGACCTGCTCGTCTCCCAGCCCGACACGGGCGAGCAGGCGCTCGAGATCGTCGACACCCTGGTGCGCGCCGACGCGGTCGACGTGATCGTCGTGGACTCGGTGGCGGCCCTGGTGCCGCGGGCCGAGATCGAGGGCGAGATGGGGGACAGCTTCGTCGGCCTCCAGGCGCGCCTGATGAGCCAGGCCATGCGCAAGCT
>DASVAP010000380.1:0-2526 GCA_036376275.1 Planctomycetota bacterium | reverse complement strand
CGGCCAGCCAGCGCTCGGCCAGATCGGCCCGCCCGCGCTGGCGCGCCTGCCAGACCGCCGCGTTGCTCATCAGCGTCTCCCTCCAGGCCGGCCCCGCGGTGCCGGAGAAGCGCAGGCAGGTCTCGAGGAAGCGGGCTGGATCCGGCGCTCCTCGATAGAAGGCGCTCGAGTACGCGAGCGCGTGGGCGACTACCGTGTGCGGCGACTCGTCGGTCACGGCGACGGCTTCCTCCAGCAGTCGCGGCGACCAGTCCTCGGGCAGCACGCCTTCCTCCGACTCGCGGGCGAGCAGCAGCAGGGCCCGCATGCGTCCGGCCCAGGCTCGATCCCTGAGCTTCCAGAGAAGAAGACCCGCCGAGGGCCGACCGCGCGAGGGGAGCGGCAGCAGCGTCACGAAACCGATGATGACGGACATCCAGGCGTAGTGCTCGAGCCCCTGACCCTTCAGGAGCAAGAGAACGATGCCACCCAGGACGAGGTTGGCCGCGGGACCGGCGAGGAGCACCAGGCCGATTCGCAGGACGAGGCGATCCGTCCTTCGAGGGAGCATCCCCCAGCCTCCGCTCACTGAGCCCACCAGGCTCGCGAGCCGCTGGATGCGCGTGCCGGTTGCGAGCGTGCGGAGGCCGGCGCAGCGGGCCGCGAGGAGAGTCGCGCCCCACTGGAGGAGAAAGGCGAGACCCAGGGCCGCGACGAGCGTCAGGCCGAAGGACAGGGGCGATCGCTCGAACAGCTCGGGGAGCCACGAGCCCGGCGGGAACCACTCGTCGACGAAGGCGGGTCGATCGAGGGCGAGGATCAGCCCCCCCAGCCCTCCGATCCCGCCGGCGACGAGCAGACCGACGATCCAGGAGCGGTCGCGCAGCTCGGGGGGCAGCGGCTCCTCTCGGTCGAGGATCGGCGTGGCGCTGGCCGCGGCGCGGGTGCCCTCCATGTCGAGCGACGCGCCCTACACCTTGACGCCGTTGCCGCGCAGGGCGGCCCGCAGCCGGCCACGCGTCGCGTCTTCGATCGGGACGAGCGGCAGGCGCAGCTCCTCGGCGCACAGGCCCATCTCGGCCAGGGCGGCCTTGAGCGGGGCCGGGTTCGTCTCGGCGAAGAGCGCGGCGACGAGCGGGGCGAGCTGCTCGGCGAGCTCGGGCGCGCGGCGTTCCTTGCGGGCGAGGAGCTCGCCGACGAGCTCCGCGACGAGCTTCGGGACCACGTTGGCGGCCACGCCGACGACGCCGACGGCGCCCAGGTGGAGCGCGTCGGTGATCCAGGAGTCCTCGCCGGCCAGGACGTCGACGGCGTCGAGCGCGACGAGCTCCTTCACGCGCTCGAGCGACGTGCCGGCCTCCTTGATCGCGATCACGTTGCCGTGCGCGTGCGCGATCGCGGCCACCGTCGCCGGCAAGAGGTCGACGCCCGTGCGCGAGGGGATGTTGTAGAGCACGAGCGGGAGCGAGCTCGCGCCCGCGATCGCGCCGAAGTGCGCCACCAGGCCGCGCTGCTGGGGCTTGTTGTAGGCCGGGGTCGAGACCAGCAGGCCGTCGGCCCCGGCGCGCTCGGCCCCGAGCGCCAGCTCGCAGGCGACGCGCGTGTCGCTCGCCCCGACGCCCGCCAGGACCGGCACGCGCCCGTCGGTCGTGCCGGCGCAGAACTCGATCACCCCCAGGCGCTCGCGCGCCGTCAGGGTCGCGGCCTCGCCGGTCGAGCCGGCCGCCACCAGACCCTGGCTGCCGCCGTCGATCTGGAACTCGATCAGGCGCCGCAGGGCCGGGTAGTCGAGGCGCCCGTCGCGGAAGGGCGTCGGGAGCGCCACCAGGCTGCCGCGGAAGCTCCCCCTCATCGCTCGCCTCCCTGGCCGGCTCCCTGGGCGCCGGCGCGGATCGCGGCGAGCATCTCGCGCACGGCCGCCTCGGCGCCGACGAAGAGGCTGCGCGCGACGATGGCGTGGCCGATGTTCAGCTCCTCGACGTGCGGAAGGGCCGCCACCGGGCCCACGTTGTCGAGGTCGAGCCCGTGGCCGGCGTTGACCCGCAGCCCGAGCCCGTGGGCGCGCCGCGCACCCTCCGCCAGGCGCGCCAGCTCGCGCGCGCGCGCCCCGCCGCTCGCGTTGGCGTAGGTGCCGGTGTGCAGCTCGACGAAGTCGGCCTCCAGCGCCGCCGCCTCCTCGAGCTGGGCCGGATCCGGGTCGACGAACAGGCTCACCAGCATCCCCTTGCCACGGAAACGCGGAAGGACCTCGGCCAGCCGCTTCTTTTCGCGAACGACGTCGAGCCCGCCCTCGGTCGTGACCTCGGCCCGGTTCTCGGGCACCAGGCACACCTCGTCGGCCGCGCTCGCCAGCGCGATCGCGACCATCTCCGCCTCGAGCGAGCTCTCCAGGTTGAGGAGCGTGGTCACCGCCTGGCGCAGCCGCGGCAGGTCCGCGTCCAGGATGTGCCGCCGGTCCGCCCGCAGGTGACAGGTGATCCCCTGCGCCCCGGCCCGCTCGGCCAGCAGCGCCCACTCGACCGGGTCCGGCCGCACCCCCCGCCGCGC
>DASVAP010000362.1:0-8639 GCA_036376275.1 Planctomycetota bacterium | reverse complement strand
GCTGGCGCGGCTGGCGCGCATGGAAGGCAAGTGATCCGGGGCCGCCGCGAGGCGCGGAACGTCTAGTCCCGGACCCGGGCTGCCCGGCGCGCCTCAGCGCGGCGCGAGCTCGAGCACCTCGACGCGCCGGAACTCGATCGGGTGGCTCTCCGACTGGAGCGCGATCCGGCCGCTGGCGAGGGCCAGCGGCGCTCCCGCCGCGAGCAGGCGCTGCGCGTCGGCGTCCTTCGGGTCGAGCTGGGGCTGCTGGTACTCGAGCACGACCTTGCCGTCCAGGTGGTGGCGCACGAGCTCGTTCCCGCGCACCTCGACCTCGACCGTGACCCAGCGGTCGCCGGCGTAGGTCGCCGAGCTCGAGTCGGTGCAGTGGCGCTCGACCAGCGCGCCGCCCATCACGACGTTCGTCCCCGGCGTGCACAGGTTGGCGGTCGTGCGCGGGTTCGTCCCGTCGCCGCCGAGGAACTGCACCTCGATCGAGACCGGGAACTCCTGCGCCAGCGCCATCGTCTCGGGCCGCTGCGCGTGCAGCATCACGCCGCTGTTGCGCCAGGCCCAGCCCGGCCCGCCGCGCGCCTGCTCGCCCGTGAAGCGGTACTCGACGCGCAGGCGGTAGTGGGACAGCTCGCGCTCGTGGAACAGGTGCCCGAAGCGGCCCTCGAAGTCGGGCTGCGCCTCGTAGGAGACCTTCAGCAGGCCCTGCTCCACACGGAAGGTGCGGGCCGGGTCGGCCCCCGGCGGCTGGCCGGTGATCTTCGGCGTCCAGCCGCCCAGGTCCTTGCCGTTGAAGAGCGCGACCCACTCCGCGGCGGGGGGCGTGGACGGTTCCTGGACGGCGGACGGAGCCTGCGGGCAGGCGGCGAGCAGCAGGGAGAGCATGGTGCGCGCGAGTCTATCCGGGGCGGCGGATGCGCAGCTCGCGTGCGCGTCGGCGCCCGGGTACGGCCAACGGGGTGCGGCTCCGGGGAACGGGTGGGTAGGGCCGTCGAAAGCAGGCGCGCGCGCGGCGATGAGCCTCCTGTCCGCTCCCTCCCCCGAACGCGCATCGCGCTGGCCACCCTCCGGGAGCGGGATCTCTGGAGAACTCCAATGAAGTGCTTCCTCTCGATCAGCTTGCTGCTGGGCCTCGCCCCGGCAGCCTTCGCCCAGTCCGTGGCCTTGCCGAAGAGCCAGTGGTTCGCCCCGGCTCCCCGGCCCCACGTGACCTTCGTCGAGACCACCCCGGCCCCGAACCCCGGCTCTGTCGAGGTGCGTGGCTTCGGCCTCGATCTCGTCACCGGAGCGCGCGTGAACGGCGCCGAGGTGCCGATCCTCGCCCAGAACCGGGGGCGGCTCGTCCTCGACGTGCCCCCGCAGATCCCGGGCTTCGGTGAGCTCGAGCTGCTCCAGCCGCAGTCCTTCCAGCGGGCACGGATCGAGTTCACGCCCTCCCTCGCCGGACGCTACGACGCCGGCGCCGCCCGGGTCCAGCTCCGGCTGAACCCCGGCCACCCGGGCTGGTACCTGGTGAACTTCAGCTTCCAGGCCCGCAACGAGATGCTCGTCTTCCCGGGCGCCTACTACGGCGAGATGCTCGACATGGACTCGCCCTACAGCGGCGTGCTCTTCTCCGGGCTCATGACCGGCGAGCCCATGGTGTTCCCGTGGTTCGACATGCCGCGCGTGATCATCGGCGTGGGTGACCTGGGCATCACCTGGGGTCGCCCGGGCTCCTTCTTCGGGACGACCCGTCCGCTGCGCATCCAGGCTCTCTGCGGCGGCGGTGACCTCTGCTACTCGAACATGCTGACCTTGCAAGCGACCCTCTGAGCGAAAGGAGGATCGATGCGGCGGCCGGAGCGGCCTCTAGGGCGGCTCCGGCCGCCGGTGCGTTTGCAGGGGCCGCCCGGCGCGGGCCACAATCGTCGCGTGGAGCGCGCCGTGAGCCTGGCCGTCGAGCCCCACCCGCTGCTGCGGGCGGAAGCCTTCACGTGCGTGTTCCCGCGGCCGCTGGGCGAGCTCGCCACGCCGCCCTGGCTCGCCGCGCGGCTCGCCCTGGAGGCCGAGGCGCCCGTGACGCGCGACGAGGCGGCGCGCGAGACGATCCGCAAGCTCCTGCGGCACGGCGGCTACAAGCCCACCGGGCGCGGCAAGCCTTCCTCGGAGTACCTGGTGCGCGCCGCGGGCGAGGGTGCCCTGGGCGCGATCAACCTGGCGGTCGACGCCTGCAACGCGGTCTCGCTCGCCAGCGGCCTGCCGATCAGCGTGGTCGACCTGGCGCGCGCGGCCGGGCCGCTGCGCATCGCGCTCGCCCCGGCCGGCGCGAGCTACGTGTTCAACGCCGGCGGCCAGACGATCGACCTCGGCGGCCTCCTGTGCCTGTGGGATGCCGAGGGGCCCTGCGCCAACGCCGTCAAGGACGCGCAGCGCACGAAGACCACGCCGGAGACCACGGCGACGCTCTCGGTGGTGTGGGCCGCCGTGGGGCTGGAGGAGCGCCTGGCGCGCACCGTGGCCTGGTACCGCGAGCTGCTGGAGCGCGCGGGCGCGCGCACGACCCCCGTTCCGCTGTCATGATCGACCTCGCCGGCCGCGACTACCTCTCGAGCCTCGACTTCACGCCGGCCGAGGTGCGTGCCCTGATCGCCTTCGCGCGCGACGTCAAGGCCGGGCGCGTGCGGCCGGCGCTGGCGGGCCGCGTCGCCACGCTGCTCTTCTTCAACCCCTCGGTGCGCACGCGCGTCTCCTGCGAGGCGGCCCTGGCGCGCTTCGGCGGGACCGGCATCACCCTGAACCCGGGCAAGGACACCTGGAACTTCGAGTGCGGCGAGGGCGTGGTCATGGACCAGGACACGCAGGAGCACGTGCGCGAGCTCGCCCCGGTGCTCTCGCGCATGGGCCACTTCGTCGGCATCCGCCGCGCCGAGCGCATCACCGTCGGGCTGGCCCAGGGCGGCGCGACGCAGACCTACGCCGAGCTGGCGCGCGACGAGTTCCTGCACCGCTTCGCCGAGTTCGCCGGGGTGCCGGTGATCAACCTCGAGTCGAACCGCTGGCACCCGCTGCAGGGCCTGGCGGACGCGATGACGCTGGAGGAGAAGCTGGGCGAGCCGCGCGGCAAGAAGTACGTGCTCACCTGGACCTGGCACCCCAAGGCGCTGCCGGTGGCGACGCCCCACAGCCAGCTCGTCGCGGCCTGCGACCTCGGCATGCGCGTGACGCTGCTGCGGCCCGAGGGCTTCGGGCTCGAGCCGGAGGTCGTGCGCGCCGCGCGCGAGCGCGCCGAGGCCCAGGGCGGCAGCCTGAGCGAGACCGACGACGTCGAGGCGGCCCTGAAGGGCGCGCACGTCGTGTGCGCCAAGGAGTGGGGGGGCCTCGGCTTCTACGGCAAGCCGGAGGAGGAGCGGCGCGCGAAGGAGCCGCTGCGCCAGCGCTGGATCGTGGACGCGGCGAAGATGCAGGCGACCGACGACGCGCTCTTCCTGCACTGCCTGCCGGTGCGGCGCAACGTGGTCGTGAGCGACGCGGTGCTCGACTCCAGCCGCTCGGCCGTCGTGGACGAGGCCGAGAACCGCCTGTGGACGGCCGCGGCGGTGTTCGGGGCGCTGGCGCCGCGCTAGGC
The DNA here is from genome assembly GCA_036376275.1 of Planctomycetota bacterium. Lineage (GTDB taxonomy): Bacteria > Planctomycetota > UBA1135 > UBA1135 > JABFRZ01. The sequence continues at coordinate 5,041 of DASVAP010000362.1, read as the reverse complement.
GACCGAGCAGGAATGCCGCGGCCGAAGGCCGCGGCGTCCTGCCAGGCGCCTGGGATCGAACCTGGCGCGCGATCCTCGCGCGCCCCTCTGGTTTCTTGCACGGACCGTCACTCGACGGCCAGCACGAGGTCGAGCGCGTTCGTGAGGGTGTAGCCTGGCCCGCCGCCGGTCAGCGCGGCCTGGGCCACGAGCCGCAGCCCGATCAGGCCCGGCTGCGGCGGCAGGGCGAGCTCGAAGGCCCCCGGGCTCGACTCGGCCAGGATCCCGATGAGCTCGCGCCCGAGCTGCACGCTCGCGCGCGCGAGCGGACGCTCGCCGGGCCGCAGGAAGCCGAGCAGCAGGGCCTGGTCGCGCCCGGCGAGCGGCAGCTCGACCTGGGCGCGCCAGGTCGTGCCGAGGCGCGGCCGCGTCACGCTCGCGAGCACGTCCGGATTGCGGCCCTGCGTGTCGTTGCGCCAGGTGGCGCGCGCGACCCGGCCGAGGTCGAGCTCGTGGGCCGTGCCCGGACCGGCGCCGGGCTCGTAGAAGTCGTCGGGCGCACCGGCCAGCAGGCGCTCGCCCGCGAGGTCCACGGCGAAGCCGAAGTAGGCGTCGTCGCGCGGCTGCGCCGGCTGCAATGCGGCGACCTCGCCCCACTGGCCGCCGCCGCCGGCGTCGCGGTGGAAGAGCACGACGGCGCCGACGTCGTGCAGCGGCCCGCTCGGCTCGTAGATCGTCCCGACGGCGAGCCAGTCGCCCTCGACGTCGAGCGCCTGCGGCGGCATCTGCACGAGGCCCGTGTTCGCCAGCGCGACGTGCTCGAAGCCGCTCGCGCCGCGCTCGTACAGGTACACCACGCCGAAGCGCTCGCGGTCGAGCACGTACTCCCACGAGGGCACCGCCAGGGTGCCGCCCGAGAGCGCGATGCGGAAGCCGAAGAAGTCGTTCTCGTTGCCGCGCGGACGCTCGATCCGCTGCGTCTCGCCCCACTGGTCCGGCCCGCCGGCGTCGCGCTCGCGCACGTGCAGCGCGTAGGAGGTCGAGAAGCCCGCCGTGCGCGAGCCCGTGACCACCAGCGTGTCGCCCTCGAAGGCCAGGGCGTACCCGAAGGAGAAGCCCGTGGCCGGGTCGGCCGACTGGAGCTCGTGCGTGAGGGTCCATCCGGACGGCGCGAGTGCGTCGCGTGCGTACAGGTAGACCGAGCCGGGCGCGTCCTGGCGCGGCGAGCCGATCGCCAGCGTGTCGCCGTCCACGGCCAGCGAGTAGCCGAAGTAGTCGCGCTCGCCCGGCGCGGGCGACACCAGCTTCGCGCGCTGGCCCCAGGCGTCCGGGCCGCCCTGGTCGCGCGCGAAGACGTACACCGCGCCCTCGCCCGGCGTGGCGCCGTTCTTCGTGAAGGCCCCGACCAGCACGGTCGCGCCGTCGACCGCCAGGGCATAGCCGAAGAGATCCTCGGCCGCGCCATCGGTGGCTGTCAGCTTGCGCGCGAGCGTCCAGCCCAGCAGCGGATCGCGGCCGTACACGTAGGCGGCACCGGCGCGGAAGCCGAGGTCGGCGTCGTCGGGCGCGCCGATCACCGCCACGTCGGCGTCGTGCGCGAGCTTCGAGCCGAAGGCCGTGGCGGGTGGCGCTCCAGGTGCCGCGAGGACCTGCCGCTCGGCGCCGAGCTGGGCCGTGGCGACGGGGGCGAGCAGCGGGACGAGCAGGGGCGCAGCGAGACGGAAGACGAGCGACATGAGCATCCTCGGTGAAGCCTGGTGGACGGATGCCCGGTTCCGAGCAGTGATCCCCGCGCTCGCGACCCTGCCCGCAGTCCGAGCAGGGGAGCTAGCGTACCGGCGCGGGGTGGTCACAGCCGGGCGGTCGTCCAGGAAGGGCAGCGGCGGCGACGGGCTCGCGCCCTCCGCCGCCGCCGCCGCTCCGCGCCCTCGCGCCCGCGCGGGATGGGCGCTCGGCCGTGAAGCGCCGGACTAGCGCCGTGCGCGCCGCGGGTCACCGGGGCGTGCCTCGCCGGCCGGGTTCCGCCGCCGCGCGCCGCCTGCTAGCGTGGCGCGCGATGACCGACGAGCGCGATTCCCCGGCCCCCTTCCCGCCCGAGCTGCGCGAGGGCCTGCGGCGCCGCGAGCCGCTCGCGCTGGCGCGCTTCTTCGACGCCAGCTTCGACCGCGTCTACGCCTACCTCGAGCGCCTGGTCGGCGACGCGCACACCGCCGAGGACCTGGCCCAGGAGACGTTCCTCCAGGTGCACCGCGCGCTCGACTCCTACGACCCCGCGCGCGATCCACGTCCGTGGCTGTTCACGATCGCGACCAACAAGCTGCGCGACCACTGGCGCGCGCAGGCGGCGCGCGGCGGCGAGCGCCAGGTCTCGCTGGAGGCCGAGGACCTGGGCGAGCGCGCCGCCTGGTTCGCCGCGCCGCCGGAGCTGGCCGGAGCGGAGGAGCTGGCCGCCACCGCGCGTGCCGCCATCGCGGCCCTGCCCGAGGGGCTGCGCGCGGCCCTGACGCTGCGCCTCGACGAGGGCCTCTCCTTCGAGGACATCGGCCGCATCCTCGGCCGCAACGAGGTCGCCGCGCGCAAGCGCTACTCGCGCGCCCTGGCGGCCCTGCGCGCGCGCCTGGGGCGCGCCTTCGAGGAGCGCGCCGGGGAGCTGCGATGAGCGCCGGCGAGCCGCAGCGCCCGGAGGACGCCGAGCCGGAGCGCGCGGAGAGGGAGCCCGCCGAGAAGGACCTCGAGGACCTGCTCGCGCGCCTCGATCCGCCCCGTCCCGCGCCGGCCGCCCGCGCCGAGGCCCGGCGGGCCTTCCTGACCGGGCGCGAGGCGTCACGTCCGGCGCCCGCGCCCCGTACTCCCGAGGTCATGTCCGACGCGCGCGGCCCCGAGACCTGGAGCGAGGGCGAGCCGGAGGCCTTCGCCGCCTGGCTTGCGGCCCTGGCCGCCCCCTCCACGCCGGGCCCCGCGGCGCGCCAGCGCGCGCGCCTCGCCTTCCTGAGCGCCGTGGCCAGCGCCACGCCCGCGCCGCCGCGCTCGCGCACCTTCCGGGCCGGCGTGTGGCTCGCGGCGGCGGCCGCGATCGTGCTCGTGACGCTCTTCCTGCCGGCTCCGGACCGCTGGCGCGTGCGCCTCGACGGCGTGGTCGTGCTGGAGGGCGAGGACTTCGGCCCCGGCCACGAGGACCGCCTGGGGGTCGAGCTGGAGCACTCCGGCTGGCTCGAGACCCGCGCCGGGCGCACGCGGCTCGTCCTGGGAGAGGTGCTCGAGCTCGAGCTCCTGCCGGGCACGTCGCTCCACGTGCCGCCGCTGGTCGAGCTCGACGGCATGGCCCCGCTCGATTTCGAGCTGGCGCGCGGCGAGGCCTTCGTGCGCACGCGCGGCGCCTATCCCGGCAACCCGATCCGCATCCGCACGGGCCTCGCCGAGGTGCTGCTGACCGGCACGACCGTGGGCGTGCTGGCCGACGAGGCCGGCACCTGCGTGTGCGTGGCCGACGGCCGCGCGACGGTCACGAGCGGGCGCGGCATCGAGGAGCTCGCCGCCCAGGGCTCCCTGCGCCTCTTCCACGACGCGTCGATGATGCCGAAGCTCGAGCCCTTCCCGCCCGCCGACGCTCCGGGGGCGGCGCACGTCGCCGAGCTGCTTGCGTTCCACGGCGGGTCGTGAGCGCGGGGAGCGTTCCTCGGAACGCGCTCCCTCGACCTCCCGGCTCAAGCGCCGGCGCCGCCCGGGCCGAAGAGCCGCGCATGAGTTCCCCGAGCGACACCGCCTTCACCGCGCTGCGCGCCTGCGTGGCGCGCGAGGACATCGAGGCGGTGGTGGCGGTGCTGAAGAGCGGCGCGGTGGGCGCGGGGCGCGAGGTCGAGCGCTTCGAGACGGCCCTCGGGCGCGCGCTGGGGGCGCCGCACGCGACCGTGGTGGCCAGCACGACGGCGGCCTTCCAGCTCGCCTGCCAGGCCCTCGGCGTGGGTCCGGGGCGGGTGGTGTGGATGGCGGCCAGCGCGCCCTTCGCGGCCGCGGCGGCGGTGCAGGGCTGCGGGGGCGAGCTCGTCTTCCTGGACGTGGAGCGCGCCAGCGGCAACCTCGACGTGCGCGCCTGCGAGCAGCGCCTGGCGGCGGGCGAGGTGCCGCACGTCTTGATCGCCAGCCACGCGGCCGGGCTGCCCTGCGACCTCGAATGGCTGCTCGGCCTCAAGCGCCGGCACGACTTCGCCCTGCTGGAGGATGCGAGCGAGGCCCTGGGCGCGCGCCTGCGCGTCGGCGGCCGGCGCCTGCGGGTCGGCGAGCATCCGGAGGTCGAGGCCAGCGTCTTCTCCTTCGACGTCGGCGCGCTGGTCACGACCGGACGCGGCGCGGCGGTCACGACCCACGACGCGGCGCGCGCCGAGCGCCTGCGGCGCCTGCGCGGGCCGGGCTCCGAGGGCGCGGCACCGCGCGAGCTCGGCCACGACTGCGCCCTGAGCGACCTGCTGGCGGCCCTCGGCGCGAGCCAGCTCGAGAAGCTGCCCGAGCTGGCGGGCGCGCGGCGCGAGCAGGCCCTGCGCTACCTGGCCGAGCTGCGCGGCTTCGGTCTGCCCCAGACCTGCGCCCAGGCCGGCAAGGACCACGCTTGGCACGCCTTCTGGATCGAGTGCGAGCCGGGCGAGCGTGCGGCGCTGCTCGCGCACCTCGCCGAGCGCCACGTGCGCACCGAGCTGCCGCGCGCGCCACTCGCGAGCGAGCCCTGGTTCGTGGGGCGCGGGAGCGCGCGGCCCTGCCCGAATGCGGAGGCGCGGGCGCGCTGTGCGCTCGGTCTGCCGCTCGCGCCGTCGCTGTCGCATGCGGATCAGGGGAGGGTGATCGCGGCCCTGGCGGAGTGGCGGGGGCTGCGCGAGGCGGCGTAGGGAGGAGAGGGCTCCAGGCTCTCGTGAGGCTTGGAGCTGGGCGGGTGGGCTCGCCCCCTGGGGCCCCGCCCTCGGCCGTGACCCGCTCGTCCGGCCCGCTGGCGCCCGTGCGGTCGAGCTCTCGAAGGGCGCCAGGCGGTCCGGAGCGCGCGCTTCGCGCGCTCGCGGGGCGTCCGGACCGCCTG
>DASVAP010000336.1:0-61508 GCA_036376275.1 Planctomycetota bacterium | reverse complement strand
CTACATCTCGGAGCCCACCGGCCAGACGGTCGACGCTCTGAGCAGCCTCAACATGCCAGCGGGCGTGGACATCCGCATCAAGGCCTGAAGCCGAGAGCGCTGCCCGGCGCGTCCGGGCCAGCGTGGGATCGTCGCCCTCGCCCGGTTCGCCCCGGGCTCGCTCTTCACAATTCCACCCTCACCCAACTGACGCCGCGTGGCCAGGCGTTGGTCCGAGCCCCTCCTCGAAGGCGCGGACCCTGGTCGAACCGGCGGGTGACCATCCGTTCTCGAGGAATCATGACGCTGATCCTAGGACGCAAGCAGGGCATGACCCACGTCTTCCGCGAAGACGGCACCCTCATCGGGGTGACCGTCGTGTCTGCGGGTCCGTGCACGGTCACCCAGGTCCGCACGCAGGAGAAGGACGGCTACGACGCCGTGCAGCTCGGCTACGCGGACACGACCGAGAAGCGCGTGACCCAGCCGCTGCGCGGGCACTTCAAGAAGCACGCGGGCTGCGCGCCCAAGCGCCTCCTGCGGGAGGAGCGCCTGGCCACCCCGGCCACGCTGAAGGCGGGCGACACCATCTCGGTGACCGTCTTCACGCCCGGCGACCTGGTGGACGTGATCGGCACGACCAAGGGGCGCGGCTTCGCCGGCACGATCAAGCGCCACGGCTTCCAGCGCGGTCCCGAGACGCACGGCTCGATGAACGTGCGCCAGCCGGGCTCGATCGCCTCCAAGCGCATCGGCAAGACGGCCGCCGGAAAGCGCATGTCGGGCCACTTCGGCCACGAGCGCGCGACCACCAAGAACCTGGAGATCGTGCGCGTCGACGCCGAGCGCAACCTCCTGTTCCTCAAGGGCGCCGTCCCGGGTCCGAACGGCGGCTTCGTGCAGGTCCAGACGGCCCGCACGGGCGTCAAGAAGGCCGGGGCCGGCGGCGCCACGCCCGCCAAGAAGGAGAAGAAGTAGGCAGCGCCATGCAGGTCAAGAGCTACAGCGCCGGGAGCGTCGGCCAGGTCGAGATCGACGAGCGCCGCTTCTTCGACAAGTCCGGCAAGCAACGCGTGCTCTACCGCACGCTCAAGGACGCGGTGGTCATGCACCAGGCCAACCAGCGTCAGGGCAACGCCTACACGCGCGGGCGTGACGAGGTCGTCGGCTCGAACAAGAAGCCCTGGAAGCAGAAGCACACCGGGCGCGCGCGCGCGGGCGACCGCAAGTCGCCCATCTGGCGCGGCGGTGGCACGGTCTTCGGTCCCAAGACGCGCGACTGGAGCTACCACATGCCGGCCAAGGCCCGGCGCGTGGCCACGCGCACGGCCCTGCTCGGCAAGCTGCTCGACGGCGAGGTCGTGATCGCCGACCTGGGCGCCTTCGCGCGCCCGTCCGCCAGGGCCGCGCGCAAGATCCTGGCGGACCTCGGCCGCCCGCGCCGCGCGCTGGTCGTGGTCGCGGCCCACGACGAGGCCCTGTGGAAGTCGTTCCGCAACTTCCCTGGCGTCACGGTGCGCATCGCCGACGACGTGTGCGCCCACGACCTCGTGGCCGGCGGGCTCGTGATCGCCCAGTCGGCCGCGATGGAAAAGCTCACCCAGCGCGTGGGAGGTGCCGCGTGACCAGCCTCGACCGCAGCTACCAGCTGATCCGCCGGCCGCACGTGACCGAGAAGGCCACGGACGACTCGGCCCGCCGCAACGCCTACTCCTTCCGCGTCCCGCGCGACGCGAACAAGGTCGAGATCCGCCAGGCGGTCGAGCGCCTGTTCGAGGTCAAGGTCAAGAGCGTCAACACGCTCACCGTGAAGAGCAAGTGGAAGATCCGCGGGCGCACCATCGGGCGCACGCAGGAGTGGAAGAAGGCCATGGTCGTCCTGCAAGAAGGCCAGAGCATCGACGTCCTGTAAGGGACGCCGGAGACCAGCATGGGCATCAAGACCTATCGACCGACCTCCGCGGGCCGCCGCCATGGCAGCGTGCTCGACTACCAGGAGATCACGCGCAAGGAGCCCGAGCGTTCGCTGCTCGAGCCGGTGCGCAAGAGCGGCGGCCGCAACAACGTGGGGCGCATCACCGCGCGCCACCGCGGCGGCGGCAACCGGCGCCACTATCGCGTCATCGACTTCAAGCGCGACAAGGAGGGCATCCCCGGCAAGGTCCAGTCGGTCGAGTACGACCCGAACCGCTCGGCCAACATCGCCCTGGTGGCCTACCGCGACGGCGAGAAGCGCTACATCCTGGCGCCGCTCGAGCTGAAGGTCGGGCAGACGATCCTCTCGGGCCAGGGGGCCGACCCGCTGCCGGGCAACACCCTCAAGCTGGGCCAGATCCCGACCGGCCTGATGCTGCACAACATCGAGATGCGCGCCGGGCGCGGCGGGCAGATCTGCCGCACGGCCGGCTCCTACGCGCAGCTCCAGGCGCGCGAGGGCGACTACTGCGTCGTCATGCTGCCCTCGGGCGAGCTGCGCAAGATCCACGTCGAGTGCCGCGCGACCATCGGGCGCCTGGGCAACACCGACCACCAGAACGTGAGCGTGGGCAAGGCCGGGCGCAACCGCCACCGCGGCTGGCGCCCCTACGTGCGTGGCACGACCATGAACCCCGTCGACCACCCGCACGGCGGGGGCGAGGGGCGCACCAAGGGCGGCCGCAACCCGGTCTCGCCGCGCGGCGTGCCGGCCAAGGGCGGCAAGACGCGCGACCCGCGCAAGCCCTCGAACCGCTTCATCCTGCGCCGTCGGGCGCCCGGCAAGCACTACCAGGCGTCGTGAGGACCCGCTGAGCACCAACCATGGGACGTAGCGTCAAGAAGGGACCGTTCGTGGACGAGAAGCTCGCCAAGCGCGTCGCGCGTGGCGAGGGCAAGTCGAGCCCGATCAAGACCTGGTCGCGCCGCTCGACGATCACGCCCGATTTCATCGGGCTGTCCTTCCTGGTCCACAACGGGCGGACCCACATCAAGGTGTTCGTGACCGAGGACATGGTCGGCCACAAGCTCGGGGAGTTCGCGCACACGCGCGTCTTCCGCGGCCACACCAACAAGAAGGAAGCCGAGCGCAAGGGCGAGGAGGCCGCGACGTGAGCGCCTTCGTCGCCAAGCATCGCTTCGCGCGCATCACCGCGCGCAAGGCCCGTCTGGCCGCCGACCTGATCCGCGGTCGCGACGTCAACGAGGCCCTGGAGGTGCTGCAGTTCTCGCCGCGCCGCGCGGCGGTCTTCTACATCAAGGTCCTCAAGTCGGCCGTGGCCAATGCCAGCCAGGACGAGGACGTGGACGTGAACAAGCTGGTGGTGACCGACGCGCGGGCCGACGACGGGCCGCTGCTGCAGCACCGCCTGCGCTGGCGGCCGGGCCCGCAGGGCCGCGCCATGCCGGTGCGCAAGCGCACCAGCCACCTGACCGTCGTCGTCGCCGAGCGAGCGGAGTAGCAGCGCACCCATGGGACAAAAGGTTCACCCCTCCGGCTTCCGCCTGGCCGTCATCGAGCCGTGGCGCTCGCGCTGGTACGCCGACAAGAAGAACTTCGGCCGGCTCCTCGTCGAGGACGACCGGATCCGCAAGCACATCTACACGGAGTTCAAGTCGGCCGGCGTGCCGCGCATCGAGATCGAGCGCACGGGCGAGGCCGTCAACATCATCGTGCACACCGCGCGCCCCGGCGTCCTGGTCGGGCGCAAGGGCGTGCGCGTCGACCAGCTCAAGAAGAGCCTGCAGGACATCACCGGCATGACCTGCCACCTGACGGTGCGCGAGATCAAGCGCCCGGAGCTCGAGTCCACGCTGGTGGCCGAGGTCGTGGCCGAGGCGCTGGAGAAGCGCATGGCCTTCCGGCGCGCCATGAAGAAGGCCATCCAGACCACGATGCAGGCCGGCGCCAAGGGTGTGAAGGTCGAGATCAACGGGCGCGTGGGCGGCTCGGAGATGTCGCGCCAGGCCAAGGAGCGCGAGGGCCAGGTGCCGCTCTCGACCCTGCGCGCCAACGTCGACTACGGCACGGCCGAGGCGCGCACCACCTGGGGCGTGATCGGCATCAAGGTGTGGATCTACAAGGGCGACCTCGAGCCCGGCGAGAAGGTCGACTGGCGCCAGGGCGAGGGCCCGCGCACGCGTCGCGCGCCGGTGGAACGCCGCACCCAGTCCTAGGAGCTCCCCATGTCACTGATGCCCAAGCGGACCAAGTACCGCAAGCAGCACCGCGGCCGGCTGAAGGGCCTGGCCACGCGCGGCAACACGGTCGCGTTCGGCGACTTCGGCCTGCAGTCGCTGGACTGGGGCTGGGTCACCGGGCGTCAGCTCGAGGCCGCGCGCGTGGCCGCCAACCGTGCCTCCGGGGGCCAGGCCAAGGTCTACATCCGCGTGTTCCCGCACAAGCCGGTCTCCGGCAAGCCGGCCGAGACGCGCATGGGCACCGGCAAGGGCGACGTGGAGTACTGGACCGCCTCCGTGAAGCCCGGGACGATCCTGTTCGAGATCGGCGGGGTCAACGAGGAGCGCGCCAAGCTGGCCTTCAAGCGCGCGGCGCACAAGGTCCCGATCAAGGTCAAGATGGTCCGCCGGCTCCCCACCACGTGAACGAGGCCGCCCCGTGAAGATCGAAGAGATCAAGAGCAAGACGGACAGCGAGCTCACCTACGAGCTCGGCAAGATCAAGCGCGAGCTGTTCGACCTGCGCTTCAAGGCGCGCACGGCCGGCAGCGCCGATACGTCGCGCATCCGCGTCCTGCGGCGCGCGATCGCGCGCGTGAACACCGTGCAGGCCGAGCGGCGCCGCGCGGCGCAGGCCCAGGCCGTCCGGAGCTCCTGAACATGACGACCCCCACCCGCCACGATCGCCGGACCATGATCGGCATCGTCACCAGTACCAAGACCGAGAAGACCATCACGGTCGAGGTCGAGCGCACCTTCAAGCACGCCAAGTACGGCAAGTACCTGCGGCGGCGCAAGCGCTACCTGGCCCACGACGAGGAGCGCAAGGCCAGCCTGGGCGACCAGGTCCTGATCACCTCGACGCGCCCGCTCTCCAAGCGCAAGCGCTGGCGTCTCCTGGACGTGCTCTCGCACTCGCGCCTGGGTGGCGTCGAGTCCGTCGACGAGGCGGCCCAGGTGATGGCCGAGATCACCGCCAAGCCCGGTGAGGAGGTGGCGCAATGATCCAGATGCAGACCATGCTCGACGTCGCCGACAACACCGGCGCCAAGCGCGTGATGTGCATCAAGGTGCTGGGCGGCTCCAAGCGGCGCTACGCCGGCCTGGGCGACATCGTGGTCGCCTCGGTCAAGAAGGCCATGCCCTCCTCGGACATCAAGCAGGGCGCGGTCGTCAAGGGCGTGATCGTGCGCACGAGCAAGAACACGCGCCGCGAGGACGGCTCCTACGTGCGCTTCGACAAGAACGCCATCGTCATCATCGACGACGAGGGCAATCCGAAGGGCACGCGCATCTTCGGGGCCGTGGCGCGCGAGCTGCGCGAGCGCAACTTCATGAAGATCATCTCGCTCGCCCAGGAGGTCGTCTGATGCACGTCAAGAAGGGCGACTCGGTGATCGTCATCGCCGGCAACGACAAGGGCAAGGTCGGCGAGATCACCGCGGTGATCCGCGACCGCCAGGCCCCGGCGCGCGCGCGCGTGCTCGTGGCCGGCGTCAACCTGCGCTGGAAGCACAAGCGTCCCACGCAGCAGAAGCCCAAGGGCGAGCGCGTCCAGGAGGAGTGCTCGATCCACCACTCGAACGTGATGCTCTACGACCCCGAGACCAAGAAGGGCAAGCGCAAGCGCGAGGACAAGCGATGAGCAAGGGCAAGAAGAAGGAGTCCGCGGCCGCTGCCGCGGAGGGTGCGGAGACGGCCCCGCCCGTGCCGCCGCGCCTGCGCGAGCGCTACCGCGCGGAGATCCGTCCGGCGCTGATGAAGCAGTTCTCGATCCAGAACCCGATGGCCGTCCCGGGCCTGAAGAAGATCGTGATCAACATGGGTTGCAAGGGCGCGGTCGAGACCAAGGCGCGCATCGACGCCGCCGTGCGCGACCTGGCCGCCATCTCGGGCCAGAAGCCGACCGTGCGCAAGGCGCGCACGTCGATCGCCAACTTCAAGCTGCGCAAGGGCATGCCGATCGGCGCGGCCGTGACCCTGCGCGGCAACCGCATGTGGGAGTTCACCGACCGGCTGATCTCGGTCGTGCTCCCGCGTATCCGCGACTTCCGCGGGGTCAAGGCCAAGCTGGACGGCCGCGGCAACTACACGCTGGGCCTGTCGGAGCAGAGCGTGTTCCCGGAGGTCGACTTCGACAAGCTCGAGTACGTGCAGGGCATGGACGTGACCTTCGTCACCAGCGCGCCCAGCGATGATCAGGGCTTCTTCCTGCTGAAGGAGCTGGGCATACCCTTCAAGGTCGAGGGCCAGGACTGACCCATGGCGAAGAAGTGTCTAGTCATCAAGGCCAAGCAGGTCCCCAAGTTCAAGTCGCGCGTCGTGCGTCGCTGCTCACTGTGTGGCCGCCCGCGCGCCGTCTACCGCAAGTTCGGCATCTGCCGCATCTGCCTCAGGAAGAAGGCCCTGCTGGGCGAGATCCCCGGCATGCGCAAGGCCTCCTGGTAGGAGCATACCCATGACCATGACCGATCCCGTGGCCGACCTGCTGACGCGCGTGCGGAACGCCAACCGCCGCCGTGCCAAGACGGTGCGCATGCCCGCCTCGAAGCTGAAGGTGCGCATCGCCCACGTCCTCAAGGACGAGGGCTACATCCGCGAGGTCCGCGTCGAGCCCGCCAAGCCGCAGAGCGAGCTGGTGCTCGACCTCAAGTACGGCCCCGACGGCGAGTTCGTGATTCGCGAGATCAAGCGCATCAGCAAGCCCGGCTGCCGCGTGTACGCCGGGGCCAAGAAGCTCCCGCGCGTCCTGCGCGGACAGGGCATCTGCGTGCTCTCGACGCCCAAGGGCGTCCTGTCCGACCGCGCCGCACGGCTGGAGAACGTCGGCGGCGAGATCCTCTGCCAGGTCTACTAGGCCCCGGCCCAGCCCCCCAATTCCCATGTCCCGAATCGGAAGACAGCCGGTCGCGATCCCCAAGGGGGTCACGGTCGAGGCCAAGGAGCGCAAGGTCCTGGTCAAGGGCCCCAAGGGCAGCCTGGAGCTCGCGCTGCGGCCCGAGATCGACGTCAAGGTCGAGCCGGCCCAGGTCCTGGTGCAGCCCTCGGCTGGCGACACGCGCGAGGTGCGCGCCTACCACGGCATGACCCGCGCCCTGCTCGACAACATGATGGTCGGGGTCACCCAGGGCTATCAGCGCAACCTCGAGATCATCGGGGTCGGCTGGAACGCCGCGCTGAACGGCAAGAAGCTCGTGCTCTCGGTCGGGTACTGCAACCCGGTCGAGATGGAGATCCCGACCGGTCTGACGGTCGAGTCCGCCAAGCCGACCCAGATCAGCATCAAGGGCGCCGACAAGCAGCTCGTCGGCCAGTTCGCCGCCGCGGTGCGCTCGCAGCGCCCGCCCGAGCCCTACAAAGGCAAGGGCATCCGCTACGAGAACGAGTACGTCCGCAAGAAGCAGGGCAAGACGTTCGGCAGCTAGTCCGCCATGAAGACCAAGCTCGAAAAACGCCAGCGCCGCAAGTACCACGTGCGCAACCGGATCATGCGCGACGGCGCCGCCGTGCGCCTGACCGTGACGCGCTCCTCCAAGCACATCTACGCCCAGCTCGTCGACGCCGGCGGCCGGACGCTGTGCGGTGCGGGCACCACCAAGAAGGCCCTGGCGTCCGAGTTCGCCGGCAAGAAGAAGACCGAGCGGGCCGCGCTGGTGGGCAAGGAGATCGCCCGCCTCGCGCGCGAGAAGGGCGTCGGCGCCGTGGTCTTCGACCGCGGCAGCCACAAGTTCCACGGCCGGGTCAAGGCCCTGGCCGAAGCCGCGCGGGCCGAGGGGCTCAAGTTCTGAGGGCCACGGCCCCACCACCCATGAAGATCAAGTTCGACTATCTCGACAGCACCGAGGCCTCGCAGATCGAGAACCTGAGCGAGGTGCTGATCCAGGTCAACCGCTCGGCCGCCGTGGTCAAGGGCGGCCGGCGCTTCTCCTTCGCGGCGCTGACGGTGGCCGGCAACCGCGCCGGCGTCGTGGGCCAGGGCTTCGGCAAGGCGCGCCAGGTCCCGAACGCGATCGAGAAGGCCACCAAGGACGCGCGCAAGCACATGATCCGCGTGCCGCTGACCCCCGAGGGCACGATCCCCCACGAGGTCAACGGGCGCTACTGCGGCTCGATGGTGCGCCTGATCCCGGCGGCGCCCGGCACGGGCGTGATCGCCGGTTCCTCGGTGCGCGCCGTGTGCGAGATGGTCGGCCTCAAGAACATCCTCACCAAGGCCTACGGGTCGACCAACCCGGTCAACCTCGTGAAGGCCACCTTCCACGCGCTGACCCTGCTGCGCACCAAGGAACAGGTCGCGGCGCTGCGTGGCGTCGAGATCGGCTGAAAGGACGCGACCCATGGACCTCAAGAGCGTCACCCTCAAGGGCACCAAGCACGAGCACGTCTTCCGCGTCGGCCGCGGCATCGGCAGCGGCATCGGCAAGACCTGCGGCCGCGGCCACAAGGGCTGGGGCCAGCGCTCGGGCGCCTACCGCCGCCCCGGCTACGAGGGCGGGCAGATGCCGATCTACCGGCGCGTGCCGAAGCGCGGCTTCACCAACGCGCGCTTCCGCACGGACTACACGATCGTCAACGTCGAACAGCTCGAGGTCTTCGAGAGCGGGGCAGTGGTCGACCTGGCGGCCGTGCTGCAGAAGGGCCTGACCAACCAGGAGGCGCCGCTCTTCAAGGTCCTGGGCGACGGAGCCCTGACCAAGGCCCTGACCGTGCGCGCCCAGAAGTTCTCGAAGAGCGCGGTCGAGAAGATCCGCGCCGCGGGCGGCAACGCGATCGTCCTCGACCCCAGGGGCCGTGAAGCGGCCGGGACGGACGCCACCGAGTAGGGGACCGCGTGAACCAGTTCCTCCAGCTCCTCAGGATCCCCGAGACGCGCCAGCGCATCCTGGTGACGCTCTGGCTCCTGCTCGCCTACCGGCTCGGGTTCCACGTGCCCATGCCCGGGCTATCGCCCCAGTTCCTGCAGGAGCAGGCCGCCACGCGCAGCACGGTGTTCGGGCTGATCTCGGCCTTCTCGGGTGGCTCGATCGGCGACACGGTGATCTTCGCCCTGGGCATCATGCCCTACATCTCGGCCTCGATCATCTTCTCGGTCCTGGCCAAGGTCTCGCCGCAGATCGAGGCCATCCAGAAGGAGGGCGCGACCGGGCAGAAGAAGATCAACCAGTGGACGCGCCTGGCGACCGTGCCCATCGCGCTCGTGCAGTCGACCTTCATCTGGTTCGGCGTGTTCACCAACATCCCGGGCCTCCTGATCCACGACCCGAGCGTGGGCCTGGCGCTGGCCGTGATCCTGGCTCTCACGGCGGGCTCGATGTTCGTCATGTGGCTGGGCGAGCTGATCACCGAGCACGGCCTGGGCAACGGCTCCTCGCTGATCATCATGGCCGGCATCGTGGCGCAGATGCCTGGCAGCCTGCAGGGCGTGCTGGCCCAGCAGGACGAGCCCTACAACACGATCCTGACCCTGGTCGGGATCTGGATCGCGATCGTGTTCGTGGTCGTCTTCATCCAGAAGGGCGAGCGGCGCGTGCCGATCCAGTACGCGCGCCTGACGCGCGGCCGACGTGTCTACGGCGGGCAGCGCCACTACCTGCCGCTGAAGATCAACATGGCCGGCGTGATGCCGATCATCTTCGCCTCGGCCATCTTCATCATCCCGGGTGTGCTCTTCCGCGTGGTCGGGCTGGAGCGCATCGGGGCCGTCTTCAGCGACACGGACGGCTTCGTCTACGTGACGCTCTATGTGTTGCTGGTCTTCTTCTTCTGCTTCTTCTGGAACAACCTGATGTTCCGGCCGGAGGAGATCGCCGACAACCTGCGCGAGCACGGCTCCTTCATCCCCGGCATCCGCCCGGGAGCCAAGACGGCCGCGTACCTCAAGGACATCCTCACGCGCATCACCCTCGCGGGCGCGGTGTTCCTGGCGTTCCTGGCGGTGCTGCCGAACTTCATCACCGGCAACATCCCCGGGCTCTCCGGCGAGCTGGCCTACTTCCTGGGGGGCACCTCGGTACTGATCGTGGTCGGCGTGGCCATGGACCTCGTCGACCGCCTGAACGCGCAGCTCGTCATGCGCAACTACGAGGGCTTCGTGAAGGGCAAGGGCACCGGTGGCGCGGGCGGGCTCGGTGGCGGCGCGGGATGGGCGCGCAAGTGAAGCGATGGCGCTCGTCGTGATCCTCCTCGGCGCACCGGGAGCGGGCAAGGGCACGCAGGCCACGCGTCTGGCCCAGGCGCGCGGGCTGCCGCACGTCTCGACCGGCGACCTGCTGCGCGACCACCGAGCGCGCGGGACGCCGCTCGGCCTCAAGGCCCAGGGCTTCATGGACAAGGGCGAGCTGGTGCCGGACGCGCTCGTGCTCGACATGCTGGCCGAGCGCGTGGCGCGCCCGGACTGTCGCGACGGCTACGTGCTCGACGGTTTCCCGCGCACTGAGGTGCAGGCCCGCGCGCTGGAGCAGCGGCTGTCGCCCGCGGACGAGGTGCGCGTCGTGAACCTCGAGGTCGCCGACGAGACCATCGTGGCGCGGGCGGCCGGACGCCTCTCGTGCCCGCGCCAGGGTTGCGGGCGCGTGTACCACCTGCAGTCGGCGCCGCCGCGCACGCCGGGCACCTGCGACGCCTGCGGCAGCGCGCTCGAGCAGCGGCCCGACGACGCCGCCCCGGTCGTGCGCGAACGCCTGCGGGTCTACCGCCAGAAGACGGCTCCGCTGGTGGACTTCTACGCCCAGCGTGGCCTGCTCAAGACGATCGACGGAGAGCAGTCCCCGGAGGCCGTGTTCACGCGCCTGGGCACGCTCGTTCCCGCCAAGGTGAGGAGCTAGCGATGGCCAAGGAGGAACCCATCACCGTGGAGGCGATCGTCACCGAGGCGCTGCCGAACGCGCGCTTCCGCGCCAAGCTCGAGTCGGGTCACCAGATCCTGGCCCACGTCAGCGGCAAGATGCGCATGCACTACATCCGCATCCTGCCGGGCGACAAGATCACCGTCGAGATGTCCCCCTACGACCTGACCAAGGGCCGCATCGTCTACCGCGGCGACAAGAGGAAGTCATGAAGGTCCGCAGCTCCGTACGTCGCATCTGCATGCAGTGCAAGATCGTCAAGCGCCGTGGCGTGGTGCGGGTGATCTGCAAGGCCGATCCCACCCACAAGCAACGTCAAGGAAAGTAGCCATGCCCCGCGTCATCGGCGTCGACATCCCGAACAACAAGCGCCTCGAGATCGCGCTGACCTACGTCTACGGCGTGGGCCGCCCGACGGCCCAGCGCGTGTGCGACGAGCTCAAGCTCGACCGCGGCATGAAGGCGGGCGACCTGACCGAGGAACAGGCCACGACCATCGCCAACCACCTCCAGAAGGGCTACGCCGTGGAGGGCACGCTGCGCCGCGCCGTGGCCGGCAACATCAGCCGCCTGCGCGACATCGGCTGCTACCGCGGGACGCGGCACCGCCGCGGGCTGCCGGTGCGCGGGCAGCGCACGCGCACGAACGCGCGCACGCGCAAGGGACCGAAGAAGACGGTGGCCGGGAAGAAGTCCGTCAAGGGGATGAAGTAGACACATGGGCAAGGCCATCAAGAAGAAGGCTCGGCGGACGGTCGCGCGTGGCGTGGTCCACGTCAAGGCGACCTTCAACAACACGCACGTCACGATCACGACCGCGACCGGCGAGACGATCTCGTGGGGCGCGGCCGGCACGGTCGGCTTCAAGGGCACGCGCAAGAGCACGCCCTACGCCGCGCAGCGCGCCGCCGAGCAGGCCGCCACGGCCGCCATGCGGCACGGGCTGCGCGAGGTCGATGTCTTCGTGAAGGGCGTCGGCTCGGGTCGCGAGTCGGCCGTGCGAGCGCTCGCGAACGCCGGGCTGCGCGTGATCTCGATCCAGGACGTGACCCCGCTCCCGCACAACGGCTGCCGCGCCCGCAAGCGCCGGCGCGTGTAGGCTCCCAGGACGAACCCATGGCTCGATACGTCGACAACAAGTGCAAGCTGTGCCGCCGGGAAGGCATGAAGCTCTTCCTGAAGGGCCAGCGATGCTTCACCGACAAGTGCGCGCTCTCGCGGCGGGACTACCCGCCCGGAGTGCACGCCCAGCGCCGCTCGAAGGTCTCCGACTACGGGCTGCACCACCGCGAGAAGCAGAAGCTCAAGCGCATCTACGGCGTCCTGGAGCGGCAGTTCCGCTGCTACATCAAGGAGGCCGAGCGCACCCCCGGCAACACCGGCGAGACGCTGCTGGCGCTGCTCGAGCGACGCCTCGACAACGTCGTGCTGGCCAGCGGCTTCGCGCTGTCGCGCAACCACGCGCGCCAGATGATCAACCACGGGCACTTCAAGGTGAACGGCCGCCGCGTCGACGTGGCCTCCTTCACCGTGCGCCCGGGCGACAAGGTCGCGGCGCGCGACCACGCCAAGACCCGCAAGATGGTCACGGAGGCCGTCGAGGTGAACAAGTCGCAGTCCGTGCCGGACTGGCTGTCCGTCAAGGGCGACGCGTTCGAGACCGAGATCATGGCCATGCCGCGCCGCGACCACGTCCCGCACCCGATCCAGGAACAGCTCATCATCGAGCTGTGCTCGAAGTAGGGAACAGTAAGGAAGCACCCACACCATGCGAATCCGTTGGCGCAATTTCGAGCTCCCCAGCAGGGTCACCCCGGATCCGGAGACCCTCACGACCGAGTACGGTCGCTTCGTGGTCGAGCCCTTCGAGCGTGGCTTCGGCCACACGATCGGCAACGGCCTGCGGCGCGTGCTGCTCTCCTCGATCGAGGGGACGGCCGTGACCGCCGTGCGCATCGCCGGGGCGGACCACGAGTTCGCCTCGCTGGAAGGCGTGTACGAGGACGTCACCGACGTGATCCTCAACATCAAGCGTCTGCGCATCCGCCATCCCGGCAGCGAGCGCATCACCTGCCGCATCAAGAAGAGCGGCAAGGGACCGGTCACGGGCGCGGACGTCGAGTGCCCCGGCGACACGGTCGTGATCAACCGTGACCTGGTGATCGCCAACCTGGTCCTGGACCGCGCGCTCGACATCGAGCTCGAGGTCTCCA
Source organism: Planctomycetota bacterium (assembly GCA_036376275.1). Lineage (GTDB taxonomy): Bacteria > Planctomycetota > UBA1135 > UBA1135 > JABFRZ01. The sequence continues at coordinate 48,316 of DASVAP010000336.1, read as the reverse complement.
AGGGGCGCGGCTACGTCCCGGCCGACGAGAACCGCTCCGAGTGGCACCAGGTCGGGACGATCCCGATCGACGCCATCTACTCGCCGGTGCACCGCGTGCGCTACACGATCGAGGCCACGCGCGTGGGCAAGTTCACCAACTACGACAGGCTGGTGCTCGAGATCTGGACCGACGGCACGATCTCGCCGCAGCTGGCCCTGGTCGAGTCGGCCAAGATCTACCGCAAGCACCTGAACCCGTTCGTGCTGCTCGACCCGAACCCGAGCGCCGCGCCCATGGCCGGCGATCCGTCGCGTTCCGAGTTCAACCAGAAGAACCGCCAGACCGACGAGCTGCTCAAGATGCTCGAGCAGCCGATCGCGGTGCTCGAGCTCTCGGTGCGCGCGCGGAACTGCCTGGACAGCGCCAACATCCTGACGATCAAGGACCTCGTCTCCATGAGCGAGGCCGAGGTCATGAAGCTGAAGAACCTCGGCAAGACCAGCCTGACCGAGATCAAGAACCGCCTGGCCGAGCGTGGGCTGTCGCTCGGCCTGACCGTCACCCAGTAACGACGCCCCCTAGTCCGGAGAACCCCCCATGCGGCACCGCAAGGCAGGCAAGAAGCTCGGCCGCACGAGCAGCCATCGCGCCGCGATGGCGCGCAACATCGCCGTGGCCCTGATCGAGCACGAGCGCATCGTGACCACGCTCCCCAAGGCCAAGAACGTCAAGCCGATGGTGGAGAAGCTGGTCACGATGAGCAAGGACCCCAGCCAGGCCAGCCGTCGGCGCGTGTTCGCGGCCGTGCGCGACAAGGCCGCCACGACCAAGCTCTTCGCGGTGCTCGGGCCGCGCTTCCAGGCGCGTCCGGGGGGCTACTGCCGCATCCTCAAGCTGAGCAAGAACCGCCTGGGCGACAACGGCGAGCGGGCCATCCTCGAGTTCGTCGAGCGCACGCCCAGCGAGGAACCGGCCGGGGCTGCGAAGGAGTAGAGGTGAAGCCCCGGAGCTGCGGCCTCCAGGACGGACCGCGGTAGCGGGCTGGGTGCGGCCGCTCTCGGGACGACGACTCGCGTCGGCGGCAGGGGGCACCCGAGCTTCAGGCGGCTTGCGCTCGGGACCCGCGAAGAGGGGCCAGCGAATCTCCACTCCAGCGGCGGGGCCAGCGTCGACCCGGCCGGCTGTCTCCAGGCCACGAACGAAGGCGAAAGACCCATGCGCAGGATCGTTCCGCTCCGAGTGCTCCTCCTGACCCTCCTCGCCGCGTGCCAGAGCACGCTGGAGCGTGCGCCCGGCCCCGAGGCGGCGGAGCTGGCCGGCGCCGCGACGGGGACCCTGATCGTGCCGCCCGTCGGCTCCGGCTCGCTCGGCCGCACGCTCCGGCTGATCGATCTGCCGTCCCTGCGTGAGTGCCGGGTCCCGCTGGAGCAGGATCCGATCTCCATCGCGGGCCTCGACGGGCAGGGGCTGATCGTCTACGCCTTCGACGTCGATGCGGGCGTGACGCTCGGCTCCTACGTCCGCTACGCGCTCGACCAGGAGAAGGCTCACGCGAAGGAGCGCTGGCGCCTGCGGGGCGTGGACACGCGGAGCCGGACCGAGCGCGAGCTGGGGGCGCTCGCGGGCTTTCCCAAGGTCCTCAGGCTCGCGCCGGCCGGCGGACTCCTGATCGCAGCGCACGAGCCCGTGGCGGCCGGCGACGGGCAGCCCGGGCCGCCGAGCGAGGTGTGGTGCATCGACCTGGTCCGGGGCGTGCGCCGGGCCGTGGCCCACCAGGTCGGGCGGGTCGTCCGGTGCGACTGGAGGCCGGACGGCAGTGCGTTCGCGCTGACCGGGGACTCCGGAGGCGAGCTCTTCGACGCCGCGACCCTCGCGAGTCACGGCCTCCGCCTGCGAGGCTTCGGCCCGTTCTCGCCCGACGGCCGCGCGTACCTGGCGCGCCAGGACGATGGCTTCGCGCTCCTCCAGCTCGAGGACGAGGCCGTGATCCTCGACGAGGCGCGCCTGCCCTGGCCCGCGACGCGCGGGAAGGCGCGCGAGCGGGGCCCGGCCGAGCCGATCGGCCTGTGCGGAGAGCGCCTCGCGCTCTACGAGGCCTTGCCGACCCTGGGGCAGCGGGCCGAGTCGAGCCTCGCGCGCGGCGGCTTCGCGCACTACGAGCACGCCGCGATCAAGATCGCCGACCTGGAGGCCGGGACCTACCTGACCGTGCTCGCGGGCAACGAGAGCGAGAGGCGCCCGCTCTTCAGCCCGGTGCGCGTCGCGGCCCGCGACGGCCAGGTCAGCGGGAGGTAGCGGTGAGCCCGCTCGCTCGCCGGTCTCCCCGGCGGACGGCGCGCCCGGTCGACCAGGGGGCGACGCTCAGATCCGGGCGAGCTTCGTGCGGCCGCTCCCGAGCAGGCGCTCGATGCCGCGCGCCAGCTCGGTGCTGATCTTGACGTTGTGGCGCTCGCTGGAGCGCACGCGACGCAGGCGCCCGTCCACGCCCTCGATCTCGAAGAACAGCCGGCTCTGGCCGCGGTGGGCCCGCACCAGCTCCGAGACCCGCGGCATGAGCTCGTCGTCGCTCGCCCGCAGGTGGATGATCAGGCCGCCCTTGAAGGTCTGCAGCGCCTCCTCGAGCTGCATGACCTCGTCCAGCAGGATCCCGCCGGCTCCGGGCTCGTCCGGGCCGCGGTCCTCGAGCTTCCCGCGGCAGATCACGACCGCGTCCTCGACCAGGAGGGGCCGGTAGCGCTCCAGCGTGCGCGGGAAGCAGGTCACGTTGACCCCGCCCTGCATGTCCTCGAGCCGGAAGCGCGCCATCTTCTTGCCGGTCTTGGTCGTGGTCTCGCGCAGGCCGACGATCAGCCCGCCCAGGGTGACCTCGCTGCCGCCGGGCAGGCCCGCGAGCTCGCGCGTGTTGGTGCTCGAGAGCAGGGCGAACAGGCCCGCGCGGTCCTCGAGCGGGTGGCCGGACAGGTAGAAGCCGAGCACCTCGTACTCGGCCTTCAGGCGCTCGGCGCTCGCGAAGGCGCGCGCCGGATCGATGCCGTCGCCCAGGCTCGCCCCGGTCTCCGGGGCGCCGCCGAACAGGGAGCCCTGCCCGGCCTTGCGGTCGTTGGCCGCGCGCACGCCCTCGGCCATGGCCGTCTCGAGCGCCGCCAGGACGGCGCCGCGGTCGTGCCCGGTCCCGTCGAAGGAGCCGGCCTTGATGAGGGCCTCCCAGGTGAGCTTGGTGACCGCGGTGGGATCGGCCTCGGCGCAGAGCTCGTGCAGCCCGAGCGGCTCGCCGCGCTCCAGCAGGCGCTCGCGCGCGACGACCACGGCCTCGATCGCCTTCTCGCCCGTGCCCTTGATGGCCCCGAAGCCGAAGCGGATGGCCCCGTCCTCGGGCGCGAACTCCCAGCCCGAGCGGCGCACGTCCGGCGGCAGCACGCGGATCTCCGCCGCGCGCGCGTCGTCGACGAACTCCTTGATCTTGTCGGAGCTCTGCATCTCGCAGGCCATGTTGGCGGCCAGGAACTCGATGCGGTGGTGGGCCTTCAGGTAGGCCGTCTGCCAGGTGACCAGCGCGTAGGCGGTCGAGTGCGACTTGTTGAAGCCATAGCCGCCGAACTTGACGATGCTCTCCCAGATCTCGCGCGCCGCGCCCTCGGCGCAGCCGTTCTTGACCGCGCCGGCCACGAACTGCTGCGAGAACTTGTTCATGATCTCGGGCTGCTTCTTGCCCATCGCCTTGCGCAGGTTGTCGGCCTCGTTCAGCGAGAAGCCGCCCAGCGCGTTGGAGATGAGCATCACCTGCTCCTGGTACACGATGCACCCGTAGGTGTCGCGCAGGATCGACTCCAGCGAGGCGTGCGCGTACACGATCGCCTCGAGCCCGTGCTTGCGGCGGATGAACATGTCCGCCATGCCCGATTCGAGCGGGCCCGGGCGGTACAGGGCCAGGCAGGCGATCAGGTCCTCGAAGCAGTCGGGCTTGAGGCGCGCCAGCAGCTTGCGCATGCCCTCCGACTCCAGCTGGAAGACCCCGAGCGTCTCGCCGCGGTTCAGGAGGGCGTAGGTCTTGCGATCGTCGAGCGGCAGGCGGTCCAGGTCGGGCGGGGTGGCGCCGCCGCGCGCGATCATGCGCAGGGCGCGCTCGAGGATCGTCAGCGTGCGCAGCCCGAGGTAGTCCATCTTCAGCAGCCCGAGGTCCTCGAGCTGCTTGGCCGGCCACTGGGTGACCACGTCCTGCTTGTTCGTGCACAGCGGCACGTACTCGACGATCGCCTTGTCGGCGATGACCACGCCGGCCGCGTGCGTCGAGATGTGCCGGGCCAGGCCGTCGAGCTTGATCGAGAAGTCGAACAGCTCCTCGAAGCGCGGGTCCTTGCGCGCGGCCGCCAGCTCCGGATCGCTCTCGACCGCCTCCTCCAGCGGCGGGGCGGTCGGCCCCTGGGGCACCATCTTGGCCAGCTTGTCGATCTCCGGCAGCGGCAGGTCGAGCGTGCGGCCGACGTCGCGGATGACGGAGCGCGCCGAGAGCGTCGCGAAGGTCCCGATCTGGCTCACGCGCTCGGCGCCGTAGCGCTGGCGCGTGTACTCCAGCACGCGCTCGCGGCCCTCCTTGCAGAAGTCGATGTCGATGTCCGGCATCGAGATCCGGGCGCTGTTCAGGAAGCGCTCGAACAGCAGGTCGTAGCGCAGCGGGTCGACGCGCGTGATGTCGAGCACGAAGGCCACGATCGAGCCGGCGGCGGATCCGCGTCCGGGGCCGACCGGGATCCCGTGCTCGCGGGCCCAGCGGATCAGGTCCCACACGATCAGGAAGTACGAGACGAAGCCCATCTCGCGGATGACGCGCTTCTCGTACTCGAGCCGCTCGCGCGCGCGCGCGCTGTCCGGTCCGTAGCGGTGCGCCAGGCCCTCCTCGCACAGGCGGTCGAACAGGGACTCGGGCGTGACGCCGTCGGGCGGCGTGAAGATCGGGAGGTGATAGCTGCCGAACTCGACGTCGAGCGCCACCTGCTCGGCCACGTCCAGCGTGGCCGTGAGCGTGGCCGGCAGGTCGCGGAACTCCTGCGCCATCTCGGCCCGCGTGCGGAAGAAGAGCGTCTGCGTGTCCATGCGGAAGCGCTTCTCGTCCGCGCGCTTCGCCCCGGTGTTGATGCACAGCAACACGTCCTGCGTGTGGCAGTCCTCGGCGCGCAGGTAGTGGATGTCGTTGGTGGCCACCAGCGGGATCCCCGTGCGCCCCCCGATGTCCACCAGGGCCTCGTTGAGGCGCGCCTGGATCTCGATCCCGTTGCGCTGCAGCTCGAGCCAGAAGTGCTCGGGTCCGAACAGGTCGCGCAGCTCGACGGCGGCCTCCTGGGCGCGCTCCAGCTTGCCGGCCTGGACCATGTCGCTGATCTCGCCGGAGAGGCAGCCGGAGAGGCACGAGAGCCCCGCGGCGTGCTGCGCCAGCGTGGCCTTGTCGATGCGCGGCCGGAAGTGGAAGCCCTCCAGGTACGAGGCCGTCGCCAGCTTGAGCAGGTTCTGGTAGCCGGTGCGGTCGCGCGCCAGCAGCGTCAGGTGGTTGTAGGGGTTCTGGGTCTTGTGGTGCGGCTTGCGGTGGGACTCGCGCGCGATGTAGACCTCGCAGCCGAGGATCGGTTTGATCCCGGCCTTGCGCGCCTTCTGGTAGAACTCGATCGCCCCGAAGAGGTTGCCGTGGTCGGTCAGGGCCAGGGCGCGCTGGCCGTCGGCCTTGGCGGCGGCCACCAGGTCGTCCAGGCGGTTGGCGCCGTCCAGCAGGCTGTACTCGCTGTGGACGTGCAGGTGGGCGAAGTCCGGGGTGCTCATGGGCGCGGTGCGGAGCTGGGGCGCGGCCGGCGCGCGCGGCGCGGATCAGCGCAGCAGGTGGAGGAGCAGCGCCATCTGGGAAGGCAGACGGTTGGCGGCCTGTTCGTACAGGAGGCTGCGCGGCCCGTCGAGGACCTCGTCGGTCGCCTCGACGTTGCGGCGCACGGGCATGGCGTGCATCAGGCGCGCGTCCGCGCCGCGCGCCAGCAGCTTCTCGTCGACGCGCCAGGCGGTGTGGCGCGCGCGCTGGCTGGCGGCCAGGGTCGCGTTGCCGTAGGACTCGAGCGATTGCCAGGAGCGCGCGTAGACGACGCGCGCGCCGCGCACGGCCTCCTCGGGCGAGGCCTGCGGCTCGAGCGTGCCGCCGGAGCGTCGCGCCAGCTCGCCGACCTCCGCCAGGACGCCGCCGTCCAGCTCGAAGCCCGGCGGGTGCGCCAGGCGCACGTGCATGCCGGCCCGCAGGGCCGCGTGCAGCAGCGAGTGCACGACCGCCGGCGAGGCCGGGGTGGGGGAGTGCACCCAGGTCAGCGCCAGGGGCTGCCCGCGCAGCTCGCCCAGGTGCTCCTTGAGCGTCAGGAGGTCGGCCAGGGCCTGCAGCGGGTGCCACAGGGCGCTCTCCATGTTCATCACCGGCACCGAGGCGTGGCGCGCCCAGGCGCGGATGCGCTCGTCGCGCCGGTCGAGCTCCCAGGAGCCGCCCTGCTGCGCCGGCCGGATCGCCAGGGCGTGGACGTAGCGCGAGAGCACGGCGGCCGCGTCCTTGATGTGCTCCGGGGCGCGCCCGTCCATGACGCTGCCCTCGCGCTCCTCCAGCTCCCAGAAATCGCTCATCGCCGTCAGGTTCACGACGCTGCCGCCGAGCTGCAGCACCGCCGTCTCGAGCGAGGCGCGCGTGCGCAGGGAGCCGCGGAAGAACAGCATGCCCACGGTCTTCCCGGCCAGCTCGTTGCGGCCGCCGCGGCGCTTCAGCCGGGCCGAGAGCTCGAGCACCTCCTCCAGGCCGGCGTCGTCGAGGTCGGACAGGCTGATCAGGTGCCGGGGATCGCGCGCCATGGGGACAGGCTAGTGTCCGGGGCGTGGGAGTCCACCCGGACGCGCCGGGCCGAGCGGGAGCCCGCGCGCCCCACCGGGCGCGGCGGCCGGAACCTTGACACGCGCCCGCGGCGCTCGTTAGAACCTTCGCCCCTCCGTGCACCCATAGCTCAATTGGATAGAGCATCTGACTACGGATCAGAAGGCTGGTGGTTCGAGTCCACCTGGGTGTACCAACTCCCGCGCGCGATGGTAGGTGCCGGAGGCGGGGCTTTGAAAACCCGAGTCGAGCGTTGAGCCCTTCCCGCGAGCCCCACGGGCCCGCGCCGGCCGCCGCGCGCACGGCGGACCCGGCGCGCGACGAGCGCTTCATGCGCCTGGCCCTGGCCGAGGCGCGCGCGGCGCGCGACGCGGACGAGGTCCCGGTCGGCGCGCTGGTCGTGCGCGGGGAAGAGGTCCTGGCGCGCGCCCACAACCGCGTGCGCCGCGACGTCGACCCCACCGCCCATGCCGAGTGCCTGGCCCTGCGGGCCGCCGCGCGCGCCCTCGGCGCCGTGCGCCTGCTCGGGTGCGAGGTCTACTCCACCGTCGAGCCCTGCTTCCTGTGCGCGGGTGCCCTGGTGCACGCGCGCGTGGCGCGCCTGGTGTTCGCGGTACGCGACCCGAAGTTCGGCGGCTGCGTGTCGCTGGGCCGGGTCCTCGATCACCCGGGCGCGAACCACCGCCTGGAGTTCGAGGAGGGCTGTCTGGCCGACGAGGCGCGCGCGCTCCTGCAGGAGTTCTTCCGCGCCCGGCGCGCGCAGCAGGGCGGCGCGGCGGCCGCGTGGTGAAGCCCGGTGCGGAGCGCGGGACACGAGCACGGAGCAGGCCCGGCCTGGCTCCGAGCGGAGAGGTGGCAGAGCGGCTGAACGCGCTGGTTTCGAAAACCAGTATGCCCTTCGGGGCATCGGGGGTTCGAATCCCCCCCTCTCCGCCATCCGCGCGCGCCCGCCCGCGAGCGGGCCGGCGGTGCAGACCCTGCAGATCAGTCACGAACGACGGCGCCCGCGCCCCGCGCGCAGCGCCGCCAGGAGAGGTGTCCGAGCGGCTGAAGGAGCACGCTTGGAAAGCGTGTGTGCCCCAAAAGGGTACCGTGGGTTCGAATCCCACCCTCTCCGCCATGCCCCCGGCCTCGCGCGAGCGCGGCAGCGGGCGCGGTCCGGCGCAGTGGAACCTCTTCGAACCGGGTCAGGCCGGGAACGGAGCAGCCCTAAGATCATGGTTCCAGGTGCGTCCGGCCCGGGCCCACTGGCGCGCTCGCGCGGCGCGCGCGCACCCCGCGCCGCGTGCCGCGCGGCGCTCGCTACATTAGCCCCATGTCCGCCTACCTCGTCCTCGCCCGCAAGTACCGGCCGAAGCACTTCGGCGAGGTCATCGGCCAGGAGGTCGTGACCGAGGTCCTGCGCGGGGCCCTGACCGGCGGGCACCTGGGCCATGCCTACCTGTTCGCCGGCCCGCGTGGGACCGGCAAGACCACGCTGGCGCGCATCCTCGCCAAGTGCCTGAACTGCGAGCGCGGACCGACGCCGGATCCGTGCGGCACGTGCGAGCGCTGCCGCGCCGCCGACTCGGGCAGCGAGGTCGACATCATCGAGCTCGACGCGGCCTCGCACACCGGCGTCGACCACATCCGCGAGCTGCGCGACGAGGTCGCCTACGCGCCCATGCGCGCGCGCTACAAGGTGTACATCGTCGACGAGGTGCACATGCTCTCGAAGGCGGCCTTCAACGCGCTGCTGAAGACGCTGGAGGAGCCGCCCGCCCACGTCGTCTTCCTGTTCGCGACGACCGACCCGCACAAGGTCCTCGACACGGTCCTCTCGCGCTGCCAGGTGCTGCGCCTCGTGCCGCTCCCGGAGGAGCGCATCGTCGCGCGCCTGGAGCAGGTCTTCGCGGCCGAGGGCGTGCGCGCCGAGGCCGGCGTCACGGCCGAGCTGGCGCGCCGCGCCCACGGCGGCATGCGCGACGCGCTCTCGCTCGCGGACAAGCTGCTGGCCTTCGCCGGCGACGAGCCGCGCCTGGCGGACCTCGAGCGCCTGGGCGGCGAGGCCGGCAGCCAGGAGCTGGACGAGCTCCTGACCCTGGTCGAGAGCGGCGACCGCGCGGGGCTCCTGGCGCGCATCGCCGGCCTCGAGGGCGACGAGGAGGAGGTCCTGGAGGGCCTGCTGGCCCAGGTGCGCAGCGCGGCGCTCCTCGCCTTCTGCGGCGAGTCCACCCCGCTCGTCACGCTCAGCGGGCGCGAGCGCAGCCGCCTGGCCGAGCGCGGAGGGCGCCTCGGCCCCGAGCGGCTCGAGCTGTGGCTCCAGCAGCTCCTGCGCGCGCGCGAGCGTGCCCGGCTGCTGCCCGGCCAGGAGCGTCTGGTGCTCGAGCTGTGCCTGCTCGACCTGGCGCGCAGCGAGGCCACCCTGCCGCTCGGCGAGCTCGTGCGGCGCCTGGAGGCGCTGGAGCAGCGCCTGGGGGGCGCACCGGCCGCCCCGCGCCCCGCGTCCGCGCCGAGCGCGGCTCCGGCCGCGCGCGTCGCGCCGCCCGCGACGCCCCCGCCCGCGCGCGAGGCGGCGCCCGGCGCTCCTGCGCCGACCTGGGACGCCTTCCTGGCGGAGCTGCGCCGCGGCCGCGCGAGCCTGGCGGAGCTGCTCGCCCGGCTCGGGCCAGGCGTGCTGCGGCCCGGGGTCGACGGCCGCGCGCACCTCGTTCTCAGCGGCCTCACCCCCGACGAGCAGCGCCTGATGGCCGACAAGCGCAACCAGCGCGCGTGCGAGCAGGCCCACCAGGGCGTCTTCGGGCTACCGCTCGCGATCGACCTGGCCCAGGCGGCCGCGCCCCGCGCCGTCCCCGGGCGGACCGCTCCGGTCAGGGATCCCCTGACCGAGCGCATGATCCAGGACTTCGAGGGCACGATGGAGGAGCTGACATGAGCGGTCTCGGCGAGATGGGGAACCTGCTCAAGCAGGCCCAGGAGATGCAGCGCCAGCTCGATGCGGCGCGGGCCGAGCTGCGCACGCGCTCGGTCGAGGGCATCGGGGCCGGAGGCCTGGTGCGTGTCGTGCTGAACGCCGAGCGGCTCGAGGTGCGCGGCGTGCATCTCGCGCCGGGCGTCGCGCTGGAGGCGCGCGCGCTCGAGGAGGCCATGGCGGCGGCCCTGCGCGACGCGCTGCGCCGCGCGCACGAGGCCGAGAAGGAGGCCATCGGCCGCATCACCGGCGGGCTCAACCTGCCTGGGCTGCTCTAGCCCGGGTTATTCATGAGCCCTCGGCTGCAACGTCGCGAATGCCCGCATCTGCAGGGCTTCGCTCCCTGCGAGTCCTCGACGACCTGTTCAAGGTCGTCTCCGGTCTTCTCGGTCGCGAAGAGCTTGCGCTGCGCGGGCTTGGCCTGCATCTGCGGGCATTCGCGACGTTTCGCTCGAGGCCTCATGAATAACCCGGGCTAGATCCGCCGACCCGCGCGCCCTCGATGGCCTACCCCAAGCCGCTGCTGCGCCTGATCGCGGCCTTCGAGCGCTTCCCCGGGATCGGGCGGCGCACGGCCGAGCGGCTGGCCTTCCACGTCCTGCGCGACCCGCAGGCGCTCGAGCTGGCCGACGCCCTGCGCGACGCCGCCGCGCACACGCTGCGCTGCTCGACCTGCCACAACGTGGCCGAGGGCGATCCCTGCGCGCTGTGCGCCGATCCGGCGCGCGACGCAGCGCAGCTCGTGGTGGTCGAGGAACCGCGCGACGTCGAGGCCCTGGAGCGGGCCGAGGTCTATCGCGGGCGCTACCACGTCCTGCTCGGGGCCTTCAACCCGGCCGAGGGCACCGAGGAGCGGCACCTGACCGTGGCGCCCCTGGTCGCGCGCCTGAAGGCGGGCAGCGTGCGCGAGCTGATCCTGGCCACCGATCCGGACGCGGAGGGCGAGGCCACGGCCCAGGTCGTGCTCGCCGCGCTCGACCGCGCGCGGCTCGGCGTGCGCGTCACGCGCCTCGCGCGCGGCGTGCCGGCCGGCTCGGCCCTCGAGTACCTGCACAAGGGCGTGATCCAGGACGCCCTGGCCGGCCGCGTGACCTTGCGCGACGGACGACCCTGAGGCGCGCGCCGTGCGCAACGTCCGCGTGCTCCTGGCCTACGACGGCTCGGCCTTCTTCGGCTGGCAGCGCCAGGAGGGCTTCGCCAGCGTGCAGCAGGGCCTGGAGGAGGCGCTGCTGGCCCTGACCGGGGAGCAGCTGCGCGTGCTCGGAGCCGGGCGCACCGACACGGGCGTGCACGCGCTGGGGCAGGTGGCGAGCTTCCACACCGACACGCGCCTCCCCGACGAGCGGCTCCTGTTCGCGCTGAACGCGCACCTGCCGCGCGGCCTGGTCGCGCGGGCGCTGGAGACCTGCCCCGACGCCTTCCACGCGCAGAAGGACGCGCGGGGCAAGCGCTACGCCTACCTGGTGCGCACGGAGACCTTCCCGCTGCCCATCGGGCGCGGCCTGTGGCACTGGGTGCCGGAGGCCCTCGACCTGGCCGCCATGCGCCAGGCCGCGCGCGCCTTCGTCGGCCGGCACGACTTCACGTCGCTGGCGACCCAGGGCTCGCCGCGCCGCTCGAACGTGCGTCGCATTCGCGGCCTGCACCTGGTGGCCCGGCGCTCCGGCTTCGCGCTGGTCGTGGAGGGCGACGGCTTCCTCTACAACATGGTGCGCACCCTGGCGGGCACGCTGCTGGAGGTGGGGCGCGGCAAGCGCAGCGCGCAGAGCGTGCCGGATCTGCTCGCCGCGCGCGACCGGCGCCTGGCCGGGCCGACGGCGCCCCCGGAGGGGCTGTACCTCGTGCGCGTGCTCTACGCCGAGCCGACCTTCCGGGAGCGGCCGGCGGGCCCGCGCGGCCGGCCAGGGGTGTTCTCGGGCTGAGGGGAGGCGCTCCTCCTCGGCCGCGACCGGAGGCGCGCTCTCGACGCGCCCTGCCGGGCCGCCGGTGCGCTCCGGATCTGCCGTGACGGTTCGCGGGGCAGGCTCTAGACTCTCTTCGCGCGCGAGGAACGCGGGCAGAGCGATGCAGACCGAGGCCAAGGACTACTGGCGGCTGTTCAAGCCCGCCGCCTGCAGCCTCAAGCTCGCCGGCGGCACGCGCGAGCAGGTCTTCGCCGAGATCGTCGGCAACCTGGTCAAGGCCAAGTGCATCGAGGAGCACCTGCGCGCCGCGGCCCAGAGGGCTCTGCTCGAGCGCGAGACGGTGGCCTCGACCGGGATCGGCCAGGGCGTGGCCATCCCGCACGTCAAGCTGGCCGGGCTCGAGGAGGCCGTGTTCAGCCTGTCGCTCGTGCCCCAGGGGATCGAGTGGGCCGCGCTCGACGGCCAGCCCGTCGCGCTCCTGTTCACCGTGCTGCGCCCCGAGCGCGCGGGAGCGCGGTACGATCCGCAGCGCCACCTCGACATGATGCGCTGGATCTCGCAGCTCGGACGGCACCCGGACTTCCGGCGCTTCGCGCTGGGCGTCGGCACGAAGAAGGAGCTGGTGGACCTCCTGCGGGAGATGTCCACTCCGTGAGCCTGCGGCCTCCGTCGCAGGAGCTGCGCCTGACGGTCCGGGTGGTCAACGCGCAGGGCCTGCATGCGCGCCCGTGCCACGCGATCGTCACGCGCGCCCTGGCCCGGGACAGCGACCTGCGCATCCGCTCGCGCGACCGCGAGGTGAACGGCAAGAGCATCCTCGAGCTGATGACGCTCTCGGCCGGCCCCGGCACGGAGCTGGAGCTGGTGGCGCGCGGCGCCGACGCCGAGGCCCTGCTGGCGGATCTGGCGCAGCTCTTCGAGGGCTGCTTCGGCGAGGAACGCGACCGGCCGGCCTGATCCGGCGTGGGGGGGGCCGGCCGGGCGGCGCCGGGTTCGGAAGGGACTTCCGCCCGGGTGCCGCGGGGGAGGGGCCGACCCGGAAAGCAGCAACTGCCCCTAAGGCTCCTTCCGGGAGCGGTCCGAAAGGCGTTTCCACGACCGACCTCCGTCCACCGGCCGGAGGGGGTGGTCGTGACTCCCCACGTGCGCGCACAGGCAACCAAGAGGTAGCGGTGTTCCGGAAGACCAAGAGCATCGTCGGGCTCGACCTGGGCCACCAGGTCGTGAAAGCCGTCGAGATTTCACTGGAAGGCCCCGAGCCGGTCGTGACCGGCTTCGCGCGGGCCGAGGTGGCCGCCGGCGCCGATCGGGCCGAGGCCGTCGCCAAGGTCCTCCAGCAGGGCCGGTTCAGGAGCAAGAACGTCGTCGCCTCGGTCTCGGGGCAGGCCGTGGTGGTGCGCTACATCACCATGATGCAGATGACCGACGCCGAGCTGCGTCAGGCCATCCGCTTCGAGTCCGACAAGTACCTGCCCTTCGAGGCCGACGAGGTCCAGATCGACTGCCAGCGCCTGGCGCGCAAGCCGCACGCCTCGGGCGAGGGCGCGGGCGGGGGTGGCGACCAGATGGGCGTCGTCATCGCGGCCTGCAAGAAGTCCGCGATCGAGGAGCGCATCAAGGAGATCACGCGCCACGGCCTGACGCCGCTGGCGGTCGACGTGGACGTCTTCGCCCTGGCCAACGCCTGGGAGCTGTGCGGCCTGACGGACGTCGTGGGCGGCACCCAGGAGCGTGCCATCGCCCTGGTGGACGTGGGCGCCTCGGTCACCTCGATCAACGTGCTGGCCGGCGGCGAGACCTGCTTCAGCCGCGAGATCGGCATCGGCGGGGCGGACATGACCCAGGCCGCCGCCCGGCGCCTGGGGGTCGAGAACACGGAGGCCGAGGCGATCAAGCGCGACCCGCAGGGGCGCGAGGCCGAGGTCGCGCGTGCGATCACGCCGGTGCTCGAGGACATGGTCAGCGAGCTCTCGCTCTCGCTCGACTACGTCGAGAACCGCGAGGGGCTGCGCGTCGAGGAGCTGCTGCTCTCCGGCGGCGGCGTGCTCGCGCCGGGCACGGTCGCCTTCCTGGAACAGGCCACGGGTCGCACGACCCGCACCTGGAACCCGCTCGAGGGGCTGCGCGTGGCCGAGGGCCGCGTGAACGTGCAGGAGATGGAGTCCTGCGCCCCGTCCCTGGCAGTCGCCATCGGTCTCGCCGCGAGGGTGTGCGCACAATGATCCTCATCAACCTCCTCCCCGACGAGCTGCGCCAGAAGAAGCGCACGCCCGTCAAGCTGCTCCTGGCCGTGGCCGGGACGGTGGCCGTCAACGGCACGCTCGCCGCCTACTGGGCCTGGACCGCCTTCGGGGTCTCGGCCGAGGTGCGTTCCGAGCTCTCCCTGCTGCAAGAGCAGAAGGCCGGCCTCGAGCCCCAGGTCGCCTACCACCGCGACCTGGAGAAGGAGTCGGCCCTGTTCGATGCCCGCGAGGAGAAGCTCAAGTCGATCAGTGCCAACCGCGTCTCCTGGACGCGCAAGGTCGACGAGCTGATCGACGTGATCAACGTCGGCGGCGACGGCGAGAAGTACCTCGTCTGGCTGGACGACCTGAACGTCGACCAGAAGGAGAGCTCGCGCAACAAGAGCTTCGGCAGCCTGAAGGCCTCCGGCCACTCCGGCTCGCCCTCCTTCGCGCACGTGGCCAACTTCCTCGACGACCTCGAGCGCTCGCCCTTCTGCGAGGACTTCAACAAGCCCTCCAACCCCGAGGGCTCGCAGACCGCCAAGGACGAGGGCCTGATGCCGGCCGAGGTCTGGAACTTCCCGCTGCAGGTGACGCTCAAGGCCCCGGACGAGCGCCGCCGCGGCCCCGACGGCAAGCTCCTGCCGCCGCCCGACAAGAAGGCCGCTCCGGCCCCCACCAAGAAGAAGCCGACGGGAGGCAAGTCGTGACCCCGGAGAAGAAGCGCTGGTTCGTCATGGGCGGGGTGGCCTTCGCCATCGCCGCCGGCCTCTCGACCCTGCTGTACTACCAGCACGAGGGCATCGAGCGCCGCCGCGCCGAGGTGTCCGTGCTCAAGCAGCAGATCGAGCAGGACAAGGAGCTCCTGCAGAAGACGCCCGACCTGGTCAAGAAGGTCATCATCCAGCGCGAGACCGACGCCATCGTCAAGGAGATGCTCTCGGACGAGAAGGACGTCACCAACCTCGCGCGCACGCTGAACCGCTTCAGCGAGGAGTCGGGCTTCACGCTGTCGTCGGTCAAGGACGGCACGCGCACGACCCGCAAGAGCAAGGAGGACTTCGAGCGCGTCTCCTACACGCTGGCCTTCGAGGCCGACGCCTTCCAGCTGCTCTCGTTCCTGCACAAGATCGAGGGCCACAAGCGCTTCATGAGCGTGGTGGCCTTCAAGCTGCAGGCCGCCAACCGCAACGAGTACACCCAGGACGCTCCGCCGCGTCACCGCGTGACGCTCGATCTCGAGACCTACGTGTACGCCCCCACGGGCAACGCGAAGGAGGTCAAGATCGACCACTACGACAAGAAGAAGGAGCTCCTGATCAGCGAGATCTCCAAGCGCGGCGCGGAGCTGCGCTTCCCGGCCTACGACTACCGTGGCCAGCGCGCGCGGCGCGACCCCTGGATCGATCCGCGCGTGCCCGTCGACGGCGGTCCGACCATGCCGATCGAGGACCAGATCGCGCTGGTCGACGGGCTGGCCGAGAAGGCCGTCGAGGTCCAGAAGGTCTGGGAGGAGGCCCAGGCGGCCGAGAACCTGATCCAGACCATGAAGCTGCGCGCCGACCTCGAGACCAAGCTGGCGCTGCTCGAGGAGGAGATCCGCCGCGTGGACTCGGCCGGCTTCCTGGTCTTCGTGCCGGCCATGCGGCGCTTCGACAAGAACGTGGTCGAGGTGGTCGCCGGCGTGCGCACCGCCATGGCCAAGGGCGAGGGCGGTCAGGGCCCCTCGACCGCGCTGCTGCGCGAGACCCACGAGGCCATGCAGCGCCACATCGACATCCAGGAGTACGAGCTCGCCCTGGCGGCCTTCGCCACGGTCGAGTCGCGCCTGGGCCTGGCCGACCAGGACCCGCTCAAGGAGCCGCTCGTGCAGGGCATCCGCGAGCTCAAGCACCTGGCCGACACCGTGCTGGCCTTCGAGAAGATCGAGCTGCGCATCGGCGGCGTCGCGATCTACGAGGGCAAGGACCCGGTCGTGCTCATCAACGGCCAGGCCTACGGCGAGGGCGACATGCTCGACGAGGAGCTGATCGTCCACAACATCCGTCCCGATCAGATCGAGTTCGCCTTCCGCGAGCTGATCCTGGCGCGCCCGCTCGAGATTCGACCCTCGGGTTGAGCGGCTCCCCCCGCTCCGCGCGATTCCCCGTCCCCGATAGATCCCCACGTTCCCAACGTCCCCGTTCCCCATGAATACCGGCAAGCGATTCCTCGGTGCGGTGCTGGCGCTCCTCGGCGCCGTCTCCGTCGCCAGCGCCCAGATGGCCATCCCCGATGCCCGTGTCTCCCTGCGCGTCGAGAGCCGGCAGCTCGCCGAGGTCGTCCAGTACCTCCGCGAGCAGTCCGGCTACAACATCGTCGTGCTGGAGGGCGGTGACACCAGCGTCTCCCTCGACATCACCGACGTGTCGTGGCGGGACGCGCTCGACCTCGCCGCCGAGATGGCCGGCTGCACGGTCGAGGAGCGCACGGCGGGCGTGCTGGTGGTCGTGCGCCCTCCGCGCGTGAACTTCACCTTCGACAACGCGGACATCAAGGAGGTGATCGACACGATCGCCAAGCTGTCCGGGGCCAACGTGGTCATCGCGCCCGAGGTGCAGGGCACGCTCAGCCTGCGCCTGACGAACGTGCCCTGGCGCGACGCCCTGGACGTGGCCGTCAAGACGCTGGGCTTCGTGGTGGTCGAGGAGCAGCGCGGCATCCTGCGCGTCGTCGACCCGCTCAGCCTGCAGGCGCAGATGGAGTCCCAGAGCTACCAGCTGCGCTACGCGCGTCCGCCCTCGCGCTACCTGCCCAACATCGACTCCGAGTTCGTCACCATCACCCAGAAGACGACCGCCGCGGGCGGGCAGGGCGGCGGGCAGATCGACTACGAGAAGGTCTTCCCCGTGCTGGCCGCGCTCAAGAAGGCCAGCTCGCCGGGCGGCGACATGGAGTACATGCCCCCGCCGCACAACGTGCTGATCGTGCGCGACACGGCCCAGGTGCACTCGCAGATCAAGGACATGCTGGCCCTGCTCGACATCGAGCCGGCCCAGGTCTTCATCGACGTCAAGTTCGTCAGCACCGCCAACCGCGACCTCTTCAACCTGGGCGTCGACTACGGCGACCTCGGCCCGCAGGTCTCCTACGGCGGCGGCCAGATCCCCATCACCCTGCCCTTCAACCTGGGGTCCGGCGGCTGGGACGACCTGGTCATCGTCAACCCGACCGGTGACGGTCCGTTCGCGAACCCCGACCTGAACGTCGGGACCACCATCATCCCGAGCACGATCTACGGGGCGCTCTCCTTCACGCAGTGGACCGGCGCCCTGCGCCTGCTGCAGCGCGACACGACGAGCGAGGTGATCCAGGCCCCGAAGCTGGTCGTGCTGGACGGCAAGGAAGGCACGATCTTCGTCGGCGAGACGGTGCGCTACGCCCAGGCGAAGAGCGAGCAGGGCCAGGCCGGCGGCCTGGCGCTGACGGTCGAGGAGGCCGACAACTCGCCGGTCGAGACCGGCTTCCAGCTGCTCGTGCAGCCGCACGTGATCCCCGGCACGGGCAAGGTCGACCTCCTGATCATCCCCAAGGAGACGAGCCTGACCGGCACGGGTGATCCCTCGGTCGCGCCGCCGGGCTTCGACGTGTTCACCGTCGGCGCCAACGGCGACGAGGGCACGATCGCCCTGCCGCGCGAGCGCTCGTCGACGGTCGTCTCGAGCGTGCTGCTCGAGAGCGGCCAGACCGCCATCCTGGGCGGCCTCTCGACCGAGGTCGACACCGAGACGGTCTCGCAGGTCCCGTTCTTCTCCGACATCCCGATCCTGGGCTGGTTCTTCCAGCACAAGTCGCGCACGCGCGACAAGCAGATGCTGTGGGTGTTCGTCACGCCCACGGTCGTGCGCTCGGCCTCGGACCAGCAGCGCCTGATCGAGCGCGAGATCCTGCGCCGGCGTGATGCCTACGGCGAGCGCCTGCAGCAGATCCTCTACAGCGACAATCCGGATGCTTCCGGGCACGTGCTGATGGGCGAGGAGCCCATCTCGCAGGCTCCGGTCGAGGAGGCCAGCGAAGCCCCGGCCGAGCCGGCCACCGAGGCCGGGCAGTGGGCGACCTTCGTGCCGGCGCCGGGCGACGCCCAGCCCGCGACCGAGGAAGGCGCTCCGAAGTAGGACCGCGCCCCTCCGGGGGGCTCTGCCCCCCCGGCCGCTCGCCGGGAGCCTCGGCTCCCGGCGGGCTGCCCCGGCCCGTGCGCGTGGTACGGGCCTGCGGGCACCCGCGGGCGCGCGCGCGAGGTCTCCACGCCGCCCTGGGGGGTTTTCCCCGGCTGGCGATCGACTTGAGGGGGGCCGGAGGCCAGCATGTACGTCTCTCCTCCCGGACCGGATCGGTCGGGGAGGCAGCGATGCGGGCGAGGCCGTCTCGCCCCGGGCTCAGAGATGATCACGTCGAACACCCACGCCGGCGCGCCCTCGGGACTGGATCCCAGGCGCAGCGACGGCCGGTCCGCGGATGGCGCGCCGACCCCCGAGCGGGGCAAGGCCGGCGCTGCCCGCGGGCTCTTGCCAATCTGGAGAGTCCATGAGCGAGCCGCTCTCGGAGCACGAGTTCCAACCCCACTTCTCTTCCACTCCCCCTGATTCAGACCCCGGAGTCTCGGCCGGCGAAGACCGAGACGTGAGCCTCGAGGCCGGTGCTCCGCCGGGCGACGCGGCCCAGCGCGCCGGCCGACGGCGCCGCGGAAGGCGCGGTGGACGCCGCCGCCGCGGACGCGAGAAGCGCTCCGATGGCCCGGTCGAGCCGGCCGCCTTCGATGCGGAGGGCCACGAGCCGGAGGAGGGCGCGCCGCGCGAACCGGAGGGCGACACCGGGCCGGCCCAGCCCTCCGGCACCCAGGAAGGTGCGCGCGGAGAGCGCCGCCGTCGTCGTGGACGGCGCGGCGGCCGGGGCCGCAACCAGGGGGTGGCGAGTTCGGCCGGCGCCCTGGGGACGCCGGTGGAGCCGGTGATCGCCGACGACGACGAGTTGCCGCCGGCCGGTTCCGCAGGCCGCGAGCCCCAGGGCTCGGCTTCGGACGAGGCGGACGGGCGCCGGCGTCGCAAGCGGGGGTCGAGGGGGGGGCGTCGTCGCCGGCAGAAGAAGGTCGACGGTGCCGTCTCGATCGAGCTCATCCCCGGCGACGTGGACGAGCTGCCGGAGCTCGAGGACCTGCCCGAGGATGCCGTGCTGGTCGGCGCGCCGGCCGAGCGCATCCGCGCGCCGGCCCGACGCGCAGCGCGCGGTGTCCCCGAGGAGCACGATGACGACGAGGACGAGGACGAGGACGAGGAGCGCGAGGCTCCGCGCCGCGTCGGACCGGTCAAGCGCCGGGTGATCCTCGTCAACGCGCGCGACAGCGAGGAGAAGCGCGTGGCCGTGGTCGAGGAGGGACGCATCGTCGACCTCCAGATGACGGTCAAGAAGCACGTCTCCTACGTCAACGACATCTACCGCGGGCGCGTGGTCAACATCGAGTCCGCCATCGGCGCCGCCTTCGTCGACTTCGGCGAGGGACGCAACGGGTTCCTGCACGCCTCCGACGTCCTGCCGAGCTACGGCGACCCGGAGTGGAACCTGGAGAAGCTGCTCTCCACGCCGCTGGCCAAGGCCAGCGAGGAGGACGCGGGGGCCGACGAGGACGAGGTGGACGAGGTGGACCCCGTCGAGCCCGCGCACGACCACGACCTGCCGGACGAGGAAGGCGCGGCCACGGCCGAGCTGGCCGAGGACGGGGAGGCCCTCGGCGCCGCGGACCCGTCCGACGAGGACGAGGACGACGAGCCCGCCCCGGCGCTGGACGGCGGGCGAGCGGAGGCCCCCGAGGACGAGGACGACGAGCCCGTGTCCGGTCGCGCCTCGGCGCGGGGTGGCCGGCAGGCCCGCGGACGGCGCGTGCGCGTGGCGCGGCACCGCGCGCGGGTGCGGCTGCCGATCGACAAGCTGCTCAAGAAGGGCCAGATGGTGGCCGTGCAGATCACCAAGGACGCGATCGGCGACAAGGGGCCGACGCTCACGACCTACATCTCGATCCCGGGCCGCTACCTGGTGCTCATGCCCTCGCTCGAGCGCACGGGCGTGAGCCGCAAGATCGACGACGAGCGCGAGCGCCGGCGCCTGAAGCGCATCCTGCAGTCGCTGGACATCCCCGACGGCATGGGGGTCATCGTGCGCACGGCCGGGATCGGGCGCTCGAAGACCGAGATCCACCGCGACCTCGAGTACCTGCTGCTGGCCTGGGAGGACTTCTCCAAGCGCCTGCGCGCCGGCCGCAACCCGGCGCCGCTCTACCAGGAGTCCGACGTCGCGATCCGCACGATGCGCGACCTGTTCACGCCCGAGACCGAGGCCGTGATCGTCGACGATGCGCCGGTCTTCCAGCGCATGGTCGAGTTCACCAAGCGCCTGATGCCCGAGCACATCGAGCGCGTGCGCCTGCACGACGGCGAGCGCCCGCTGTTCCACAGTCACGGGGTCGAGCAGGACTTCGAGAAGATCTTCGCGCGGCGCGTCGAGCTGCCCTCGGGCGGCTCGATCGTGATCGAGCAGACCGAGGCCCTGGTGGCGATCGACGTCAACTCGGGCCGCACGCGCGAGGAAGGCGCCGAGTTCGAGGACATCGCGCTCAAGACCAACCTCGAGGCCGTGCCCGAGATCGCACGCCAGATCCGCCTGCGCGACCTGGGGGGGATCATCGTGCTCGACTTCATCGACATGATGCGCGCCTCGGGCCGCAAGGCGGTCGAGCGCGCCGTGCGCGAGGCCCTCAAGGCCGACCGGGCGCGCGCGAAGATCGGGCGCATCTCGCAGTTCGGCCTGCTCGAGCTGACGCGTCAGCGTCTGGGCCCCGGGCTCTCGAAGCTGGTCTACGACAGCTGCCCGCGCTGCCGCGGCTCCGGCCGGCGGCGCAACGCCTCCTCGCGCGCCCAGGCCATCATGCGCCGCCTCGCGGCGGCCCTGGCCCTCAAGGGCTACACCACGATCGAGGTGCGCACGCACCCCGACGTGATCGAGTACCTCCAGAAGGAGCTGCACGGCGAGCTCGCCAAGCTCCAGGAGGGTGGGGGGCGGGAGATCAAGCTGCTCTCCGTCCCCGAGCAGGTCGAGGACAGCGTCCTGCACTACCTGCGGGCCGACGGGCGCGAGGTCCGCCCCGGCGGGCGCCGCCGCCGCTAGCCCCCGGGGCCGGGTAGCCCCGGTCCAGGTGCGCCATTGCCCCCCGGCGGGGGCCTGGCTAGACTCTCCGCCCCTTTCCCCGACCCGGAGCCAGACAACCCGTGTTCGCCGTCATTTCCGACCGGAACCGCCAGATCGGCGTGCGCGTGGGCGACGTCGTCGCCTGCGACCTGAACCAGACCCTCGAGACGGGCCAGACGGTCACCTTCGACCGCGTGCTCCTGATCTCGAACGAGGGCCGCGTCCAGGTCGGCAGGCCGACCGTGGACGGCGCCAGCGTGGCCGGCAAGGTCCTGGGGGCCTTCCGCGGGCCGAAGACCATCTCGATGCGCTTCAAGCGCCGCAAGAACGTGCGCAAGAAGCAGGGGCACCGCGAGGGCTACACGCGCGTCGAGATCACCGACATCCGAGGGTAGGAGCGAGACGGGTAGGTAACGAAGCATGGCACACAAGAAGGGCGGCGGCTCCACCAAGAACGGGCGCGACTCGAACCCGCAGTACCGCGGGGTCAAGCGCTACGGCGGCGAGCTGGTCACGCCGGGCTCGATCCTGGTGCGCCAGTGCGGGACCGTGATCCATCCCGGCCACAACGTGGGCCTGGGCAGCGACTACACGATCTACGCCCGCATCCAGGGGCGCGTGCGCTACCAGTCCGGCCGGGTCCACGTCGACCCCACCTGAGCTGGCGCGGGAGCCCGCGGGCTCCCCGCCAGTGTGAGCCGTGTTCCGCGACGAGTGCGAGCTCCACGTGCGCGGCGGGCGCGGCGGCGACGGCGCGGTCTCCTTCCGGCGCGAGAAGTTCGCGCCCTTCGGCGGTCCGGACGGCGGCAACGGCGGCGACGGTGGCAGCGTCGTCCTGAGCGCCAGCGCGAGCGTGAACTCGCTGCTGCGCGTCGGGCGCAGGCCCCTCTACGAGGCCGAGAACGGCGTGGCCGGCGGGCCCCGCAACCGCAGCGGCGCCAAGGGGGCGGACCGCGTGGTCGAGGTGCCGATCGGGACGCAGATCTTCGACCTCGAGCGCGGGCACCTGCTGCGCGATCTCCTGCGTGCCGGGGACCAGTGCGTGGTCGCGGCCGGCGGTCGCGGCGGGCGTGGCAACAAGAGCTTCGCCAGCGCCGTGCAGCAGGCGCCCCGGCGGGCCGAGAAGGGCGGCGAGGGCGAGCAGCGCCGCATCCGGCTCGAGCTCAAGCTGATCGCGGAGGTCGGCCTGGTCGGGCTGCCGAACGCCGGCAAGTCGACCTTCCTCGCCACGGTCAGCCAGGCGACCCCGAAGATCGCCGACTACCCCTTCACGACCCTGGCGCCCGAGGTCGGGATCGCCGCCCTGGGCGAGAACGAGACCCTGGTGGTCGCGGACCTGCCCGGGCTGATCGAGGGCGCCGCGGGCGGGGCCGGGCTGGGGCACCGCTTCCTGAAGCACGTCGAGCGCTGCGCCGTGCTCCTGCACCTGATCGACGTCTCCGCGGAGGCCAGCGTGGCGCCGCTCGAGGCCCTGCGCGTGGTCGAGGGCGAGCTGGCCGGCTACTCGGCGGCCCTCGCCGCACGCCCGCGCCTCCTGGTGGCGACGAAGTGCGAGGATGCGGACGCCGAGGAGCGCGCCCACCAGCTCGAGCGCCAGGCTGGTCGGCCCGTGGCGCGCATCTCGGCCGTTGTCGGGACGGGCGTGGCCGAGCTCCTGGCGGCGGCCCACCGCCTGGTCCGCCCGGGCGCGCCGGTCACCTGAGCTCCTTCCAGGGCCGCCCGTCCCGCGGGCAGGGGCCTGGGACGAGGTGGCGGGGAGATGGGGGCCTCCGGGCTCAAGGCGGGAGGACCTCCGCACCGATTTCCTGGGTGTCCCATCCCCTCCGGGAGGGTCACTCGTCCCCACAGCGGAGCCCTGCGTGCAGCACCCCGACCCGACCCGCGATCCGATCTCGAACGGCACCGAGCCCATGCCCGCCGGTCCGAGGGCCCAGGATGCCCTGCGCAACTCCGAGGCGGACGGCGGCCTGCACCAGACCTCGATCTCCCCGCGCCACAAGCTCGAGGCCTGGCTGGCGGAGATGGTGCGCATGAACGCCAGCGACCTGATCCTGCGCGCCGGCGGCCGGCCCTCCTGCCGCATCGACGGGCGCATCCACTTCCTGCCGGGGCGCGTGCCGGGGGCGGGGGCGTTGCTCGAGGTCCTGAGCGGCGTGTGCGGGGACGAGAAGCTCTCCGTCTGGAAGGCCCGCGGCTCGGTCGACACGGCCCTGCAGCTCGACGGCCTCGGGCGCTTCCGCCTGAACGCCTACAAGCAGATGGGCGAGCCCGCCGTGGTGCTGCGGCGCATCTCGCAGGAGGCACCGCAGCTCTCGACGCTCGGGCTGCCGACCCAGGCCCTCGAGCGCATCGCCCTCAAGAAGCGCGGGATCGTGCTGGTGACCGGCATCGCCGGATCGGGCAAGTCGACGGCCCTGGGCGGGATGATCCAGTACATGAACACGCACGCCGAGCGGCACATCATCACGCTCGAGGACCCGGTGGAGCTGCTCTTCACCGAGGACCGCTGCGTGATCAGCCAGCGCGAGGTCGGCACCGACACGATCGACTTCGCCGAGGGCCTGCGCCACGCCCTGCGCCAGAGCCCGGACGTGATCCTGATCGGCGAGATGCGCGACGCCGAGACGGTGGCCGCGGCCCTGGACGCGACCGAGACGGGCCACCTCGTGATGAGCACCCTGCACACGGTCAACGCGCCCCAGACCGTGGACCGGATCCTGTCCTTCTTCCCCGTCCAGCGCCACGGGCAGATCCGCCAGCGCCTGGCGGAGAACATCGCCGCCGTCATGTCCATGCGCCTCCTGCCGCGCAAGTCCGGGCGCGGGATGGTGCCGGCCTGCGAGCTCCTGCTCTCGACGCCGCGCGTGCGCGACCTGCTGTACGAGGGCCAGGTGACCGAGCTCTCGCGCGTGGTCGAGGCCAGCCACGAGGAGGGCCTGATCTCCTTCAACCAGTCCCTGCGCCTCCTGGTGCAGCAGGACCTGATCGAGCTCGAGACGGCGCTGGCGGCCAGCGACCGGCCGGAGGAGCTGCTCCTGGCCCTGCGCGGCTTCAGCAAGGGCAAGGGCAACCCCCAGCTCGGCGCCCAGGGCTCGGGCCGGCTGCGCCTGGCCGGCGGCGAATAGCCCGGATCGGCGGAAGAAGCGCCCGGGGGCGTCGTCCCCTGCTCGGCTCCGGTCTGCGGGGCTCTCGCGCCCGGACGGGCTCGCGGGGCCTCCGCAGGCTACGATGGGCCACCGCTGCTCATGAACATCCAGCGCTGGAAGGGCACGATCTGGATCGGCTCCCTGGTCTCCGGGGGCCTGCTGGTCTCCGCGGTCTACGGTTTCCTGCGCGACCGCGAGGAGCTGGCCATCGAGGTCCCGGACGAGCGGCTCTCCGCCGTCCTGGACTCGGTGAAGAAGCCGGCCGAGCAGAAGAGCGATCACGTCGAGTACCGCCTGGTCGAGCGCGTCTTCAACCTCTACGACTGGAGCGGCAAGGAGAAGCCCAAGCCGGTCGAGAAGCCCGACGGCGGCGCGCCGCCCCCGGTTCCGAAGGTCCCCGTGGCCTCGCTGCTCAGGGTCCTGGCGATCAAGGTGGACACGGCCTGGCCTGCGAGGAGCCTCGCCTACGTCAAGTTCGTCGACCAGAAGCTCTCCGCCCACACCCAGCGCGATGACCTGATCCTGCGCCCGGAGGAGCGACTCTTCGAGCCCTACCAGGACGTGCGCGTCGCCGCGATCACGGCCGAAGGCGTGCGCTTCGCCTTCGACGACACCGCGCGCCCCGAGGAGACGGTCGCTCCGCCGCCCTACGTCTCGAGCCTGCGCGGCGACCTCGGCATCGTCCTGGTCGGCCCCGACGGCATCCAGTCGCCGCCCGTGCGCAAGCAGATCGGCTCCGCCGCGCCCGACGCCCCGCTGTGGAACCCCGAGCAGCTCACGCAGATCCGCAAGAACGAGTGGCAGGTGGGCACGGCGACCCTTGAGGAGCTCGACCGCGACTACTCGCGCATCCTCTCGCGCGACATCAGCTACCAGACCCACAAGAACCCGCGCAACGGCGAGGCCGAGGGCATCAAGGTCAACTACGTCCGGCCGGACTCGATCCCGGCCCGCGCGGGCGTGACCGAGGGCGAGGTCCTGAAGAGCATCAACGGCCACAAGGTGACCAGCGTCAACGACGCGGTCGCCTTCGTGAAGGCCAACGCGAACACGACCAGCTCCTGGATCGGATTGTTCGAGAAGCAGGGCCGCGAGTTCACACGCACGTACCACTCGCCGCGCTGAGCCGAGCGAGAGATCGGCTCACGATTTCGCCGTCAGCGTGACCGCACCGGCTCTGCGGGCGGGCGCGCGCCCGCCCGCAGAGCCGGTGCGCGGTTCCCCGGCCGTCCCCCGCTGGCCCCTCCCTGCCGCGCGGTGCCAGAATGCCCCGGTGCTGACCGTCGACCTCGGCAACTCGCGCCTCAAGGCGCTGCTCTGGGGCCCCACCCTCCGGAGTTCCACCGAGCCGCCCGCTCCCGCCGGCTCCTTCGAGGGCGAGAGCAGCGACCTCGACCCCTTCGCGCGCTGGCTCGAACCTCTTCGCGGGCGGCCGGGAGCGCTCTCCAGCGTCGCCTCCACGGCGCGCAGCGAGGCCGTCCAGCGCGCGCTGGAGGCGGCCGGGGTGCGCCTCCACGTCGCGCCCGACAGCGGGCTCGAGAACCGCTGTCGCCCGCCGGAGGGCGTGGGCACCGACCGCCTCTACGCCGCCGCGGCGGCGGCCGAGCTGTGCGCCGGCGCCTGCCTCGTGGTGGACGCCGGCACGGCCCTGACGGTGGACGCCGTGGCCGTCGAGGGTCCCGTGCGCGTCTTCCTGGGGGGAGCCATCGCGCCCGGACCGGCGCTCCTGGCGGCGGTCCTGGCCGAGGGCACGGCCCGGCTGCCGCTCATCCAGCCCGAACCCGGCGCGCGGGCCCTCGGCCGCAGCACGGAGGAGGCGCTGCGGGCCGGGATCGGCCTGGGGTTCCGTGGTGCCGCGCGCGCGCTGGTCGAGGGTCTGGCGGCCGAGACCGGCCTCGCCGCCGCGCCGCTCGTCCTGACCGGCGGAGCGCGGGCGCACCTGCTCCTGCCCGTGCCCTTCACGACGCGGCCGCTCCGGGTCGTGCCCGATCTCGTCCATCGCGGCCTCCTGGCGGCGCTGCGGGCGGCCGAGGCCCGCGGGGGCACCGCGTGAACGTGCCGCGCCTGCGCGAGCTGACTGCCGCGGGCCGCGGCGCCATCCGGGTGCTCGAGCTCGCCGGCCCGGGCGCGTTGCGGCGCGTTGCACCGCTCCTCGGCGGCCGGGTGCCCGCCGCCGGGGACTTCGCGCGGGTCGAGCTGCGCGAGCCCGACGGGACCCTTCTGGACGAGGCCCTGCTCGTGGTGGGCTCCGCGGAGCGCGTGGAGCTGCACCTGCACGGCTCCGAGGCGGTGGTCGAGCGCGTGCGCGCGCACCTGGGCCCGCCGGCTGCGCCGGAGGCCGCGCCGAGCCTCGAGGAGCAGGCCGAGCGGCGCCTCCTCGGAGCCGCCAGCGAGCGCGGGGCGCGGATCCTCCTGGACCAGGCCGAGGGGGCCCTGCGGGCCGAGCTGCGACGCCTGCTCGGCGCCACGGACGAGGAGCTCCTCGGTGGAGCGCGCGCCCTCGCGCGCCGGGGCCAGGCGGTGCGCGCACTCCTCGCGCCGCCGCGGATCGTGCTGGCGGGGGCGGTCAACGCGGGCAAGTCGACGCTCTTCAACCTGCTGGTCGGGCGCGAGCGGGTCGTGGTCAGCGCCACGCCGGGGACGACGCGCGACGTGGTGCGCGAGCGCGCGCGGCTGGGCGAGCTCGTGGTCGAGCTGCACGACACCGCCGGGATGCGTGCGCTCCTCCCCGACGATCCCGGAGGCTCGGTCGAGCGCGCCGGCCAGGCGCTCGCGCGCGCGGGCTGGGCCGAGGCCGAGCTCGTGCTCTGGCTCGCCCCGGCGGGGAGCTCCGAGGCCCCTCCGCCGCTCCCGCACCTCCGCGTGCTCCACAGCCTGGCGGATCTCGATCCCGGGCGCGAGGCGCGGGCGCACCCGAGCCTCTCGGTCCTCACCGCGCCCGACGCGGCCCGGGCGACCGTCGAGCGGGTCGTGCTCGAGGCGCTCGGCGTGCCCCGCGAGCCCTGGCCGCAGGGCACCGCGGTGCCGTTCGAGCCGGAGCACCAGGAGGTCCTGGCGTGCGCGCCGGCGGTCGAGCTGCGTCGCTGGCTCGCCGACTGGCTGGCCGCCGGCGCGCGCCTCGATTGAAGTCCTGCGCGGCCTCGCATAGACTCGTTCGGGTTCCAGCGGGCGCCACGCCCCCAGGGACCCGGGCCGCCCGCCGCGGCGCTTGACCGGATCGCACGACCCGGACCGCATGACCCGGATCCGACACCTGGTGTCCGTCGAGGATCTCGCCTCCGCCGAGATCCTCGGGCTCTTCCGTCAGGCCAAGCAGTACGCGGGCGATCTGCGCGCCTGGTCCGAGGTGTGCCGCGGGCGCATCCTGGCGAGCCTGTTCTACGAGCCCTCGACGCGCACGCGCCTCTCCTTCGAGTCGGCCATGCAGCGCCTGGGCGGCGGCGTCGTGACCTCGGCCGAGATGGCCAGCTCCAGCGCGGCCAAGGGCGAGTCCCTGGCGGACACGGTGCGCGTGGTCAGCGGCGCCTACGCCGACCTGATCGTGCTGCGCCATCCGAGCGAGGGCGCCGCGCGCCTGGCGGCCGAGTTCTCGCGCGTGCCCGTCGTCAACGCGGGCGACGGGAGCCACGAGCACCCGACCCAGACGCTGTGCGACCTCTACACGCTGTGGATCGAGAAGGAGCGGCTGGAGGGCCTGGACGTGGTCCTGGCGGGCGACCTGCGCTACAGCCGCACGATCCACTCCTTCGTGTACGCCCTGGCACGCTTCGGGGCCAACATCGTGTGCGTGCCGCACCGCGGGCTCGAGCTGCCCGAGTACGTCGTGCGCCGCCTGCGGGAGGAGTACGGCACGGAGCCGGTGCGGGCCGACGCCACCGACCTGGGCGACATCGCGCGCGAGTCCGACGCCGTCTACCTCACGCCCCAGAAGCCGCACCAGCTCTCGCTCTTCACCGATGCGAGCCGCCTGCGCGTCGACCGCGTGGACGCGGTCTACATGACGCGGCCCCAGACCGAGCGACACGGCGACGCCGACGTGGCCGCGCGCTACATGCGTCTCTCGTCCAGCGCGATGGCCGCCGCGCCGCTCAAGGAGGCGATCGTGATGCACCCGCTCCCGCGTCGCGACGAGATCGCGGCCGAGCTGGACGACGATCCGCGCAGCCGCTACTTCACGCAGGCGGCGCGCGGCGTCCCGGTGCGCATGGCGATCCTGGCCTTCCTGCTGGGGCGCCTGGAGCTCGAGGCCCAGCCGCCCGAGCACGAGGCGCGCATGTTCCCGGTCGAGCTCGGCGTCAACCCGTGCCCGAATACGAACTGCATCACCCACACCGAGAAGCGCCACCTGCGCCTGGGCTTCCGGCTCACCTCGCGCGATCCGCTGCGTGCGGCCTGCGGGTACTGCTCGCACGAGATCCCGATCGGCCTGGTCGGGTGCTCGACCACGCGCCACTTCCACGCGCGCGACTCGGCCACGGCCCGCAAGATCCGTCCGGACCACCTGGTGTTCTTCCGGGACGAGCAGCAGGCCGTGGCGCTGGGCTTCTCGGCGGCCGTTCGCTGACCCACCTCTCCGCCGTGGGTGGGGCCCGCCGGCGCGGCCAGCGGGCGGGCGCGGCTGGGCGGTTCCGCTGCGCGCCCGGGCCGAGCGCGAGCGGTAGCCGCACGGCGGGCGCGCCCGCTGGTCGGGCCCGCGGCTGCGGGACCCTGCTACGCCTGTCCGAGACGCGAAAAAGTGCGCCCGGATCTGTCCCGGCCGTTGACCCGAGGCGGTATGCCGTTTGTATCCTGTGCGCCCCCTGCGTCTCCCCACCCGGTCCGGTCGACGTCGCCGGCGGGGATTCGGGACTCGCCGAGTTCTCGAGACCATCCCATGCACGCGCCTTTCTACGCGGCGTCCGGCCGTTCCCTGGTCGTCGCCTTGGTCGCAACCTTCGTCCCGGTGGTGCTCCTCGCCGCCTGCGGTGGCTCGAGCGGGGGCGGAGGACAATCCGGCATCCCCGGAGAGCTCGCCGTCAAGCCCGACGGCTCGCCCTACTTCATCGATCCCAACCAGAGCGGGAGCGCGACCGACTTCCACCTGGCCGAGGTGCGCTGGGGGCGCCTGGTGGACGTGTTCGACGTCGACGCGCTCGGCGTGCGCGGCTCCACGCCGGTGTTCCGCGACTACGTGATCGATCCGTCCCTCACGACCAACCCCGCGCTCGGGTACCGCCTGGACCGCAACCCCGCCACGCAGCGCGAGCGCCTGACGATCGCGAACCCCTTTGGCCCGGACCCGTCGGACCCGGTCGGCGAGGATCTCTTCGTCCTGCGCCTCGAGAGCGCCAGCGCGCTGCCCCTGGCCCTGGCCAAGGACGACGACGGCAGCTCGCCGCCGCCCTTCACGCTCGTGCCACGCAACGCCTGCGTCGTCCTGCGCTTCGACGATTGCCTGCGCGACGACACCGAGGCCATCTCCAACATCGCCACCAACGTCCGGGTCTCGGCCGGCTACCCGCCGACGACGCCCTTCCAGGCGCGCCTCCTGTTCGACCCGAACCACGGAGCCCAGGTCGGCGCGGGCTTCCACTCGACGCGCATCCTGATCGACATGGCGGTGTCAGCGCAGGAAGAGGCCGAGTCGAACCTGGTGGCCAACGCCGCCGGCCTGCCTGCCAGCCAGACCTCGACCCAGACGACCAACGTGTCCGTGCGCATCCCGACCCAGATCGACATCGGGACCAGCCAGTTCACGACGCTCACGAACCTGTCGGGCACGCCCCTCGACTTCCTGGAGAACGGGCCCAACGACCCGACCCGCCTGACGATGGACATCGTGCGCGCGCTGCGCTCGGGGAACTCGCAGGAGCCGGCCGCGAGCAATGGCTACCTCGCGGACGCGGATCAGCCGCGCCTGGTGGGCGCCTGGGTCGTCGACGTGACCAGCCAGACGCCGGTCGGGGCGGACAGCATCGACTTCCTGCTCGACCTCACGTTCCAGAACGTGTGCCAGGCGGACGCGCGCGTGGGGGACGTGATCGAGGTCGGCGGCGCCTTCCTCGAGGTGACCGTGGCGGGCACGCGCACGGGCAGCACGCTGATCGACCTCCTGGTGCGCTCCGTCGAGCCCCTGGTGGACGACGGGGATCCGCTGACGGACGACGTGCTCCCGGACGACCTGATCGACGTGGGGCTCTACCAGGCCCCCTTCGATCCCACGCTGCCCCTGTCGCCGGCCTGCTGGGTGACGTTCCTGCCCGGGCCCTCGGCCCCCCCCAGCGACGGCGTGCTGACCACCGCCCAGGTCGCCGTGCGCTTCAGCGAGCCCATGGACCCGACCTCGCTCTCGCCCTTCCGCGGCTTCACGCTGGTGAACGACGAGCCCTCGGGCACGATCACCACGCCCAACAGCCAGAACACCGTGGTGGGCAGCATCGTCAACGACGGCGACCTGCGCACGTTCACCTTCGACGCGACGCCGGCCTTCGCGCACGTCAACGGCAACGCCAGCGCCTTCCACGTCGCGATCGGCGACGTGCGCGACCTCGGCGGCCGCGCGCTGCTCGATCCGATCGTGCCGATCCCCTTCACGATCGACCCGTTCGCGGCGACCCAGGAGACCGACGCGATCGTGCTGCGCTTCGACACCGCCACGAACGACGAGTACGAGCCCAATGGCGACCCGGGGGCCGTCGGCGACGGACTGCCGGACCTGCGCGGCCAGTTCTTCCTGCAGACCACCCGCGGCGTGCTGCGCGGCCGGGCCGTTGCGACCTCCGGCTGGCCGGTCGACCGGACGCGGCTGGTGCCCTCGCGCATGATCCCGTTCACGTCCGGCTTCTTCGTGCCCCTGACCGAGCTCGGGGCCAAGCTGCAGACGGTCTGGCGCCACTGCGACGTCGGCTGGCACCCGACCGACGAGACCAAGACCAACCTGGACGTGATCGGCCTCAACTGGTCGCCGGTCGGGGGCCTGGTGATGAACGACTTCTACGACCTGTTCGAGATCCGCCTCGGCCACAGCCGCTTCCTGCCGGACGAGGGCTGCTGTCCGACGATGACACCCACGGGCGGGACCTCGGGCCTGCCGCCCGGGCCGGCGCCCTTCGAGGACAACTTCCTCGCCGGCTCGAACCCGATCGTCGTCCACAACCGCGCGCTCGGGTACTCGGTCTCGGTGTCCGACATCTTCAGCACGCCGCAGGGGACGGCGCTCATTCCCTTCCCGATGAACCGCGGTGCCGGACAGGACGTGACCTACACCTGGCGCGATACGGCCATCCTGGCGCAAGGCGCCGACGGGGATCCGACCCAGCCCGGCTTCCCGCTCGGGGCGGAGGTGGGCACCCCCAACCTTCCCGCCCCTGGATCCCTCGGGATGGCGGGGGAGGTCCCCTCCTACGGCCTCCCGCTCCTGATCGAGATCAAGTGCTTCCCCTCGGACCGCGGCCTCGGTCTCAACCGCTTCGACGTGAACATCGGCACCCTCACGGGGATCTCCGTCCCGATCCCTGTGATCCCGGGGTTCCGCGCCTACTCCGCGGGGGGCTCGAACGGGCTCTCCGATCAGGTCGTGCTGCCGGACTCGGAGACGGTGCCGCGCGGCGCGGTCAACCCGGGCGGCAACACGCCCAGCTCCGACTCGATCTTCTACCTCGGCCAGCTCGACACGATCGTGCGCGTCAGCCGCGTCCACTCCGTTTGGCTGGATGCGGGCCTGAACGTGCAGCCACAGTGGCGGACTCCGATCCAGGAGCCGCCGAGCCAGCCCACGGGGGCCTCGGTGCAGCTCGACTTCCGCTCCGCCACGGGCTTCACCGGGATGAACCCCTCGACCTCGCCGTTCGACGCGAGCCGCCTGGATCCCTACGGCGACGCGATCGACTCGGGAGACTTCTCGCCCCAGAACCCGACCGACTGGTCGAACCAGATCGTGATCGGAAACGGCCAGCGCTACCTCCAGGTGCGCGTGTCGTTCGTGAACAACATCGCGACCGGCGTGGGCCCCGAGCTGAGCGCTCTGGCTCTGCCCTACGACTTCTAGAACCCGGCCGGACGGGAGTCAGCCCTCACGCCCCCCTATGCGTCACCCCTTCTCGTTCCGCTCCGCGCTCCTCGCCGCGCTCGGCCTGTCCCTCCCCGCCTGCACCAGTGACGGCGGCGGGGGCGGGGACATCGGCTTCCAGCTCGTCGTCATCTCGGTCGAAGACAACCAGGTCTGGAAGGTCAACCAGGAGATCGTGCTCACGTTCACCGAGCCGGTCGACTTCTCGACCGTGAGCCTGAACACGATCAGCATCCAGACCATCGACGGCATGCCCGCGACGGGCTCGTTCTTCGTGCCGACCACCAGTCCGAACCAGGTCGTCTTCCAGCCCACCTGCCCGCCCGGCCAGGGGCTCGAGCCGGGGGGCGAGACCTACAAGCTGCGCGTCCTCGGGCTCTCGAGCGGGGCCGCGAACACGGTGCGCTCGGTGAGCGGCACGGCCCTCGGGATCACCCAGGAACGCACCTTCACGACCGCCCAGCAGGACGTGCAGTTCCTCGACACGCGCCCCGGCCCGCCCGCGGCCGTCGTGCGTGCGCAGGGCTCCAGCGACCCCAACGCGACCCACATCGAGGTGGGCGACGCCGGACAGCGCGTGTACTTCGAGCGCGATCCGATGCAGAACCTGGTGCTTTCCGAGCCGGGCTTCCTCGCGCCGCTCAACCTCTACAGCGACCCGGCCACGAAGATCGCGTTCGTGGTCGAGTTCGACCAGCCCATCAGTCCTTCGAGCAGCAACATCTCGCCCAGCCGCATGCGGCTCGAGTTCCAGGACGGGCCCGACTGGTTCCCGCTGGAGACCTCGGTCGTCCTCGACGGGAACTGCACCGAGGCGGGCGCGAGCGTGCGCCTGACGCCGATCGGGCCCGTGCCGCCCGCGACCGGCCTGCGGGCCGTGCTGTTCTCGGGGATCGTCGACCTGGTCGGGGAGGCCAGCTCGACCACCAACGACACCTTCGCATTCCTCGACTCGCGCGCGATCGACTACGGCAGCCTGACGCCGGCCGACGAGCAGAGCGACGAGGTCCTGGAGCCCTTCGACTTCGGCGCCGGGAGTCCCCTGACGCGCTACGACTCCCAGGCACTGATCGGGGTGCCTTCGGCGCAGTGGGGTGGCGGCCAGCTCACGGCGGCCTTCGACTTCTTCGAGGCCGACGAGTGCGTCGGCGCCCCGGTCAACACCTTCGACTGGGTCGCCAGCGGCCAGATCGTGATCGACACGGACGGCAGCACGATCGTCAGCGCCGACGGCACGATGGCGCAGACGATCGAGGGCAGCGGCGCCCGCGCCGGCGTGCTCGACCTGCGCAACATGACGATCAACGCGGGGGCCACCGTGCGCGTGCAGGGTTCGAACCCGCTGCGCATCAACGCCACCGGGACGGTCACCATCAACGGCGTGCTCAACCTCTCCGGCTTCGATGCCCGGGACGTCGAGAACGTGAACACCGGGAACGTGCTCGAGGAAGGCGCGCGCGGCGGGCCGGGTGGGGGTCGCGGCGGACGCTCCAACGAGGTCGTGACCACCTCCACGCCCCAGGGTGGCTTCGGCCAGGGTCCGCTGACCGAGATCAATCGCGGCGGCGAGGGTGGCCACACCGGCTTCGCGCCGGTGGAGTTCGGCAAGGAGGCGCGCCGGCCCGGGGGCGGTGCCGGCGGCCGCTTCGCCACCACGGGTGGCGAGAATGGCTTCGACGGCAGCGACCTGGCCCTGAGCGCCGTGGATGGGCTGGCTCCTCCGCTCGGCGGATCGATCGCGAGTGGCCCCTTCGTCGACGGCATCGCCAACAACAACTTCTTCGGGGTGCGGCCGGTGGGGAGCCCGGGCAACGTGACCAGCCTCATCCAGGGCGAGCTCGCCAGCCTGTGGGGCGGCTACGGTGGCGGCGGGGGCGGCAATGCCAACCCGGCCACCGTCTTCCCCACGCCCAACTGGACGCCCTCGAGCGACGAGAAGGGCGGAGCCGGCGGTGGGGGCGGTGGTGCCCTGCACATCCGCGCCCTCGGTCCGATCGTGTTCGGCCCGGCCGGCCAGATCCGCGCGAACGGTGGTCGAGGGGCGCGCGGCGAGAGCGTGCTCCAGCTGGACTTCATCGGCGGCTCCGGCGGCTCCGGCTCGGGCGGCCACGTCGTCCTCGAGACGGCCGCGACCATCACCTCTCCGAACGTCAGCGCCGTGGGCGGCACGCGCGTAGTCGGCCCGAGCAACACCTCGGCAGGCGGCGCGGGCGGCCCAGGGGTCGTGCAGCTCCACGTGCCGAATCCGCTGGGCGCGCCGCCGACCGGCGTGGTCTCGACGCCGGCGGCGAACGTCCTCCTGCCCAGCTACGGGGGCAACTCGCGCGCCCGCTCGCAGTGGATCACGATCGGCTCGGCCGATCGCCGCGAGGGCGGAGCGCTGGCCCTGCTGCGCTTCGTCTTCGCCGGGACGGATCCCACGCTGGGACCCGACGAGGGCAAGGTCCTCGACGTCGACATGGACGGCGTCGTGGACGAGCTGGCGCCGCTGGTGGACGAGGGCCTGGCCGGCAACGGCGCGATCGTGAGCGGCCTCGTCCTGCGCCTCGACGGAGCGCCGGCGCTCTTCTCCGGCACGACCGGCGGCGTCTCGAACGACATCTACCTGCGCAGCCCGTCCCTGCTGGCGGAGTTCCTCCTGCGTCTTTCGGTCGGGGCCGTGGCCCAGGACTTCCGCGTGGCCTCGGCGGCCTATGACGACGGTACGGGGAGCCTGCGCCTGACGATCGCCGACGAGGGCACGGACCTCCTGGACTTCACCACGGCCAACCCCGGCCCGGTGCAGGTCCAGCTCGTGCCGCGCTTCTTCCGGGTCCAGACCTGCGACGAGCTCGACGCCCTCCCGGTCGGCTCCTACGTGCGCATTCTCTTCCAAGCCGCGGCCGACGACGGCACGGGCCAGCCGGACGAAGACAACCCCCTGATCGACTGGACCGGGGACATCTCGTCCTTCAATGGCCTGTCGGCCGGCGAGCTGCAGTTCTTCCGCTTCGAGGTCGAGTTCGACCTGGGGGCCGTGAGCGCGGACACCCGGCCGATCAGCCTGGACTTCCTGCGCATGCCCTTCCTGTTCTGATCTCCGGCGACCGGACCCCGTGACCCCCTGCTCTCTGGGGGACTAGTGGATAAGGTCCCCCCCCTGGCCCCCTGCCCCCTGGGGGGTCGCGATACCCTGTGGATGGCCTCCGACGGGGGGGCCGACACCCCATGAGCGAACAACGCATCCTCTGCGCCCCTTTCCTCGTCCTCGCGCTCCTGGCCGCGGCCGGCTGCTCCGGGGGTGGAGGCGGGGGAACGACGGCTGGGACGACGAGCTTCCAGATGCTGGGGACGAGCGTCGACGACGGCTCGATCTGGCCCATCAACCAGGAGATGGTGTTCCAGTTCTCCGAGCCGATCGACTTCACCACGGTCAGCTCGAACACGATCCAGATCCGCTCGTCGGCCGACGAGCCGGCCACCGGCGTGTTCCGCCTGCGGGATGAGTTCACGCTGGTCTTCCAGCCGGCTTGCCCGACCCAGGAGGACTTCGGCGACGCCGGGCTGCGCCCCGGGGAGACCTATCTCCTGCGCATCCCCGGCCGGAACACGGCGGCCAACGTGCTGCGCTCGACGAACGGGATCCCCCTGGGCATCCAGCAGCAGCGCACCTTCTCGACCCCGGTCTCGACCCAGTCGGCCGTGATCTTCCAGGACACCCGCCCCGGCCCGCCCGCGCCGATCGTGCGCGACCAGGGCTCGGCCGACGTCAATGCGACCCACGTGGAACTCGGTGGCGACCCGACGCGCCGGATCTACTTCGAGCGCGCGCCGGGGGGCGGGCTCGTGCTCTCGGAGCCGGGCTTCGAGATGCCCCTGAACCTCTACAGCGACGCCGCCTCGCGCGTGGCGGTGTTCGTCGTCTTCAACCAGCCGGTGAACCCCTCGCCGACCAACATCTCTGCCAGCCGCCTGCGCCTCGAGTTCCGCGACAACACCGGGAGCTGGCGGCGCATCGACACGCGCGTGACCCTGGCGGAGAACTGCACCGAGACGGGCGCCACCGTGCGCCTCGATCCGGTCGGCGTGCTGCCACCCGCCAGCTCGTTCCGGGCCGTGGTCCAGGCCGGCTTCCAGGACATCGTCGGCGACGCGAACCTGCTGGCCGTGAACGACTTCGCGGTGGCCCCCACGCGTCCCATCGAGTTCACGAGCCTCAGCTCGGACGTGCTGAGCGACGAGTTCCAGGAGTCCTACGACTTCGGCGGGACCAGCCCGCAATCGTTCCAGGACACCGAGGCGCTGTTCGACTCCCCCGTGGCCGAGTGGGGCGGTGGCCAGCTCTCGGCCGCCTTCTCGTTCGAGGGCACCGGGGGTCCCAACGGCGACTTCGACTGGGTCGTGCGTTCGGGCGAGATCTTCTTCTTCGACACGACCAACACCGCGATCAACGGCGGCCCGAACGGGATCCCGACCACGACGCAGAACGCGGTCAACGGCGTCGTGGACGTGCGCAACCTGGTGATCGAGTCAGGCGGCGAGGTGCGCGTGCAGGGCCCGAACCCGCTGCGCATCAACGCCACGGGCGAGGTGCGCATCCTCGGGCGGCTCGACCTCTCCGGCTTCAACGCCAAGACGGTGAGCACCCTGAACACGGGCAACCAGGTGGAGATCGGCGGCGCCGGGGTCGCCGGCGGTGGGCGCGGCGGCAATGCCAACGACAACACCAGCGGCCCGACGCCCCGCGGGGGCCCCGGGCAGGGCCCGTTCCGGCAGGCGAACCTCGGCGGCCAGGGCGGCGAGATGGGCTGGGCCGCGGACTTCAACAAGGATTCGCGTCGTCCGGGCGGCGGAGGGGGCGGTCGCTTCGCCCGGGACTGGAGCCCCGACCTGACCTCGACCTCCGACCTCAGCGTGGCGGCCACGGCCGGCAACAACGGCAACGTGAACAGCACCGGCGCCGTCACCGGGCTTCGCCCGGCGCGCGGGGGTGGTCCGGGTGTGGGGCCGTTCATCGACGCCAGCGCGGAGAACGACTTCTTCGGCATCCGTCCAATCGTCGAGAGCGGCCAGCTGGCAGGCCTCGTGCGCGGTGAGCTCGCGAGCCTGTGGGCCGGCTACGGCGGGGGCGGCGGGGGCAACGCTGGCACGCGCTTCCCCAACCCGAACTGGAACTTCGGCAGTGACGAGAAGGGCGGAGGCGGAGGCGGTGCCGCCGGAGGCCTGCACATCAAGGCCCTCGGCCGGATCCTCTTCGGATCGGGTGGCCAGATCCTGGCCAACGGCGCGCGCGGGGCGACCGGAGAGAACACCAACTTCGTCGACCACATCGGCGGCACGGGCGGTGGCGGGTCCGGAGGCCACGTGATCCTCGAGTCGGCCTCCAAGGTGGACTTCACGAACGGCGGGACGACGGTGGGCGGCCCCGTGTTCGACTACGTCATCGCCGCTGGCCCGAAGCTCTTCACCGGCCCGACCGCGGACGTGAACGGCTGCTGTCGCGCGAACAGCAACGGCGGCGCCGGCAGCGGGGGCGTGATC
This sequence comes from Planctomycetota bacterium, assembly GCA_036376275.1. Classification (GTDB taxonomy): domain Bacteria; phylum Planctomycetota; class UBA1135; order UBA1135; genus JABFRZ01. Next base: position 10,447 of record DASVAP010000336.1, on the reverse strand, counting down.
CAGATCCACGTGCCGAACCCGACGACCGAGCCCAGCGACGACCTGGCGGCCGACATCGTCGTGCCGACCTCCTCGCTGGCCGCGGAGCCCGTGATCGACGGCGTGACCACCCCACCCGCCTACATCCTGGTGCCGACCTTCGGCAAGCAGTCGAAGGCGCGCTCGAGCTGGATCTCGATCGGCGGTGCGGATCAGAAGCCGGATCCCGGGGCCCCCGAGGGCCTGGTGCGCTTCCTGTTCGGCGGCATCGAGACCAGCGGCCCGGACGAGGGCAAGATCCTGCGCAACGGGTCGTTCGTGGCGGATCTGCCGCACCTGGCACAGGAGCCCGATCTCCTGGCCTCGAGCAGCGTGCGCATCCTGCCCGACGGCTTCACGCTCGAGCTCACCGGCACCGCCCTGGCCCAGATCCGCGCCGGGACGACGTCGGGCATCTCCAACGACATCTACCTGCGCACGCCGGCCCTGCTGGAGGGCTGCGCCGCGCGCCTGTTCGTGCTCGTGGGCGGGACGCCCAGCACCTTCACCGACTACACGATCGTCTCCGCGGTCTACGACGAGGGCAGCGCCGCGCCCGGGGACGAAACCCTGCGCCTCTCCGTGACGACCGAGCTCGGGCGCCTGGACGAGTTCAACACCAACCCCTCGACGGGCACCACGGCCTTCCGGCTCATGCCGCGCTTCTTCCGGGTCGTCACCGGCGGCCTCCAGGACTTCTTGCCCCAGTCGGCCTTCGTGCGCATCCGCTTCCAGGCGGCGGGTGACAACGGCGCCGGGGCGCCCGACGAGGCCAACCCGCTGACGAACCCGCCCTGGACCTCGGACATCGCGCTCTTCAACCAGATCCCTGCCGGCCAGCTGCAGTTCTTCCGCTACGAGGTCGAGTTCGACCTCGACGCCCTCGACCAGGGCATCACGGCCAGCACGCAGGCGGTCGCCCTCGAGTTCCTGGACATCCCGTTCGTGTTCTGAACGCAGCCCCAGCCGCTCGTGATCTCGGCCAGCGTGGGGCATGGTTCCACGGCCGGATCCCGACGGCGGCGGGGGGGGGCGCGCTCGGCTCGCCCGGGAGTCCAGCGTCGACTCGGGTGACCCTTTCGCCCTCGGGTACTAGGAGACGCGTGGTGATGCCAGGGTAGCCCGCCTGTGGCCGGATCCCGGCGCTCTGCCGGCTGCTCCGCGCGGGTCCGAAGCTCGCCGCAGGACCGGAGGCAAACCATGGCTCAAGCGGGATCGGCGCAGGCGGTGGCGGCGGGCCTGGCCCTGATGGCTGCCTCGGCCTGCTCGGGCGGCGGCGGCGGGTCCACGGCCGGGACGACGAGCTTCCAGCTCCTCCACACCTCGGTCCAGGACGGCGCCGTGTGGCCGCTCAATCTGGAGCTGACCTTCACCTTCACGGAGCCCTTGGACTTCGCCACGGTGAGCGCGAACACGGTCCAGATCCGCTCCAGCGCCCACGTGCCTGCGATCGGGGAGTTCCAACTGCGCGACCCCTTCACGCTGGTGTTCCAGCCCGCCTGCCCGACGCGCGTGGACCTCGCTGACGCCGGATTGCAGCCGGGCGAGACCTACCTGCTGCGCCTCCCCGGGCAGAACACCGCCGCCAACGTGCTGCGGTCGATCAACGGCATCCCGCTCGGGATCCAGCAGCAGCGCACGTTCTCCACGCCGACCTCGACCCAGCCCGGACTCGCCTTCCGGGATCTCGTCCCGGGGCCGCCCCTGCCCGTCGTGCGCGCCCAGGGCTCGGCCGAGACGGAGGCCACGCACGTCGAGCTCGGCGGCGATCCGGGGCGGCGCGTTCACTTCGAGCGCGCGCCGGGGGGCGAGCTGGTGCTCTCGCAGCCGGGCTTCGAGATGCCCCTGAACCTCTACAGCGACGCCTCCTCGAGCGTGGCGGTGCAGGTCGTCTTCGACCAGCCGGTGAACCCCTCGCCGACGAACATCTCCTCCAGCCGTATAGGCCTCGAGTTCCAGGACAACGGAGGCGTCTGGCGACGCATCGCGACGCGCGTGACGCTGGTCGAGAACTGCAGCGAGTCCGGCGCCACGGTGCGGCTGGAGCCGGTCGGCGTCCTGCCGCCGGCGAGCATGTTCCGCGCCCGGATCGAGGCCGGCTTCCAGGACATCGTCGGTGAGGCGAGCCTGGTCGCGCAGGAGGACTTCGCGGTGGCCCCGACGCGCCCCGTGGAGTTCACGAGCCTGTCCCCGGACCTCCTGAGCGACGAGTTCCAGGAGTCGTTCGACCTCGGCGGCGCGGGACCGCGCTCCTTCGAGGACACGGAGGCCCTGTTCGATTCGCCCGTGGCGGAGTGGGGCGGGGGGCAGCTCTCGGCGGCCTTCTCGTTCGCGGGCTCGGGCGGCCCGAACGGTGATTTCGACTGGGTCGTGCGCACCGGTGACATCTTCAACTTCGACACGACCGCCACCTCGATCGTCGGCGGTCCGAACGGCGTCCCGACCAGCGTCCAGAACACCGCCCTCGGCGTGGTGGACGTGCGCAACCTCGTGATCGAGGCGGGAGCCGAGGTTCGCGTCCAGGGGCCGAACCCGCTGCGCATCAATGCCACCGGTGAGGTGCGCATCCTGGGCACGCTCGACCTCTCCGGCTTCAACGCCAAGGACGTCTCCACCCTGGACACGGGCAACCAGGTCGAGTCCGGCGGAGCCGGCACGGCGGGCGCCGGCCGTGGCGGCTTCGCGAACGAGAACACGAGCGGGCCGACGCCGCGTGGGGGCCCCGGGCAGGGACCCTTCCGCCAGGCCGGCCTCGGCGGTCAGGGGGGCGAGATGGGCGTGAGCAACCTGCCGCCCACCAGCAACGATGGGAACACGCGCGACACGCGCCGGCCGGGCGGGGGCGGCGGCGGGGGCTTCGCCTGGAACTGGCCCGAGGACGAGGTCGTCACCGTGGCCACGGGCTTCACCACCCAGGCCGGTCCGGGCACGAGCGGTCACCCGCTGTCGGTCGGGGCCGTCTCGGGCCTCATCCCCGCGCGCGGCGGGAGCCCCGGGGCCGGGCCGTTCCTGGACGAGAGCGACGAGAACGACTTCTTGGGGGTGCGGCCGGTGGTCGAGGCGGGGCAGCTGACCGGGCTCGTGCGCGGCGAGCTGGCCCAGCTCTGGGCCGGCTACGGTGGCGGCGGCGGCGGGAACGCCGGACCGTTCTTCCCCAACCCGAGCTGGAACTTCGCCACGGACGAGAAGGGCGGCGGCGGAGGAGGAGGTGGCGGCGGTCTGCACCTCAGGGCCCTGGGCAGCATCGTCTTCGGTCCCGAGGGGCGCATCCTCGCCAACGGTGCGCGCGGCGGCACCGGCGAGAACACCTACTTCCTCGACCACGTCGGGGGCACGGGCGGGGGCGGGTCCGGCGGGCACGTGATCCTCGAGTCCGCCACGCGCGTGGACTTCACGGCGGGAGGCACGGCGGTGAACGGGCCGATCGCCGACCGGATCATGGCCTGCGGTCCGATCACGAACCGTGGCAACCAGGGGTGGATGGCGCCCTGCTGCGCGAACGTGAGCAACGGCGGCGCCGGGGGGGCCGGCGTGGTGCAGATCCACGTCCCCCAACCGGTGCTTCCGCCCTCCGACCCGCAGGCCGAGATCCGCGTCCCGACCAGCGCGCTGGCGCTCGCGAACGTGCTCGACGGCGTGAGCTCGCCGCCGGCCTACGTGATGATCCCCACCTTCGGCAAGCAATCGAAGGCTCGCTCGGACTGGATCTCGATCGGTGGCGCCGACCAGGATCCGCGCCCGGGCTCACCCGAGCGGCTGGTGCGCTTCCTGTTCGGCGGGATCGAGACGAGCGGCCCGGACGCGGGCAAGATCCTGCGCAACGGCGCCTTCGTCGCCGACCTGCCGCCTCTGGTGGAGGAGCTGGACCTGGCCGCCTCGCAGGGCGTGCGCATCGGGGACGACGGGTTCGCGCTGGAGCTCACGGGCCCGGCCCTGGTCCAGCTCCGGGCGGGCACGATCGGTGACTTCTCGAACGACATCTACCTGCGCACGCCGGCGCTGCTCGAGGGCTGCTCGGCGCGCCTGTTCGTGCGCAACACGCCCAGCAACTCCGAGGACTTCCCGATCGTGGCCGCGAGCTACGACGAGGGCTCGCCCGCGGCGGGCGACGAGCGCCTGACCCTGCAGGTCACGACCGAGCAGGGGCCGCTGAGCGACTTCAACACGAACCCCACCCTGGACCGGACCGCCTTCCACCTGGTGCCGCGCTTCTTCCAGGTCGTCACGGGTGGACAGCCGGACTTCCTGCCCCAGTCGGCCTTCGTGCGCATCCGCTTCCAGGCCGCGGGCGACAACGGCGCCGGGGCGCCGGACGAGGCCAACCCCCTGACCGACCCGCCCTGGACCTCGGACCTCTCGCTGTTCGACCAGATCCCCGCCGGGGAGCTGCAGTTCTTCCGCTTCGAGGTCGAGTTCGACCTCGACGCGCTCGACCAGGGCATCGGTGCGAGCACGCAGACCGTGGCACTCGACTTCCTGAAGATCCCCTTCGTGTTCTGACCGCACGACGCGCCCCCGGCCAGCCGCAGGAACGCGGAGCGCGCTCCGGGTATCCTCGCCCGCGCATGCCGCGCGCTCCGCTCTGGCTCGCCGGCCTCGCCGGCCTGTGCTGCGCCTGCGCCGAAGCGCCCGCGCCCGGGCTGCGGCTGATCGAGTTCCGCCAGCGCGAGGTCGAGCACGTCGCGCTCAACGAGGAGCTGGCCTTCTTCTTCTCCGCGCCCCTCGATCCGAGCTCGGTCACCTCGGAGAGCCTGCGCATCGTGGACGAGGAGGGGCTCGAGGCGCGCGGCGAGCGCCGCGTGCGCGGGCGCGCGCTGACGTTCCTGCCGGACCTGCCCTGCGCGCCCGACCTCTCGGACGGCGGCTTCCGCCCCAAGCGGCGTTACCGCGTCCTCCTGGGCGGCTTCCCGCGCCCCGACGGGCTGCGCTCGGTCGACGGCGCGCTCCTCGCGCAGGGGCTCGTGCTGGGCTTCGCCACCGCCGGTCCGGGCGATCCCTCGCCGATGTTCCTGGATCCGTTCCGGGGTCCGTTCCGCCTCCAGCCCCGCGGCCGGCCCGGGCACGTCGTCGAGCTCGAGGACGGACGCCTCGTGCTCGAGTACGGGGAGGCGCTCGAGCCCTCCAGCGTGCCGCGCTGCCGCTTCCTGCTCTCGCGCACGACGCCCGGTGCGCCGGAGCTCCAGACCACCGTCGAGCTGATCGAGAACCGCCCCGACCGCGCCGCGCTGGCCGTCACGCTCGCGGGCGAGCTGGCCCGGCCCGATGGGCGTCTGCCGGGCGGGACCTATTACCTCACCATGCCCGTGCGCGAGCTGCGCACGCTCGGCGGCCGCCGCGTCGACCCGGGCTGGCCAGCGCCCTTCCTGCACCTCGTGGTCCCGCCCGAGCGCGTGCCGGTCGACCTCTCCGGCCCGCGCAGCCTGGCGGAGGAGCGTCCGGCCGGCTGCGACGGCACGGCCCAGTGGGACGCCGAGCGCGGCGCCCTGCGCCTGCGCTTCCCGACCGCGGCCGGGAGCGGCGCCGACGGGCCGGCCGGGGCCGCGCAGGCGCTCGGGACGCGCGACCTGCACGCCACGCGCCTCGAGATCGAGGCCGGGGCCACGCTCGACCTCGGCGCGCAGCGTGGGCCGCTCGTGCTGCGCTCGCAGACGACCCTGGTCGTGCGCGGACACCTCCTGCGGCGCGCCTCTCCAGGCCCCGCGGGCGCGCTGGGCGGCCTGCGCGAGGATCCGCCGACGGAGGAGCTGCTGGAGGAGGCGCTGCGCGCGCCCGCGCGGCGCGGCGCGCTGGAGCCCTGGGTCGCGCGCCTGATCGAGCCGGGCCGGAGCTGGAGCGCCGAGCCCTGGCTGGTGCTGGTCGCGGGCGGGGACCTGTGGATCCCCGAGGGCGGCGCGCTCGAGGTGGACGGGAACCTGGTGCTGGTCGCCGGCGGGCGCATCCGGATCGAGGGGCGCGCGCTCGTGCGGGGCAACGTGTGGAGCAGCGAGGAGGGCCTGAACCTGGCGGCCCAGGGCGGCCGCATCCGACCCCTGCCGCTCCGGATCGACGAGCCCACGCTGAACCCGCTGAGGACCTCGCTCGTGTTCGGCGCGCTCACCCGGCGGGTCCCCTGGCCCTCGGCCTTCCGCTGCGCGCGCACCTGGCTCCTGGGCCGGAGCGGCGCGGGGGAGCTCGACGCCACGCTGCTGGCCGAGCCCGGCGCGCCCGGGGTCCGCGCCAGCGCGGCCGGAAGCGCGCGCTTCCTCCTGCGGCTCGCCCTCGGTCCGGCTCCGGGCGAGCCCTGGGATCCGCCGGCGCTGGAGCGCCTCGAGGTCGAGGGCCTGGCGGGCGAGCCCGCCGGTCTCGAGCGCCCCTGACGCGCGCTGGACTTCGGCCCACGCGGACGACCCAATCGGCACCCTTGGAAGCGCTCACGCGCGAGTTCGCGACCGTCGCCGCAGGGGTCTTCGGGCTGGTGGTCGGCTCGTTCCTCAACGTCGTCATCCACCGCCTGCCCCTGGAGGGCGAGAGCGTGCTGCGCCCGCTGCGCTCGCGCTGCCCGGGCTGCCGGCGCGAGCTCCTGGCCTGGGAGAACGTCCCGGTCCTCTCCTGGCTGCTCCTGCGCGCGCGCTGCCGCACCTGCGCCTGGCCGATCCCCTGGCGCTACCCGCTGGTCGAGGCGGTCACGGCGCTGCTCTGGGCCCTGGCGGCCTGGCTGGCGCCCTCGCCGGCGCTGTTCGCCGTGCACGCCCTGGTGCTCGCGGCCCTGGTGGTGGCCAGCGCGGTCGACTTCGACCGCTTCGAGATCCCGGACGAGGTCTCGATCGGGGGCATGTGGCTGGCCCCGCTGTGCTCGGCGCTGGTCCCGGCCCTGCACGCCGACACCTGGGTCGCGCAGCAGGTCTCCGGCGCGGGGGAGGTCGACCGGATCGGGGCCGCGCTGGGCTCGCTGGCGGGGATCGCCGTGGGGGGCGGAGCCCTGCTCGGGGTCGGGTGGCTCGGAAAGCTCCTCTTCCGGCGCGACGCGATGGGCTTCGGGGACGTCAAGCTGCTGGCGGCGGGGGGCGGGTTCGTCGGGCCCGGGGGTGCGCTCCTGGCGCTGTTCCTCGGCTCGCTGGTCGCCTCCCTCGTCGGGGCGGCGAACCTGCTGCGCTTCCTGTGCCTCTCGCGGGCGCGGGTGCGCGCGCGCGGCGTCACGAAGCCCTTCACCCGCTCGCTCGCCGCGGCCCGCGTCGCCGGACGCTACCTGCCCTTCGGACCGTACCTCGGGCTCGGTATTGGAATCGTCCTGCTCGCTTGGAAGGATGTCCGGGGAGTGCTGAGCGTGTTCGCCTTCTGAGGCGCGCGTCGGCCCCCTGGAACCCAGATTCACCCGTCCTCGATCGACCCGATGAACCTGCGGGCTCTCCCGCGCTCTGCAACCTGACGCCATGAACCAGACCCGGATCCTCGCCATCATGACCCCGCTGCTCCTCGGCCTGGGGAGCTGCGCCTCTCCCAAGCAGCTCAAGCAGTACCAGGACGAGCTGCGGGCCCTGCGCGAGGAGCGCACGCAGCTCAAGAAGGAGAACCGCGAGCTGCGCGCGCAGAACGAGGCCTACCAGGTCTCGCTGGCGGAGGCGAGCATCCGTCCGAGCGCTCCCGCGAGCGTGGCCGACAACCCGGAGCTCGACGCGCTCGGGATCGACTACTCGATGCGCGGCGGCAACGCGGTGATCTCGATCCCCTCCGAGGTCACCTTCGCGCCGGGCAAGGCGGACCTGACCAAGAAGGGCCAGGAGGCGCTCAAGACGGTGGCGCGCGTGCTGCTCAAGGACCACCGCGACGGAAGCTTCTGGATCGAGGGCCACACCGACACCGACCCGATCGTGAAGTCGAAGTGGGAGTCCAACCGCGAGCTCTCGGTCGAGCGCGCGATGGCCGTCTTGCACTACCTCGTCGAGGACTGCGACGTGCCCGACGACCAGTGCGTGGTCGCCGGCCACGGCCAGTACGAGCCGGTGACCGACAACGACAGCGCGGCCGGGAAGGCGCGCAACCGTCGGGTCGAGATCGTCGTGCAGCGGCGCTGAGAGGAAGAGCAGGATCGCCGCGGCCGAAGGCCGCGGCGTTCTGCCAGGCTCTCAGGATCGTCCTCGGCGCGCGATCCTCGCGCGCCCTTCGCGGGCCATCCGCGCTTGCGGGACTCGAAGGAGCGGCCTTAGGATGCCGCTCCTCAACCCTCCCCAGCGGCCCCCTTCCCGGAGAACTCCCGGATGGCTTCGGACCCCGGTTCCGTGCGCAACGTCGCCTTCGTCGGCCACTCCTCGGCCGGGAAGACCTCCCTGGTCGACGCGCTGGCCCACATGCTCGGGGCGGTGGAGCGCAAGGGATCGGTGGCCGACAAGACCTCGATCTGTGACACGGAGCCCGAGGAGCAGGAGAAGGGGCACACCTTCCAGCTCAAGCTGGTGCACGCGCCGAAGGGCGGCCACGTCTTCAACCTGATCGACACGCCGGGCTATCCGGAATTCGGCCAGGACGCGCTCTCGGCCATGTTCGCCTGCGAGCTGGTGGTGGGCGTCGCCAGCGGGGCGAGCGCGGTCTCCTACAACCTGCGCAACAAGCTCGAGCAGGCCCGTGGCCTGGGTCGCGCGCGCGCGATCCTCGTGACCCACGTGGACGCGGACAACGCCGACTTCGAGGCGCTCGTGCGCGACCTGCAGAAGCGCATCGGCGAGGCCTGCGTGCCGCTCTACCTGCCGGACAGGAGCGGGCGCGGCTTCTCGAAGGTCACCCCGGCGCGTGCGAGCGAGTGGAAGAAGCAGATCTACGACCGCGTCATGGACGCCTGCGAGGACGAGGCGGCCCTGATGGAGTACCTCGAGACCGAGGAGCTCTCGGACGAGGCCTTCCAGCGCAACCTGCCGCGCGCGCTGGCGGCCGGCACGCTCGTGCCGGTCCTGCCCACGAACCCGCTCACGGGCGCCGGGATGGAGGAGGCCCTGGCCTTCCTGCACGAGTTCGCGCCCAGCCCGCTGGGGGCGCGCTACCGCGCCGGCGGGAGCGAGGTCACCTGCGACGCGGCCGCGGCCGGCGGGCCGCTGCTCGGCGTGGTCTTCAACGTCAAGACCGACCCGCACGTGGGCAAGATCTGCCTGGCGCGCGTGCTGCGCGGCACGCTCAAGGCCTCCGACCTGATCGGCGGCGGGCGCGGCGAGAAGCTGGGCGGCCTGTTCCACATCGTGGGCGGCAAGAACCGCGTGCCGGTCGAGGCGGCCGTGGCCGGCGAGATCGTGGCCTTCTCCAAGGTCGAGAGCGTCGCCTGGGGCCAGTCCTTCTCGCTGGCGGGCGCCGAGGCCGCGCCGGTCGAGGTGCCGCAGCCGCCGCCGCCGATGGTGGCGGTCGCGGTGCAGCCGAAGAGCCGCAACGACGAGCAGAAGATCGGACCCGCGCTGGCCAAGCTCGCCGCCGAGGACTGCTCCTTCCACGTGCACCACGACCCGCTCACGCACGAGCTCGTCATCCAGGGCATGAGCGACCTGCACCTGCAGGTGATGGAGCACCGCCTCAAGCGCCGCTTCGGGGTCGAGATCACGCACTCGCTCCCGCGCATCGCCTACAAGGAGACGATCACCAAGAACTCCGAGGGCCACCACCGCCACAAGAAGCAGTCCGGCGGCCGCGGCCAGTTCGGCGAGTGCTTCCTGCGCCTGAAGCCGGCGCCCAAGGACGCCGGCGTGCAGTTCGTCGATGCCGTGGTGGGCGGCGCGATCCCGCGCAACCTGATCCCGGCGGTCGAGAAGGGCATCCGCGAGATCGCCGCGCAGGGCATCCTGACCCACAGCCAGGTGGTCGACGTCGAGGTGGCCGTGTACGACGGCAAGTACCACGACGTGGACTCGGACGAAGCCAGCTTCAAGAAGGCCGGCGCCTGGGCCTTCCGCGAGGGCTTCATGAAGGCCGGTCCGGTGCTGATGGAGCCGGTGATGAGCGTCGAGATCCGCGTGCCGACCGAGCACGCCGGCGCGATCTTCTCCGACCTCACCAGCCACCGCCGCGGGACGGTGCTGAACCAGGAGAGCGAGGAGGACGGCCACGTCACGGTGATCCAGGCCCACGCGCCGCTGGCCACGCTCCTGACCTACCACCGCGACCTGAAGTCGCAGACCGCCGGGGAGGGCACCTACACGATGAAGCCCGACCACTACGCGCGCGTGCCGATGAGCGAGCAGGAGAAGATCATCGCCCAGTTCGGGCGCAAGCACGCCGAGGAGGAGTAGCGGGAGGGAGCCTCCCACCGGCTCCCTTCCAACCTCTTCTTTTTCGGGGCTCCGGCTTTCGTGTGGTGGCGGCTTGGGGCGGTGGATGGGGGGACTTGTCTGGGTGGCTTGGGCGCGGGGCAGTCGGGGCGGTGGTTGGGTCGAGACTGCGCGCCCGTCGGGGCCCCGCCGCTGCTCCGTGGCGCTTC
>DASVAP010000316.1:0-3952 GCA_036376275.1 Planctomycetota bacterium | reverse complement strand
GCGCAAGATGTCGAAGTCCTACGCCAACGCGATCGGCCTGACCGACGCGCCGCGCGAGGTCTTCGGCAAGACGATGAGCCTGCCGGACGAGGCCATGGCGACCTGGTTCGAGCTCCTGACGCGCGTGCCCGAGGCCGAGCGTGCCGCCCTGCTGGCCGGACATCCGCGCGCGGCCAAGGCGCGCCTCGCCGGGGAGCTGGTGGCGCTGCTGCACGGCCGCGAGGCGGCCGACGCGGCAAGGGCGGAGTTCGACCGGATGTTCGTCGAGAAGGAGAAGCCGGCGGACATCCCCGTGCGCGAGTGGCCGTCACCGAACGAGGTGGCCAACCTGGCCGCCGTGCTCAAGACTCTGGGGCTCGTCCCGTCGACCTCCGAGGCACGCCGGCGCATGGCCCAGGGCGGTGTGCGCGTGAACGACGAGGTGGTTCCGAGTCCGGAAGTCATGCTCCACCGTCCTCCGGAAGCGGGCGTCCTGGTCCAGTACGGCAAGCGCCAGTTCGTGCGGATCGTCCCGCCGCGGGCCTGAGCGCGCCGTCCGCGTCTCAGCGCGGGTGCACGACGTAGTCCAGCGCGTAGCTCGGGTGCTGCGCGTCGTCCAGGTGCACCGTCAGGGTCCCGGCCAGGATCTCGCCGGGCGCGTCGGTGCCCTGGAGCGTCAGCGTGATCCTCCAGCGCTCGCTGTGACCCGCGTCCTCGGCGTCGACCGGCTCGAAGGCCGCCGTGAGCTGCCCGCGGTGGTGCTCGGGCACGTCCACGCCGACGACGCGCAGGCGGTGGCCGGCGAGCAGCGAGAAGAGCTCGGCGCTGCCGCTCGCGCGCTCGGCCCCGGCCGGACGGCGGAAGACGAGGCGCTGCGGGTCGCTCAGGAGGTCGCCGACCACGCTGGCCGTCAGCGGCACCTCGAGGTCGCGCCCCGGCTCGCCGCGCGCGTCGAGCGTGGCGATGCGCAGGGTCTCGCGCAGCGGCCCGCGCGCGAGCGGCGGCTCGAGGCGCGCGGAGAGCGTCCACAGCGCCTTGCCCTGGCGGATCTCTTTGAGCAGGTCCACGGCCAGCCCCGCCGGCGGCGGGCGCAGCTCGCCCAGCTCGTACGCCAGGGTCCCGGCCTGCACGATCTCGATCTTCGCGCTGCCGCCGCCGCCCTCGGCCACGTCCCCGAAGGCCAGCGTGGCCGGCACGAGCGCGAAGGGCTGCTGCACGAAGAGGTGCAGCTCGAAGGTCAGGTAGTAGCCGTTGGGCGAGTCGGTCTGGACGCGGATCGTCTCGAGCTTGTGCGTGTTCTTGGTGATCATGTCGCGCGTCTCGACGCGCACCTCGAGCTCGGCCACCGCCCCGCTCGGCACCACCAGCAGCTTCTCGGCCTTCGAGCGCACCGGCTGCCCGGCCTCGACGCTGCCGTCGGCGTGCACGACGCGCAGGGCCGGCACGGTGCAGCCGCAGCTCGGCACGACCTTCGTGATCGCCACCTCGCCCGGATCGGTGTTGCGCAGGCGGAAGACGCGCGTCAGCGTCTCGCCGTCCGGAACGGGGCCGAAGTCGTGGTAGTACGGGCGCGGGTCGCGCGTCTCGACCCCCGGCGCGAGCGGGCCGTCGTGGGGCAGGATCTCGAGCCCTCGCCCCGTGCTCCCGGTGCTGGTCCCGGCTTCGGTCGGCGCGGCCGGCCGGCAGGCACAGGGGAGGAGGGCCAGGGCGAGGAGCGCGGTCGCACGCAGGACGGTCATGGGGAAGAGGATCGGGGAGGGGGCGGGTCGGGTGCAACTCCGGGTGCGACTCGGGGCGCCCCAGGTGGCCCGGGCGGGGGTTCTCGGGGTGCCTCGCGAGGGCAACCGCCGTGCCGATTGCGCCGCGGGACGCGGCGCGCACAATGGCCGGCTCGCCTTCCCGTCCGCGCACCCCGCCTCCCGCCATGCAGCGATTCCCGAGCGACGACCCCGTCTGGCAAGCCGTGCAGCGCGAGGAGCGGCGCCAGGAGCAGCACCTCGAGCTGATCGCCTCGGAGAACCACACCTCGGCCGAGGTCCTGGCGGCCATGGGCACCTGCCTGACGGACAAGTACGCCGAGGGCTACCCCGGGAAGCGTTACTACGGCGGCTGCGAGAACGTGGACGCGGTCGAGGAGCTGTGCCTGGCGCGCGCGCGCAGCCTGTTCGGGGCCGAGGCGGCCAACGTGCAGCCCCACAGCGGCACGCAGGCCAACGTCGCCGCCCTGATGGCGCTGCTGGAGCCGCGCGACCGGATCCTGGCGCTCTCGCTGGACCACGGCGGGCACCTCTCCCACGGGCACCCGAAGAACTTCTCGGGCCTGTTCTACGAGATCCATTCCTACGGCGTCGAGCGCGGCTCGGAGCGCATCGACCTGGACCAGGTGCGAGCGAAAGCGCTCGCCGTGCGCCCGAAGCTGCTCCTGGCCGGAGCCTCGGCCTACTCGCGCACGCTCGACTTCGCGGCCTTCGGCGCGATCGCGCGCGAGGTCGGGGCGCTCTTCCTGGTCGACCAGGCGCACATCGCCGGACTGGTGGCGGCCGGGGTGCACCCCTCGCCCGTGCCGCACGCGGACGTGGTCACGATGACGACCCACAAGACCCTGCGCGGTCCGCGCGGCGGCCTGATCGTGTGCAAGGAGGCCTGGGCCAAGAAGATCAACAGCGCGGTCTTCCCCGGCGGCCAGGGCGGGCCCTTCATGCACATGATCGCGGCCAAGGCCGTGGCCCTGCGCGAGGCCGCCGAGCCGGCCTTCCAGCGCTACGCGCGCGCCGTGGTCGAGAATGCCGCCACGCTCGCGGCCAGCCTGGCCGAGCGCGGGCTGCGCATCGTCTCGGGCGGGACCGACAACCACCTGATGCTGGTCGACGTGTCGGGCCTCGGGCTCACGGGCGCCCAGGCCGAAGGGCTGCTCGGCGCGGTCGACGTGACCTGCAACAAGAACCTGATCCCCTACGACCCGAAGCCGCCGATGCAGGCCTCGGGCATCCGCCTGGGCACGGCCGCGATCACCTCGCGCGGGCTCGGCCGGGCCGAGGTCGCGCGCCTCGGGGCGGCGATCGCCGACGTGCTGCACGCACCGGGGGACGCCGCCGTCGCGGCGCGCACGAAGGGCCTGGTGCGCGAGCTGACCGAGGCCTTCCCGATCCGGGGTGCCCGACCTCAGGCCGCGCTGCGCGGCTCCTCGCGCTCGTAGCCGAGCTCGAGCAGGAGCTGGAAGACCTCGCTCCAGGTCGGGAACAGGCGCCCGTGCTCGGCGCGGTAGCGCGCGCGCGTCGCGGCGAACTGGGCCAGCTCGCCCTCGCTGGGCTCGCTCGTGCCGCCGGGACGGCCGTAGCCGAGCGCGCGCAGCACGAGCAGGACCTCGCGGTCGGAGAGGAACGAGCGCATGTGCTTGCGCTTGTACTCGTCGATCGCGGAGATGAACTCGAAGGTCTCGCGCGAGAGCTCGTCGGGCCGCGGGGTGTGGGTGCGCACCCACGGCTTGGAATCGTCGGGATCCGCGGGCGAGGGCCGGGGCTTCGGGGTCGTCATGCGCGGCGGGGACACGGTGGGGCAACCGTGCGCGCCCTGGATCGGTTCGCGGGGGTGGCGAACTGAATCGCGGGTGAGCGGCAAAGCGAAGAAAGCGGAGCGCGGAGACGCGGAGGGAAGACGCGGAGGACGCGGAGAAGGAGGGTGGGATGGGAGGCGTGGCGTGCCGGGGAGTGCACGGCGAGGGATCCGGGCGTCACCGCGACCACGGACGGTCCTTCCAGCGCTTTCCGTTCCCGCTCCGCTCCCTCGCTCTCCTCCGCGCTCTCCGCGTCTTCCCTGCGCGTCTCAGCGCGGATCGGACCCGCAACCCAAGGGGGCGCGTTCGATCCCGCGGAGGCCTTGCAGGGCCGACGGTTTCCAGAAGGGTTGCTGGTGGCGTCCGGCTTCGCCGGACGCGGTGAGCTACTACCTCCCGAGAAGTCTTTGCGGGACGCGA
>DASVAP010000313.1:0-10097 GCA_036376275.1 Planctomycetota bacterium | reverse complement strand
CGCTTCAGGAGCATGCGCACGGCGTCCTCGGAGCGGCCCTCCATCTTCTCGCCGGCCTCACGGAGGGAGAGGCCCTGGAAGAAGACCAGGGTGATCGCGGTGCGGTGGTCGGGGGAGAGCTCGGCCAGGGCGTCGCGCAGGATCGCGAACTCCTCGGCGCGCGCCAGGGTCTGGGTGACCGAGAGCTCCTGGCTGGGGGGGTCGTGGCGCTTGAGGTCCTCGGAGTCGCCGACGGGTGCGTCGCCGGAGCGCTCGCGGCCGAGGTCGCGCTTCGTGGCGCCGTAGTACTCGGCCTTGTCGCGGATCTTGTTCTGCAGGATGCGCACGAGCCAGCGCAGGAACGAGCCCTCGCCCTGGTACTGGTAGCGGCCGAAGTCGCGCGTCGCCTCGCGGAAGGTCGTCTGCGCCAGGTCGAGCGCGTCCTCCTTGCGGCGCAGGCGCGGGCCGATCTTGCGCTTGGCCAGGTTCACCATGAGCTGGTGATGGCGCGCGAAGAGCTCGTTCAGGGCCGTGGCGTCGCCGGCCTGGGCACGCTCGATCAGGGCCCGCGTCTCGTCCGAGCCGGCGGCCGCCAGGTCCAGGGGCCGATCGTCGGCGCGCGCGCCCCCCGGGGGCGGGGCCGGGACGAGCTCGTCGGGGCGGTCGGGGCGGTCGGACATGGGCTCGAGGAAGGATACGGACGCCGTGGAACGACGGACGTGCGGGATGGGTTCGGGCTTTCCCCCTGCCCCGATTCTCCCACGGAACGGGGCCCGATGGGCCCGACCCGGAAAGAACTCCCCGGGCGGGGCGGCCTCAGCGAACGCGCGGGCGCGGACCGACCTCCAGGGGTGCCGCCGGGCAGCCCTGCCAGCGCCCGAGGAAGCTGTCGCCCGTGCCGCCCGCGTCGCGGAAGATCCCGCCGACGAGCAGCGCGGGTCCGGGCCACAGGCCCGAGCTGGCGAGCAGCACCTCCACCGATGTCGGGCCGGAATCGATCCCGGCCGCGAGGGGCGCCCACGTCGCGCCGTCCCAGCGCACGATGCGGCTCGCGGCCAGGCCGCCGACGGTCGCGAAGCTCCCACCCACGAAGAGTCCGGGGCCGGAGCCGTCGTCGAGCACGGCCAGCGCCCGCGCGGAGCCCGAGCTCAGGCCGGTGCCGAGCGCGCTCCAGCCCACGCCGTCCCAGCGGGCGACGCCGCGTGCAGGCTGACCTCCGGCGAGGGTGAAGGCGCCCGCGGCGTACAGCGCCGGGCCACCGCCGCCGCCGTCGTCGTACGTGCACAGGTCGTACACCTCGCTGTTGAGGCCGCCGCCCAGGGGGCTCCACGACACGCCGTTCCAGCGCGCGATGCGTAGCGCCGCGACCCCGCCCGCCGACGTGAGCTGGCCGCCGGCGAAGAGCGCCGGCCCTGCGCCCTGGCCCTCGTCGTGCACGGCGAGCGCGCGCACGAGCTGGTTCGGACCCGTGCCGAGCGCGCTCCAGCTCGTGCCGTCCCAGCGCGCAACGCGCGCGATGGGCGTCGCGCCCGAGGCCGTGAACAGCCCGCCCGCGTACAGGGCCGGCCCGCCCCCCAGGCCGTCGTCGAACACGACCAGGGTCAGCACCAGCTGGTCGAGGCCCGCTCCGAGCGCGGACCAGCGCGTCCCGTCCCACTTCGCGACGTTGCGCGCGTTGCGCCCACCGGCCTCGACGAACTCGCCCGCGGCGAAGAGCGCGGGCCCGCTGCCGTCGTCGTGCACGACGAGCGCGTTGACGCTCGTGCGGAAGAACTCGCCGCGCATCCCGCGCGCGAGCCCGGACCAGGACGTGCCGTCGAAGCGCGCCACGGCGCGGGAGCCCGTCCCGCCGGCCACGGTGAACGTCCCGCCCACGTACAGGGCCGGTCCGCCGCCCAGGCCGTCGTCGAAGGTCGCCAGCGCGAGGACGGAACCGTTGAGCCAGGAGTCGAGCGTCGACCAGCGCGTCCCGTCCCAGGTGGAGAGGTAGCACTCCGCGTCGCTGCGCTGATCCGGGCCCGCGCCGACGAAGAGCGTCGTCCCGCGCGCGTCGTGCGCCGCGGCCAGCGCGGTCACCGCGGTCTCGTTCAGCCTGGGCGGCAGCGGCGTCCAGGCAAGTCCGTCCCAGCGGCTCGTGCGGCCGAGGTCGCCCCCGGCGTAGAGCAGGCCACGCACGGCGAGGAGCTCCTGGACGGGCGTGCCCGGGCCCTCGGCCAGGGCCGACCAGCCCTGGCCGTCCCAGCGCGCGACGTTGCGCGCCGGCACGCCTTCCACCGCGCGGAACGTGCCGGCCACGATCAGCGACGGCCGCACGTGGGCCGTGAGCGAGCGAGGCTCCTCGAAGACGGCCAGCGCCGCGACCAGGCGGTCCGGATCGGTGCCGAAGTCGTCGGTGAAGATCGACCAGCTCGACCCGCCGCGCCGCACGAGGCGCCCGAGGGCGGAGCCGCCCTGGATGTAGCTCTCGATGGCGTACATCTGCCCCGGCTCGCCTGGACCTCCGGGGAGGACCGTGAGCGCCGACAGCGAGTTCCCGGTGAGGCCGGCGTCGAAGGCCTCCCAGCCGCGCGCGCTCCAGCGGCCGGCGTTCGGTGACAGCGTGCCGTCGGCGAGGCGCAGGAAGCTGCCGGCCACGTACAGCGCCGGCCCTCCGCCACCTCCGTCGTCGTGGACCGCGAGCGAGCGGATGGTCGGCGCGCCGGCCCCGATCACCGGTCCGAAGGTCGTCCAGCGCGCCCCGTCCCAGCGCGCGATGCCGCGCACCCGCACACCGTCGATCGCCTCGAAGGACCCGGCCGCGTAGAGCGCCGGCCCGTTCCCGTCGTCGTACACCGCGAAGGCGAGCACCAGGCCGTCCGGCTCGCCGATGCGCACCCACTGGTCGCCCTCGCGCCGCGCGAGGAAGAAGTTCCCGCCCGCGTACAGGCTGGGCCCTGTCCCGTCGTCGAACACGATCAGGTCGAAGGGCGAGCTGGGCAGGTCGGCGTAGGAACCGAAGGTCGGCAACCACGCCGGCTGGCAGCCTGCGCCGGGGGCGAGCGCGAGCGGGTCGAGGGCGAGCACGTCGCCGCCACGCGTCGTGTCGACGCGCTGGTGGCCGATCCAGGTCGTGGCGCCCGCGCTGCGGGCCGCGCTCACGTCGAGCTCGCGCGTTCCGGACGGCAGCTCGAGCGCGAGCTGGAACGTCCCGTCGACGCCGACCACGGCCCGTCCGCCCGCACTCGTGACGACCACCGCGCCCTCGGCCGGCTCGCCGTGCGGGCCGAGCGCGATTCCCACCAGGCTGACGCGGCGCGGCGACGCCTCGGCCGTGCGCTGCGCAGGCGCGACCAGGGCCAGGGCAGCCAGGAGCGACGCGACCGGGAGCATGGGACGGGAGAGCGGCCTGGGACGATCGTACTCCACGCGCGCGAGCAGCGGGCGCTCGGACGCCGGGCTTCCGCGCCCGACCGCGCTACGTCGTGGGCCGCGCCAGCGCCAGGAAGCCGGCCTCGTCCAGGACGGCGAGGCCCAGCTCCTCGGCCTTCTTGCGCTTGCTGCCGGCGTCGGCACCGACGACGACGAAGTCGGTCTTCTTGCTGACGCTGGAGGCGACGTGGGCGCCGAGGGCCTCGGCCAGGCGCTTGGCCTCGGCCCGCGAGAGCTGCTCCAGCGTGCCGGTGAAGACCACCGTCTTGCCCGCCAGCGGCCCGGAGGCGAGCGCCCCACGGTCCGGGTAGACGATCGTGACGCCGCCCGCGGCGAGACGCGCGAGAAGCGCGCGGTTCTCCGGCGCGGCGAACCAGCCGGTGATCGAGGCGGCCATCTCCGGGCCGATGCCCTCGACGTTCAGCAGGCGCTCCTCGTCGGCCGCGGCCAGCTCCTCGAGCGTCGCGAAGTGGCGCGCGAGGAGCTTGCCGGTCGCCGGGCCGACCTCGGGAATCGCCAGCGCCACCAGGTAGCGCTCGAAGAGAACCGCGCGACGCTCGGCCAGCTCGCGCATCAGGTTCTCGACGCTCTTCTCGCCCCAGCGCTCGAGCTCGAGCAGCGGGGCCGGCTCGAGGTGGAACACGTCGGCCGGCGTGCGGATCAGGCCCTGCTCGGCGAGCTGCTGGATCAGCTTCTCGCCCAGGCGCTCGATCCCGAAGGCGTCGCGCCCGCACAGGAGCCGCGTGCGCCCGACGAGCTGGGGCGGACAGGCGAGGCCGTTCGGGCACAGCCAGTACTTGCCGCTCGCCGCGCTGGGCGTGCCGCAGGCGGGACAGCGCTCCGGCACGGCGAAGCGCTCGCGCCAGCGGCACTGGACGCCCGGCCGCAGCACCCTCGTCTCCCCGGCGGTCTCCTCGGTCTCCTCCTCGAAGAGCTCCTCCGGCAGGGTCGCCTCCCAGTCGGCGGGCGCCTCGCCCTCGGCCGCCTTCGCCACCCCCATCACCTGCGGGATGACGTCGCCGGCGCGCTCGAGGAAAACGCGGTCGCCGATCGCCAGGCCGAGCTTCGCCACGTGGTCGGCGTTGTGCAGCGTCGTGTGGCGCACGGTCACGCCGCCGACCTCGACCGGATCGACGTGCGCGCGCGGCGTCAGGCGCCCGAAGGTGCCGACCATGACCTCGATCGCGCGCAGGGTGCTCGTGGCCTCGACCGGCGCGAACTTGTGGGCGTACTGCCAGCGCGTGGAGCGCGCCGTCGCGCCCAGGCGCTCGCGCAGCGCCAGGTCGTCGAGCTTGGCGACGATCCCGTCCATGTCGTAGGGCACGGTGAAGCGCTGCGCCTCGAGCTCGTCGTGGTAGGCGAGGGCCGCGTCGAGCCCGCGCACGGTGCGCCCGAGCTCCGAGCAGGCGAGCCCCCAGTCACGCAGGGCCTGCACGGTCTCGGCGTGGGTCGCGAAGCGCGTGCCGCTCGCCTGCACCAGCGCCCACACCTGCAGCTCGAGCGGATAGCGCGCCACCTCGCCCGGGTCGTTGCGCCGCACCGCGCCCGAGGTGGCGTTGCGCGGGTTGGCGAGGATCGGCTCGCCGCGCTCGGCACGCTGCTGGTTGAAGCGCTGGAAGGCCTCGCGCCGCATCAGGACCTCGCCACGCACCTCCAGACGCTCCGGTACCGCTCGCCGGGAGCCATCCAGCACCAGCGGGAGGTTGCGCACGGTGCGCAGGTTGGTCGTGACGTTCTCCCCCACCTCGCCATCGCCGCGCGTGACCCCGCGCACGAAGCGTCCGCCCTCGTAGTGCAGCGCGATGCTGACCCCGTCGAACTTCGGCTCGACGGCCCAGTCGAACTGCGCACCCTCGGGCGTCTTCAGGAAGCGCCGGATCTTCTCCTCGAACTCCCGCACCTCCTCCACGGAGAAGAGCGAGTCGATCGAGAGCATCGGCACCGCGTGGCGCACCTTCTCGAAGCCCAGCCCCTCCGGCAGCGGCGCCCCGACGCGCTGGGTCGGGCTGTCGGGCGTGACGAGCTCCGGATGGCGCGCCTCGAGCTCCTTCAGCTCGCGGAAGAGCGCGTCGTACTCCGCGTCCGAGACCTCCGGCCGCGACTCGAGGTAGTACAGCCGGTCGTGCCGCTGGAGCTCGGCCCGGAGCACCACCACGCGCTCGATCACGCCCTTGCCGACGCCCATGGGCGGCGCAGGATAGCGGAGCGCGGGCCGGCCGCCGCGCCCCGGCCAGCCTCAGTGCCGCCCATTGCCGCCGGCCGGCTCGTAGCCCGTGTAGGGCACGCGCAGGCGGCGCTGGCGCTTGCCGGTCAGGCGGTCCTCGAACTCCTCGAGCTGGAGCTGGGCGCGGGCGCGCAGGCCGAGCAGGTCCCTGGGCTCGAGCTCGAGCGCGCCGGAGACGTCGAAGCCGAAGCAGGCCAGCACCTGCTTCACGCGCGGCAGGCCGCGCTCGCTGAAGATCAGGGCGTCCCAGGCGGCGGTGCGGCCGGCGTACTCGCCGTCCACGACCTCCAGGCGCAGGCCCCAGCGCGCGGCGAGCTCGCGCGTCTGGCCCTCGCGCACCTCGGCGACGCGGCAGAGGTAGGTGCCCTCGGGGATGGAGACGTAGGACTCGGCGTCCTCGACTTGGGAGAAATCGACTTTCATGGTGGGTTCCCGGGTTGGGGGGACGCGGGAGGACCGGGGGAAGGACGGGGCGGTTTCCGGATGCGGGGAAAAAAACCGGGGTGGTTGCGGCACGTGGTGGAACGCCCGCGGAGGCCCCCTGACCGAGGCCGTGCACTCCCCGGTCGAGCCGCTACACGTCAGCCCCGCCCTCTTTCTCCTCCGCGCCCTCCGCGTCTTCCCTCCGCGTCTCCGCGCTCCTCCGATTCCGAGCTGAAGAGAAGAGGGGCGCGGAGACGCGGAGGGAAGACGCGGAGGACGCGGAGGAGAGGAAGACCGAGGAGGGAGGAGGAGCTGGGGTGGAGGCGGCGCGTTCCGGTGTGCACGGTCGCGGTCGGGGCGTGACCCCGGACCCTCTCTCCTCGCAGCGTCCGTCGCGGTCGGTCTTCCCTCAGGCCACGCCGACCGGCACGAACACGTGCTGCGGGAAGATCGCGGTGAGGTCCGTGACCCCGAGGCGTTCGCGCAGCACTTCCCCCAGGACGTCGCGGTAGTCGGTCGTGATCGCGAGGTCGCCGTTGTCGAGGTCGGCCGCGGAGAGGCCGGGCCACTGGGCCAGCACCTGGCCACCGTGGATCCCGCCGCCCAGCACGAACATCGCGTTGCCGTGGCCGTGGTCGGTGCCAGCGCTGGCGTTCTCCTCGACGCGCCGGCCGAACTCGGAGAGGCACACGAGCACGTAGTCGTCGAGGTGCGCGAGCAGGTCGAGGTAGAAGGCCTCGAGCGCGCGCGAGAGGTCGTCGAGCAGCAGCGCCATGTTCCCCGTGATCGGGCCCAGCTCGGCGTGCAGGTCCCAGCCGTCGACGTCCACGGTGACGACCTCGACGCCCGTCCCGGCCTTGATCAGGGCCGCCGTGTCGCGCAGGCGCCGGCCGAGCACGCTGGCGGGGTACTGGGCGCCGTTCGCGGGCGCGTGGCCCGCGAAGTCGATGCCCGCGAGGATCCCGATCGAGCTCAGCGTGTCGAGCGCGGCCGGCCCCACCGGAGCGGGCCGCGGCGCGTAGGTGGCGGCGATCGCGGCCGCGCGCTGCGGCGCGGTCTGGGGCTTGCCAGGGAAGAGGAAGCTCGCGAAGTCGGGGACCGGCAGGGTGCTGGTCGCGCCCGCCAGGGAGTGGGGCAGGATGTCACCGGCGCCGATCGCGCGCAGCGGGCTGGTCGCCTGGGCCTGGGTCGCTTGCAGGGTGCGCGTGATCCAGCCGTTGTCGACGGTGCCCAGCGGCAGCAGCGGGTCGCCGAACTCCATGCGCACGAAGGCGTCGAAGTGCGAGCGCGTCGGGTCGGTCGAGCCGCAGGCGTGCACGATCGCCAGGTGTCCGGCGGCGTAGGGCGTCAGGAGCGGCGCGGCCGCGGGCGCGAGCCCGAAGAACCCGTCGAGGTCACGCGCGCCCTGGGGCGGACCGGGCGGCTGGACGGCCAGGGTCGGGCGCCAGGCGTAGAGGTCGCCGTCGCCGTGGGGCACGACCGTGGTCAGGCCGTCCATCGCGCCGCGCAGGAAGACCTGCACGAGGACCGGCCGGCCCGGGCCGCGCGCGGCGGCCGCGGTCCGGGCCGGCCAGAGGCTCGTGGCGGCGAGGGTGGCCGAGCCCCCCAGCAGGGCGCGACGCGAGAGACCGCTCCCGCTGGCTCCGTTCGAAGGCGTGCTCATGCTCGTGCTCCTTGGCGCTGGCTCAGTACCACTGGAAGCCCGGCAGCGAGGCGCCGAGCGCGATCGACTCGTAGAGCTGCACGCCGCCGAAGGTCGGCTGCGCGTCGATGTAGTCCTGCAGGACGCCGACCTCGAGCTCGGCGAGCGTGCTCCCGAACAGATGCTCGTTCATGCGCCCGGCCAGGCCCGGCCGGTCGGCCGGCCCGGCGAAGCCGAGCTTGTCGCGCACGGCGTCGTGGGCGACGTGCACGCCGGGGAAGGGCTCGCCGAAGACCGCCGCGGGAGCGAGCAGGTCGCTGGCGAAGCGCCAGCGCGGCAGGAGCGCGCTGCCCCAGGCCGCGGTGGTGTCCGGATACCCGTCGGGCTGCACGTGGTCGAAGGGCACGTGCCCGAGCGTGTAGAGGTAGAACAGCGGATAGATCGGATCCGCGACGTCGGCCCCGAGCGTGCGCAGGAGCGACACGACGAAGTGGAACGGCCGGCGCAGCCTGGGCGCGACGCGCGGCGCCCCGAGCGGCGAGGCCCAGCGCATGTTCTCGCGCGCCAGGATCACGCGCAGCAGCGCCTTGACGTCGCCGTTCGTCGCCAGGTACGTGCTCGCGACCTGGTCGACCAAGGCTTGCGGCGGCGTCGGCGTCAGCAGCCAGCGGATCAGCTTGCGCGCGAGGAACGCGGCCGTGCTCGGATGGGCCGCGACGATGTCGATCACCGCCTGCGCGTTGTCGCGCGGCGGGAGGGCCGGGATCACCTGCCCGAGCACGAGCTTGTCCCCGGCGACGTGGGCGCTCGCCTCGAAGCGCTGGCGGAACCAGTTCGGCGAGGCGAAGTCCTGGTTCAGCGTCCAGCCGGTGAAGCACTTCGCGACCTCCTTGACGTCGACCTCGCTGTAGCCACCGTGCACGCCGAGCGAGTGCAGCTCCAAGAGCTCGCGCGAGTAGTTCTCCTGGATCCCGCCGGCCACGTTGAGCCAGTTGTCCAGGTAGAACAGCATCGCGTTCGAGTGCGCGACGGCGGAGAGCAGCTCGGGGAACGAGCCCAGGGCGTGCGGCCGGACCTTGAGCCGGTCGTGGTCCGCCATGAACAGGAACTCGATGTCGCCCTTGTTGTGGTCGATGCAGAAGTGGTCCCACCAGAACTCGACCATGCGCTCCTGGAGCTGGCGCCGCGAGTGCACCGCACGCAGCAGCGCCGCGCCCTTGAACTGGAAGTAGGGCTCGCCCGGGTCGGCGAAGTAGGCCTCGTAGAGCTGCTTCGGGCTCAGCGCGAGCGTCGTGTAGCCCGCCAGGCGCGCGTCCATGGCCGAGTCGTCGATCGATTCGGGCGCGAGCTGCTCCTCCAGGTAGGCGTCGTAGCCGAGCGCGCGCGCGCGCTCGTACTCGGTCCGCTCGAAGCCCTGCGTGATGCGGTGCACCAGAGTCAGCAGCGGATCGCGGTGCGGCGCGCGCGCCGGAGCCGCCGGCGCGCCGAGCCCCGTGCCCGCGAGGCGCCCGAGCAGCGCGAGCGGCCTGCGCACGGGGGCGGGCGGCGGGCCCCCGAGGGCGTCGAGGCGCCGGCGCAGGTCCGGCCGCGGCGGCCGCCCGCGCGGCAGGAGTGCCTCGAGCCTGGAGGGCGTCCGGGACGGCAGCGTGGGGTGCGGCATGGGCTCGGGTCCTGGGGAGCGGTGACCGGCGGACTCCAGGACGCCCGCGGAGCGCGAACGTGAAAGCGCACCGCTCGATTCCCCGCCGCCAGCGCCCGGCGCGCCCCGCGCTCAGCGCGCGCCGGGCGCAGTCGCCGCGCGGAAGACGCGCTCCATGTTGCCGCCGAGCAGCGCCAGCAGGTCCTCGTCGGAGTAGCCGCGCCGGGCGAGGGCCTCGGCCAGGGTCGCGTAGCCGCGCGCGTCCTCCAGGCCCTCCGGACCGCGCTCGATGCCGTCGAAGTCGGAGCCCAGGCCGACGTGGGCGATCCCGGCCACCTCGACGGCGTGCTCGACGTGCGCGACCAGGCGCGCGAGCGGGAAGGGCGCCGCGTGGGCGCGCATCACGCGCTGCTGCGCGAGGAACCGCGCCATGGGCTCGCTGGCCTCGATGCCGGCGTACTCCGGAAGCTTGCGCACGCGTTCCTGCTCGGCCTTGGCGGCGGCGTCCAGGAAGGGCGGGTGGAACACGATCCCGATCACGCCACCTTGCTGCGCAAGGGCGCGGAGCTGGGTGTCGCTCAGGTTGCGCGGGTGATCGTGCAGCGCGCGGCAGCCGGAGTGGCTCGCGATCACGGGGACCGTGCTCGTCTCCAGGGCCTCGTGGAAGGCGCGCTCGCCGGCGTGCGAGAGGTCGACCACGATCCCGAGCGCGTTCATGCGCCGCACGACCTCGCGCCCGAAGCTCGACAGGCCCTCCGGCACGCCCGCGCCGGCGCCCGGCT
>DASVAP010000311.1:0-7596 GCA_036376275.1 Planctomycetota bacterium | reverse complement strand
CTACCCGATCGCGATCACGGGCAGCGCGAATCCCTCGCTCGCCAACACGGCCGCGATCCTGGATTCCACCAACGGCCCGGCGACGCAGGATCCCGACCTCCTGGTGAGCAGGGGCAACATCCTGATCCTGCAGCACGACGGGAACCAGACGGAGTGCCCGCCGGGCTCCGGCGTGTACTGCTCCCACAACGACGACGCCAACGGTGGGACGCTGACCCTGGCCTTCTGCGTGCCGGTCACGCCCTCCAGCATGGTGCTGGTCGACATCGACGGGGCCGACCCCGCCAGCAGCGTGGTCCTCACCGACGTGAACGGGAAGACGCGCACCTACGCCGTGCCGGGCAACTGGACGGGCGACCGCGTCACGGACTTCCCCGAGCCGGGCTGGAAGACCCTCAACCTGACGACCCTGCTGAACCAGCCCGGGTTCGCCTCGACCGTCACCGCCAGCGAGATGGCTGGCTTCGACGGCACCGCGGTCGTGCAGATCGTCGTGACCCTCGGCGGGTCGGGCGGCATCGACGACCTGTTCTGGTGCCAGTAGGCCCCGGATTCCGGTAGTCGCGGTGGGCCGGGACGCGTGCGTCCCGGCCCATCGCGTTTCCGGCGGCGCGCGCGGCTCCTTTACTTCCGCGCCGGCCAGGGCAAGGATCGCGCCCGATGGCCGAGGCGCAGAACGCCGGGCGCGCTCCGGGCACGCTCCGCCTGCCGCCCGCGATCCGGGGCGATCCGGACCCGGGCCTGCTGCGCGTGCTCCTGCACGGGCTCTACGACCTGGCCTGGGTCGTGGGGCTGCTGCTCGGCTCGCCCTGGCTCCTGTGGCGCAGCCTGCGCAGCCCGGCCTTCGCGCGCATGGTGCGCGAGCGCCTGGGGGCCGGTCTGGCGCGGGTGCCGCCGGCGACACGTCCGCGGGTCCTGGTGCACGGCGTCTCGGTGGGGGAGGTCAAGGCCGCGCGCGCGGTGGTCGAGGCCCTCGAGCGCACCCATCCGGGCTGCGAGGTCGTCCTGTGCAGCACGACGAACACCGGCACGGAGGTGGCCGGGAAGCTCTTCCCTGCGCACCTGCGCGTGCGCTTCCCGGCGGATCTCTCGTGGATCGTGCGGCGCTTCCTGGCGCGCGTCGACCCGGCCCTGGTGGTGCTGGTCGAGCTCGAGGTCTGGCCGAACTTCCTGCGCGAGTGCAACGCCGAGGGCCGCGCCGTGGCGGTCGTCAACGGGCGCATCACGCGCGGCAGCCACGGCCGCTACGTGTTCTTCCGGCGCTGGCTGCCGGAGTTCAACCGCATCTCGCTCTTCTGTGCCCAGAGCGAGGAGTACGCGCGGCGCTTCAAGGAGCTCGGCATCGACCCGGAGCGCGTGTGCGTGACCGGCAACGTCAAGTTCGACGGGCTGCGCGTGGGCGCGCTCGCGCCCGAGGCCGAGCTCGCGCGCTGGGTCGCCGCGGCGCCCGGGCAGGCCGTGATCGTGGCCGGCTCGACCCACGCGCCCGAGGAGGAGCTCGTCGCGCGCGCAACCCTCCGCGCAGCGCCGGCGGCGCGCCTGGTGCTCGTCCCGCGCCATCCGGACCGGGCGCCGGAGCTCGCCGCGCGCTTCCAGGCCACCGGCGCGCCGGTCCAGCGCCTGACCGAGCTGCGCGCCGGCGCGCGCCTCGATCCAGCGCGCCCGCTGCTGGTCGACACGATCGGCGAGCTCGAGCGCGTCTACGCCCTGGCCGACCTCGTCTTCGTCGGCGGGAGCCTGGTCCCGCACGGCGGCCAGAACATGCTCGAGCCCGCGGCCCAGGGGAAGCCGGTCCTGTTCGGGCCGCACGTCGACAACTTCGACCAGGAGGCGGCCCTGCTGACGGCCGCCGGCGCGGCGCGCACCGTGGCGGACGAGGGCGCGCTGGAGCGCGAGCTGGCGCGCCTCGTCGCCGCGCCGGAGGAGCGCGCGCGCATGGGCGCGGCCGGGATCGCCGCCGTGGCCGCGCAGCGTGGCGCGACCGAGCTCACGCTGCGGGCGCTGGAGTCGCTCGGCCTGCCGGCGCTGGCCAGGGGCCCGGGCCCCGGATAACCTTCCCCGACCGCGCCGCCGGCTCCGTCCGGCGCGCCCCTCCCCCCGCGCCCCGATGGCCCGACACCTCTTCACGTCCGAGTCCGTCTCCATGGGCCACCCCGACAAGGTGGCCGACCAGATCTCCGACTCCGTCCTCGACGCGTGCCTGGCGGAGGACCCGGACTCGCGCGTCGCCTGCGAGGTGCTGGTCACGACGGGCCTGTGCGTCGTGGCCGGGGAGATCACGACCCGCGCCCACGTCGACTACACCCAGGTCGCGCGCGAGACGATCCAGCGCATCGGCTACACCAACGACGACTGGGGCATCAACGGCAAGACCTGCGCGGTGATGGTGGCCCTCGACCGCCAGTCGCCCGACATCAGCCAGGGTGTCACGCGCACGGAGAAGGAGCAGGAGGACCAGGGCGCAGGCGACCAGGGCCTGATGTTCGGCTTCGCCTGCGACGAGACCCCGGTGCTGATGCCGGCCCCGATCCACTACGCGCACCGCCTGGTCGAGCGCCAGGCCGAGCTGCGCGTCACCAAGCAGCTGCCCTGGCTGCGCCCCGACGCGAAGTCGCAGGTGACGATCGAGTACGAGGGCGACAAGGTCGTGCGCGCACACACGGTCGTGCTCTCGACCCAGCACGACGAGGACGTCGACCAGGCCACGATCCGCCGCGAGGTGATCGAGAAGATCATCCGGCCGACCTTCCCGAGCGCCTGGCTCGACGAGAAAACGATCTACCACGTCAATCCGACCGGGCGCTTCGTGATCGGCGGACCCCACGGCGACTGCGGCCTGACGGGGCGCAAGATCATCGTCGACACCTACGGCGGCATGGGGCGCCACGGCGGCGGGGCCTTCAGCGGCAAGGATCCCTCCAAGGTCGACCGCTCGGCCGCCTACGCCGCGCGCTGGGTGGCCAAGAACGTGGTCGCGGCCGGCCTGGCGCGTCGCTGCGAGGTGCAGGTCGCCTACGCGATCGGGGTGGCCAAGCCGCTCTCGGTGCGCGTCGACACCTTCGGCACCGGAGCCCTGGGCGACGAGATGC
Organism: Planctomycetota bacterium; assembly: GCA_036376275.1. Lineage (GTDB taxonomy): Bacteria > Planctomycetota > UBA1135 > UBA1135 > JABFRZ01. The sequence continues at coordinate 4,507 of DASVAP010000311.1, read as the reverse complement.
TGGTGGCGGCGATCGAGAAGGTCTTCGACCTGCGCCCGGCCAAGATCATCCAGGCCCTCGACCTGAAGCGCCCCATCTACGCCCGGACCGCCTTCCACGGGCACTTCGGGCGCGACGGCTTCGCCTGGGAGGACACCGGCCGCAAGGACGCCCTGCGCGCCGCCGCTGCGGAGCTCGCCAAGGGCCGCCAGCCTGTGACCAGCCCCGCGCGCTAGGGTAGGGAGCCCGGTGCGCCTATCCTGGCCGTCCCGGACCCCACGCCTTCCCCCATGCCCACGACCCCTCGCCCGCGTCCCGCCGGCCGCTCCGGCTTCACGCTGATCGAGCTCCTGGCGGTGATCCTGATCATCTCGATCCTGGTCGCGACCCTGACCCCGATGGTCAACGACGCGATCGAGGGCGCCAAGGTCACCGGCTGCCAGTCGAACCTGCGCCAGATCCACGGGGCGCTGCTGCAGTACAACACCAAGTACAAGGGCATCCCCAAGGAGAGCGGCGCCAAGTTCTTCGCCGCCGTGATCGCGCGCGAGGCGATCGAGAACACCAAGGCCAACTCCGAGCGCCTGACCTGCCCGGCCGTGGAGAAGGCCGCGCTCGCGATCGGCGAGCTGCCCTGGGAGGAGTGGTGGAGCGACCTCGAGCGCGTGAACGGCAGCTACTCGGCCTACGCCGGGCGCGACATGAAGCTGCACCCCCTGCGCCAGGGGCTCTCCTCCTCGGGCAAGGAGCCGCTGGTGTGCGACGACAACGATCCCGAGCTGAACCACCGCACGACGACCAACGTGCTCTACGCCGACGGCAACGTGCAGACCTTCGAGCTGCCGCTCCTGAAGGAGCAGGGCGTGATCACGAAGGACGAGGTCACGCTGACCGTCGGGCCCGACTCCCCGGTCCAGGACCTGACCAAGTTCACGCTCGATTGAGGGCCGCGCGCGGGGTAGCTTCCGCCCCCGCATGAGTCCGGGGGCCCTCCTGCGGGCGCTGCGTCCGCACCAGTGGTCGAAGAACCTCTTCGTGCTGGCGGCGCTGGTCTTCGCCGCGGGCGAGCACGGCCTGGAGGAGGCCCTGGCGCGCGGCCACGGCTGGGCCAGCCTGGTGGCCTTCGCGGCCTTCTGCCTGGCCTCCAGCGCGGTGTACCTCGTGAACGACGTGCTGGACGTCGAGCGCGACCGCGCGCACCCCGAGAAGCGCAAGCGCCCGATCGCCTCCGGCCAGCTCGCGATCCCGGCCGCGCTGGCCTGCGCGGGGCTCTGCTTCGCGCTCGGCCTGGCGCTGGCCGGCTGGCACGGCGGCGGGCGCGCGAACGTGCTCCTGCTGGCCGGTTACGGGCTCCTGAACCTGGCCTACAGCACGCGCCTGAAGCACGTCGTGCTGGTGGACGCCTTCTGCATCGCCGCGGGCTTCCTCCTGCGCCTGGCGGCCGGCGGCAACGCGGCCGAGGCCGAGATCTCGCGCTGGGCCTTCCTGTGCACGCTGTTCCTGGCGCTGTTCCTGGCGCTGAACAAGCGCCGCGCCGAGCTCGGGCTCCTGGGCGAGGCCGGCGCGAGCACGCGCGCGAGCCTGCAGCACTACACGCTCGGCTTCCTCGACCAGATGGTCAGCGTGCTGGCGGCCTGCACGATCGTCGCCTACACGATGTACACGGTCGATCCCGAGACCGTGCGCAAGTTCGGGACCGGCGCCGGACTCTTCTGGAGCGTGCCCTTCGTGGCCTTCGGCATCGGGCGCTACATGGTGCTGGTGCAGAGCGGGCGCGGCGGCGAGAACCCGGCGCGCATCCTGCTCGGCGGCGACGGCTGGTTCCTGGCCAACACCCTGGCCTGGGCCGCGGTCGTGGGCCACGCGCTGTTCGGGGCACGCTAGCCGATCGGAGATCGGCTACAGATTGCGCCGTCAGCGTGACCGCACCGGATCACCGGGCGGGCGCGCGCCCGCCCGGTGATCCGGTGCGCGGATTCCCGGACGAGTCAATCCCCCGGCCCCGGCCCGAGGCGCCGCTCGACCTCCGCCAGGGCGCGCTGCGCCGCGGCGTTGCCCGGATCGTTGCGCAGCGTGCGCTTGAGCAGCTTGCGCGCCTCGGGCAGGTCGCCGAGCTCGAGCAGGGTCAGGCCCAGCTCGAGCATGGCCGGGACGTGCAGCTTGTTGGCCTCGAGGGCGAGCTCGAGGTGTCCGCGCGCGGCCGCGAGCTCGCCGGCGCGGCGCTCGACCTGCCCGAGGAAGGTGGCCGCCAGGTAGTTGCGCGGGTTCGCGGCCAGCGCGTGCTGGAAGAGCGTGCGGCTGTCCCGCCAGGTGTCGATCTGCGGGCGCGTGCGCAGCGCGAAGAACAGCGCGAGGGCGGCGAGCCCGGCGGCGAGGACGGGCGCGTGCGCGGGCCGTGCCGCAACCCGCGCGCGCAGCTCGAGGACCAGCGCCAGGAGGAGCCCGACGGTCGGCAGGTACGTGTAGCGGTCGGCGTGGGCCTGGTGCCCGACCTGCACCAGTCCGATCACCGGCAGGAGTGCGAGCAGGAACCACAGCCATCCCACCAGCAGATGTGGCCGGCCCGCGCGCAGGCGCAGGAACAAGGCCGTCACGGCGGCGATCCCGAGCAGCCCCAGGGTGCCCGGCAGGAACAGCGCCCGCCCGAGCTCCGCGCGCGGCGTGACCAGCACGGGGTGCGGCACGAAGCACGCCAGCTCGCCCGGCAGGAAGGTCTGGCCCACGTAGATCCAGGCCGAGCGCCCGGCGTTCGTCGCGCGCTCCAGCAGCGAGAGCGATCCCAGCGCGCCCTCCTCGCTCTGGATCAGGAGCGTGGCCAGGCCCGCGCCGAGCGCCAGGGCGAGGAGCGGCAGCTTCTCCAGCACGAGGCGCGGCCAGGGCGAGGGCGCCCCCGGTCCCGCGCGCGCCGCGCGCCCGAGCGGCCAGGCATCCAGCACGAGCAGCACGAGCGGCAGCGTGACGAGCATCGACTTCGCCATCAGCCCGAGCGCGAGGGTCAGGCACACCAGGGCGTAGCGCCCGGCCCCGCCACGGCGCGCGTGGCGCTCGTGGGCCAGCAGCGTCAGGCACCAGAACGTCCCCGCGAGCACGTCCTTCTTCTCGCTGGCCCAGGCCACCGACTCGGCCCGCAGCGGGCTCAGGGCCCACAGCGCGGCCACGGCCAGGGCGCTCCAGCGCGCACCGGTCAGGCGCGCCAGCGCCAGGAACAGCAGCACGGCGTTCAGCGCGTGCAGGCCCGCGTTCACCAGGTGGTGCGCGCCCGCGTCGAGGCCGAACAGCTCGACGTCGAGCATGTGCGCGAGCCAGGTCAGCGGGTGCCAGTTGCCGGCGTGGAACCCGAAGGCCCAGCGCAGGCCCTCCCAGGTCAGCCCGCGCGCGACCACCGGGTTCTCGCTGACGTAGACCGGATCGTCGTAGGCGACGAAGCCGTGCGTGCGCGTGCGCGCGTAGAGCGCGAGCAGGACGACGACCAGCGCCGTCGCCGCCAGCCCCGGCCCTAGCGCGCGTGCGCGGGACGGGAGCGGGCTCTCGCTGGACCGCGCGCTCATGCGGGAGGGACAAGATCGCGCGCCCGCGGGCGCTTGGGAAAGGGATTCCGTCCTTCGTGCGCTCGCTCCACGCGTGCACGGCCGCGCCGTCTTGACCGTTCCGAACACCTGGCCGTAGCCTGGGGGTTCTCGCGCGACCGACCCGGAACCGGAAAGGCACCTCCCCTTGCAGCTCGCCCAACGCATGCTCCAGCTCGGCACCGAGTCGGCCTTCGAGGTGCTGGCGCGGGCCAAGAAGCTGGAGGCCGCGGGGCGCTCCGTGATCAACCTGGGCATCGGCGCGCCCGACTTCCCGACCCCGGCCCACATCGTCGAGGCCGGCTGCCAGGCCCTGCGCGACGGCTGGCACGGCTACACCGAGGCCAAGGGCCTGCGCGACCTGCGCGAGGCCGTGGCCGAGGACGTCGAGCTGCGCCGCGGCGTGCGCGTGGACCCCGACCAGGTCCTGATCGTGCCGGGCGGCAAGCCCACGCTCTTCTTTGCGATCCTGATGTTCGGCGAGCCGGGGGCCGAGATCCTCTACCCCAACCCCGGCTTCCCGATCTACGAGTCGATGATCCGCTGCTCCGGTGCCACGCCGGTGCCGATCGTGCTGCGCGAGGAGCGCGGCTTCGGCTTCGACCCCGAGGAGGTGTTGGCCAAGGTCAACGAGCGCACGCGCCTGATCGTCGTGAACACCCCGGCCAACCCGACCGGCGGCTGCGTCCCGCGCGCGGCCCTGGAGCGCCTGGCGGTGGGCCTCGAGCGCTGGCCGAAGGTGGCGATCCTCTCGGACGAGATCTACGCGCGCCTGGTGTACGCGCCGGCCGAGCACGTCTCCTTGCTGGCCTTCGAGCCGTTGCGCGAGCGCGTGATCCTGCTGGACGGCTGGAGCAAGACCTTCGCCATGACCGGCTGGCGCCTGGGCTACGGCGTCTGGCCGAAGGCCCTGATCGAGCACGCCGAGCGCCTGCAGATCAACTCGAACTCCTGCGCCAGCG
>DASVAP010000301.1:0-4791 GCA_036376275.1 Planctomycetota bacterium | reverse complement strand
GTGCTGTGGGCGGGGGCGTGCCTGCTGGCGCTCGAGGTGCTGCGCGCGCTGCGGCCAGCAACATGGCCAGCAACACGGTCAGCGACGTGGCTGGCGCTGGGGGCGGTGCTCGGGGTCGGGCTGATGAACAAGCACACGCTGGTGCTGCGGGGCGCGGCGCTGGCGCTCGGGATCGTGGTGACACCGGCGCGCCGGCAGCTCGCGACGAGCGGGCCGTGGCTCGCGGCGGGGGTGGCGCTGCTCCTCGCGCTGCCGAACCTCCTCTGGCAGGAGGCGCACGGCTGGCCGTCGCTCGAGTTCTACGCCAACGCCGATCGCTTCAAGAACGTGCCCACGCCGCCCCACGCGGTCGCGCTGATGCAGGTCTTGTTCCTGAACCCCGTGGCGGCGCCGCTGTGGATCGCGGGGCTCGTGGGGCTGTGCTGGCGGCGCGAGCTGGCGTCGGCGCGCGCGCTGGGGGTGGCGGCGGTGGTGCTGTTCGGGCTGCTGCTGGCGGCGCAGAAGAGCCGGCCGGACCGGATCGCGGGGATCTATCCGCTGCTCTTCGCGGCCGGAGCGGTGGTGCTGGAACCGTGGCTCGCGACGCGCGCGCGCAGGGTGGGGGTGGGGGTCGTGATGGGGCTCGGGTTCGTCGCGCTCGCGCCGCTCGGGCTGCCGGTGCTCTCACCGCCCGCCGCGGCGCGCTACGCGCAGGCGCTCGGCGCGGCGCGGCCGATGGAGGCGGGGGAGCAGAAGGTCACCGCCCTGCCGCAGTGGTTCGCGGATCGCCTCGGCTGGGAGGAGCTCGCGCGCGACGTCGCGGAGGTGCTGGCGGCGCTCCCGCCGGACGAGCGCGCCGACACGGCCGTCTTCACGCAGAACTACGGCAATGCCGGGGCGCTGGAGTGGTTCGGCGCGGCGCGCGGGACGCTGGGGGTCTTCAGCGCGCACAACACGTATTACCTGTGGGGGCCGCCGAGCGGGCCGTTCACGACGGCGCTGGTGGTGGGGGACGAGGCGGAGGACCTGGGCGAGCTCTTCGAGGAGGTCGAGCTGGCGCGCGTGTCACGCAGCGAGTGGGGCATGCCGGAGCGGCGCGCCCTGCCGCTGTGGCTGTGCCGGCGGCCGCGCGGGGAGATCGCTGCGCGGTGGGAGGGGTTCCGGCACTTCGAGTGAGAGGAACGACCGGGCCGGGCCCGGCGCTCCGGCTACTGCACCGTGACGCCGGTCAGGGAGGTCGGGACCTCGCCGGTGCCGGCGTCGTACACGCCCAGGGCACCGACGTTGAAGAGCGTCGCGCCGCCGTCGAGCGCGGCGTCCAGGGCCTGGGCGAAGGTGGCGAACGTGAAGTAGAGGCCGACCGTCTGCAGGGTGCGGTCGTAGAGCAGGTAGAAGCCGACGCCCGCCGTGCCGGGGCGCGGGACGAGCGTGACGCCCGTCGGCACGACGTCGGTCTGGCCGGCGAAGCCCATGTCGATCACGGCGCGCTCGAGCGGCGCGGCGGGATCGGGCGAGAAGGTGAAGTCGATCGCCGCGGCGGTGGCGGTGGTCGTGGTCGTGAAGCCGTTCAGGCGGTCGCGCACGAGCAGGAGCGAGGGCAGGAGCTCGCGGTTGGCCACCAGGGCCGCGTCGAAGTCGGAGCCCGGCGCGTCCACCGGGGCGAAGAAGCCCAGCGCGATGACCGGGGTCGTGGCGCCGATGCCCTGGCCGATGCCGAGGTTGTGCTCCTCGATCGTGAAGGCGGTCGGGGTGGGCGGGTTCGTGCCGCTGTCGCTCCAGGTGAAGTCGGCCTGGTCGCGCAGGTCGACGCGCACGAGGTCCATCGTCAGGACCCCGCCGGCCGGCGCGCCCGCGGCCTCGCCGAAGACCCAGGTGGGCTGCATGCGCACGACATCGGTGGCGGTGGAAGCGTCGAGCGTGTTCGTGCCCGTGTCGAGCATCCCGAAGGCGCGCACGCGCTGGCCGACGTTCAGGTCGTCCGTGTCGTACAGGGCGGCGGAGCTGCGCCGCACGACCTTCGTGTTCGCCAGGCTCGTCAGGACGGTGAAGGTCAGGTTGAACTCGAGGATGCGCGTCGGGCCGTACAGGTTGCTGTGCCCGCGCACCGTGAGCGTCGCGTCGGCCCCGGATCCGCCGGTGCGCGCGACGATCACGCCCTCGACGATGTCCGTGCCGCCGTTGTAGGTGCCCGTGCCGGCCTCGACCGTCAGGGCCTGGAAGCGCGAGGAGCCGGCGCTCATCGCGCCGAAGGCCTGCACCCAGGAGTTCAGCGGCAGCGTGTCGAGCAGCGCGAGGCCCGCCGCGCCCAGCAGGCACTGGCCGTCGATCTGGAACACCGTCCCCGGCCCGACGCTCACCTCGAGCGCCGGCTGCGCGCCGGGGGGCCCCTCGAGCGCCACGCGGAAGCGGCTGTTCTCGAGCTGGACCGTGCGCAGGTCGCCGGTCACGGCGTGCTCGCGCGGGTCGAGGCGGTTCACGCGCGGGACGAGGGTCGGCTCGAAGAAGACCTCGTTCTGGGCCACGTCCACGTCGACCGACTGGTTCAGGTCGAGGTCCAGCTCGACCACGTAGTTGCCGCCCGCGACCTGCAGCGGGACCACGAAGTCGATCGGCAGCACCTGGGTGCCCGTCAGGGCGTTGCCCTCGGCGTCCATCAGCGTCGCCGGCACGTTCTCGCCGTGCACGTGCACGCGGTCCTGGTCGTAGACCAGCGTGACCTCGAGGCCCGTGTACACGTCCTCGGGCACGATCTGGACGTTGAGGACGCGCGAGAGGTCCGTGAGCAGCACGAAGTCGAGCGCCACCGGCTGGAGCAGGAGCTCGATCGGCGGGTTCGTCGCGCTCAGGAGCTGCACCGACTCGACCCCGATCATGAAGGTCGAGAGCTCGTCCGAGGCCGCGTCCGTCACGGCCAGCGTCACCGTTGCCACGTCGTCGCCAGAGGAGCTGCCCGAGCAGGCGGCGAGCACGGCGCAGAGCAGGCTGGCGGGGAGGGCGGACGAGCGGAGAGCGCTGGACATGGAATCGGATCCTTCGGTGGACGGTGCGACGCGTCTCTCTTTCGGCAGCCCTCGCCGGCGGCCGCACGGCCGAGGTCCTGGAACCGCGCGGAAAGCCTTTCCGGCGCCGGCCAGGCCCCTCGGCTGGCCCGGCATGCCCGGCCTCTCCGCTACAATCCGCGGCTCCCATGAGTCTCGATTTCGAGCGTGAGTACGGCGTCAACGCGGGCTACGTGCAGGCCCTGTTCGAGGAGTGGAAGGAGGACGCCAGCCGCGTGGACGAGTCCTGGCGCGTGCTCTTCGAGCGCGCCGCGGGACGCGCCGAGGCTCCGGCCGCGCCCGCGCCGGCGCCTGCTCCCGCGGCCACGGCCACCGCGACCGAGGAACCGCCGCGCGCGCCCGACGCCGAGCCGACGCCCGGGCTGGAGCCGCTCTCCGGGGTCGCCGGGCGCATCGCGCTGAACATGTCGGAGAGCCTCGAGGTCCCGACCGCGACCTCGGTGCGCACGCTGCCGGCCAAGGCGCTGGTCGAGAACCGCGCGATCCTGAACGAGCACCTCGACGTGCGCGCGCTGGGCAAGGCCTCCTTCACGCACCTGATCGCCTACGCGCTGGTGCGGGCCCTGGCGCAGTTCCCGAACCTGCGCGCGGCCTTCGTCGAGCAGGGCGGCAAGCCCTTCAAGCGCGTCGACCCGCACGTGAACCTCGGCATCGCCATCGACATCGAGACGCCGCGCGGGCGCACGCTGGTCGTGCCCAGCGTCAAGGCGGCCGACACGCTCGACTTCCAGGCCTTCCGCGCGGCCTACGAGGACCTGGTGGCGCGCGCGCGCGCCGGGAAGCTGGCGGCTGCCGACTACGCCGGCACGAACGTCACGCTCACCAACCCGGGCGGCTTCGGGACCGAGATGAGCGTCCCGCGCCTGATGAAGGGCCAGGGCCTGATCGTCGCCACCGGCTCGATCGGCGTGCCGCCGCACCTGGCGCTGGCCTCGCCGGCGGCCCTGGCGCAGGCCGCGGTCGGGCCGGTCGTGACCGTGACCTCGACCTACGACCACCGCGTGATCCAGGGTGCCGAGTCGGGCCTGTTCCTGAAGCGCGTCGAGGAGCTCCTGACCGGGGCCGAGCTCTACGCCGAGATCTTCCGCACGCTGCGCGTGCCCTGGAAGCCGTGGACGATCGCGGAGGACGACGGCGACCTGCGCCGCGGCTCGGCCGAGAAGCGCGCCAGGGTCTGGGAGCTGATCAACGCCTACCGCGTGCGCGGCTGCCGCATCGCCGACCTCGACCCGCTCGAGTACCGGCCCGACCTGCTCGAGTCGCTCGACCCCTCGGCCTACGGCTTCACGCTGTGGGACCTCGACCGCGTCTTCCCGGCGCCGATGCTGGGGAAGAGCGAGCTCCCGCTGCGCGAGATCCTGACCGTCCTGCGGCGCGCCTACTGCCGGCGCTGGTCGGTCGAGTACATGCACATCGCCGACCGCGAGCGCAAGTGGTGGGTGCGCGAGCAGGTCGAGAACCCGGCCAGCGAGCACGCCTTCACGCACGAGACGCGCCTGGCGCTGCTCGAGCGCCTGTACCGCGCCGAGAACTTCGAGCGCTTCCTGCACACGCAGTACGTGGGCAACAAGCGCTTCTCGCTGGAGGGCGCCGACACGCTGATCCCGGTGCTGGCCGAGCTGATCGAGCGCGCCGCCGAGCGCGGGGTCGAGACGGTCGTGATCGGCATGGCCCACCGCGGGCGCCTGAACGTGCTGGCCAACATCCTGGGCAAGTCCTACGAGTCGATCTTCCAGGAGTTCGAGGGCACGCT
>DASVAP010000258.1:0-140940 GCA_036376275.1 Planctomycetota bacterium | reverse complement strand
GCGCTCACTCGGGCCCCATCCCGACCAGCGTGAGCCGCTGCATCTCGATGCGCTCGATCACGCGCCAGCCGGGGCGCTGGAGCTCGATCAGGTCGGGCACGGCCTCGAGGCTGACCAGCGCCAGCCCGTCGGCGTCGCTCTCGGCCACCGTGCGCCCGTCGGCCACGACCGCGACGCCGGCCAGGACGCCGCCACGCACGCCGCCCGCGTTGGCCCAGTAGAGGTCGAAGCCGAGCGGCTGGAACAGGAAGGCCTCGCCGTGGCCGCGCTCGAGGCGCACCTCGAGCGGGGTCGCCGCGGGTCGCTCGCCGCGCGCAGGCCTGTGCTCCGGCGCGAGCGCGATCCAGCGCTCGACGTCGGCGCGCGCGAAGCTCTCCGTGTCGAGGATCCACTGGCCACGGATGCGCACGAGGACCTCGACGTCGAGCGGCTGGCCGTCGGCGTCGCTGGCCTGGAGCCGGAAGGGCTCCTGCGATCCGCGGGCGTGGAACTCGAGCCCGCTCGCGGGCGGCTTGAGCTCTAGCCCGCCGGGCTCGTAGCGCAGGCCGTCCTCGGAGAGGAGCTCGAGCCGGTAGCGCCCCGGCGGCACGCCCTCGATCTGGAAGCGCGCCTCGCCCTCGACCCCGCTGCTCGTCTCGCTCAGCGCCACCAGGCCGCCGCCTTCCGCACGCAGCATCAGGCGCGCCACCGGATCGTGCCCGGGGGCAAGGAGCCGCCCGCTGACCGCGCCGCCCTCGCCCAGCGGCACGCGCAGCTCGCCGAGCTCGTTCGGGCCGCGGCGCACGTCGAGCTCGAGCGCGTGGGCCTCGAGCCCGAGCGAGAGGTGCAGCGTGTAGGGGCCCGGCTCGAGGCGATCGAGCGTGAACTCGCCCTTGCGCGTGCGGCCCTCGTGGCTGCCGCCGCCCGCGCGCCGCGCGAACAGGGCCACGTCGAGGCGCGGCAGCTCCTGGCCCTCGCGCCCGAGCACGGTGGCGTGCACGAAGGTCGACCACGGCACGCGCACGAGCCACTCCTCGGGCGCGGCGGGGTCGAAGGGGCCCTCGATGTCCGCCGCCACGTCGCCGTTGGGGCGGAAGACCTTGAGCAGCAGGAGGCCGCGCGGGAACTCGACCGTGCTCGCGAAGCTGCCGTCGGGCGCGGAGACCAGCTCCTCGATCACGCTCAGGTCGCCCGTGCGCAGGCGCAGGCGCAGGACCTCGTCCAGCGGCGCGCCGCTGCTCGCGATCAGGAGCCGTCCGTGCACGAGCGCGCGCGTGCGCGGAGCCCTGGACGCGGGGCGCGCCGTGCGCTCCGGCTCGGCCTCCCGCGCGCGCGGGCGCGTCGCGACGGGCTCCGGCTCGACCGCGGCCGGCGCGCGCAGCCGGGCCGGCGCGGGCTCGGCGGCCGGAGCGCTCGCCACGGAAGACGGGGTCGGGTTCGACCGCGCGCCCGAGCTCCACAGGTACAGGAGCCCGACCACGAGCAGCACGAGCGCCAGGCCGATCCCGCCCGCTCGCAGCACCCGTCGCACGCGCCGAGGGTAACGCAGGGAGCGTGACCTGGCGGCCATCCGCTCCGCGGGCAAGCCTCCGAGACCTGCCTGGCCCGCCCCGGCGCGGGCGAGTTCGTCGAAGCGGCCGAGGCTCCCTTCGGCATAGGATCGCTGGGATGTCCCTCGCCCCCGGAAGCAAGCTCATGCACTACGACGTGCTGGCCCCGCTCGGGGCCGGGGCGATGGGCGAGGTCTGGCGCGCGCGCGACTCGCGCCTGGGGCGCGAGGTGGCCATCAAGGTGTTGCCGGAGCACTTCGCCGAGGACGAGGAGCGCCTGCAGCGCTTCGAGCGCGAGGCCAAGGCCCTGGCGAGCCTCAACCATCCGAACGTGGCGCAGATCCACGGCATCGACCAGGTCGGCGACACGTGCTTCCTGGTGCTCGAGCTCGTCCCGGGCGAGACGCTGGAGGAGCGCCTGGCGCGGGGTCCGCTGCCGCGCTCGGAGGCGCTCGACGTCGCGCGCCAGATCGCCGAGGCCCTGGAGGCCGCCCACGCGGCGGGCGTGATCCACCGCGACCTGAAGCCGGCCAACGTGCGCCTCACGCCGGAGGGTCGCGTCAAGGTGCTCGACTTCGGCCTGGCGAAATCGGTCAGCGAGAGCGGCGCCGGATCGTCGACCGACAGCGTCTTCGCGACGGCGGCCGGGCGTCTCCTGGGAACGCCCACCTACATGGCCCCCGAGCAGGCGCGTGGGAAGGCGATCGACAAGCGCGTCGACATCTGGGCCTTCGGTTGCGTGCTCTACGAGTGCCTGACGGCGAAGCGCGCCTTCGTGGGCGAGTCGCTGGGCGACGTGCTCGGCGCGGTGCTGCACACGACGCCCGACCTGGGCGGGTTGCCCGCGGACACGCCTGCGGCACTGCGCATGCTCGTCGCGCGCTGCCTCGAGAAGGAGCGCGCCCAGCGCCTGGGAGACTTCGCGGTCGTGCGCTTCCTGCTGGAGGAGGCGAGCGCGCCCGGGTCCAGCGTGGCGCACGCCGCGGCCCCCGCAGCGCGCGGGCTCGGGGGGGCGCGCCTGGCGCTCCTCGTGCTCGGCGCCATGCTGGTCGCGGCGGCCGCGATGCGGTTCCTCGGTCCGCGGGCTCCGGCGCCCGCGCGGCAGACGCTCGCGCGCACGAGCCTCGTGCTCCCCGAGGGCGACGAGCTCACCAACGCCGACATGCAGCCCCTGGCGCTCTCGCCCGACGGGACGCTGGTCTGCTACGTCGGCGGGCAAGACGGGAAGGCACGCCTCTTCCTGCGCGCCCTGGCCGAGCCCGAGGCGCGGGCCCTCGACGGCACGGAGGGCGCCGAGGGACCGTTCTTCTCGCCCGACGGCCAGTGGATCGCGTTCTTCGCCCAGCGCAAGCTCAAGAAGGTGGCGATCAGCGGCGCGGGCCTGCAGGTCGTGTCCAGCGAGGTGCCGGATCCGCGCGGCGGGGCGTGGGGCGAGGACGAGCGCATCTACTTCGCCCCCTCGGGGGCCACGGGGCTGCACGCCGTCCCGGCCGCGGGCGGCGCCGCGACCCCGGTGACGGCGGTGGATCGCAGCCGGGGCGAGATCAGCCACCGCTGGCCGGTGTGCCTGCCGGGCGGGAAGCAGCTCCTGTTCCTGGTCTGGACCGGGCCCGGCCTCGACGAATGCCATGTGACCGTGCTGGACCTCGCGCGCGGCGCGCAGCACAGGCTGCTGTCGGGCGGGAGCTCGCCGCGCTTCGTGCACGGGCATCTCGTGTACGCCCGCCAGGACAACCTCTTCGCGGTGCCCTGGAACCCGCAGCGGACCGACGTCGGCGGAACGGCCCCCACCGCGCTGGTCGAGCATGCGCGCAACGGGGGCGAGGGTGCCGCGGCCTACGCGGTGTCCCCCGGCGGGACGATGATCTTCCTGCAGGGCGGCGCGGAACGCTACCGGCAGCGCGTGGTGTGGGTCGATCGCGAGGGACGGACCGAGACCACGCGCATGCCCGATCGCAACTACGAGAGCGTCACGCTCTCCCCGGACGGCACGCGGGCCGTGGTGCAGATCGACGAGGGCACGGTCGGCCTCTGGCTGTACGACTTCGCGCGCAACACACTGACGCCCTTCGTCACGACCGGCGGCAGCAGCCAGGCTCCGGTGTGGACCCCGGACGGCACGCACATCGCCTATCGCGGCACGCGCAACGGTCAGCGCAGCCTGCACTGGAAGGCCGTCGACGGCGCAAGCGACGAGGAGCGCCTGGCGCTCGAGGACGGCGTGACGCAGACGCCACAGAGCGTCTCGCCCGACGGTCGATGGCTCGTCTTCAACCAGGCCGGCGGGGCCACGCTGGGCAGCGGCGACATCTACCTGATCCCCCTGACCACCGATGCGGGCGAGCGCAAGGCGCGCCCGCTGGTGCGCACGGCGGCGGGCGAGCGCAACGGGCGCATCTCCCCGGACGGCCGCTGGCTCGCCTACGTGTCGGACGTGTCGGGCCAGGAAGAGGTCTACGTCCAGCCCTTCCCGGGCCCGGGCGCGAGCCTGCAGGTGTCCCTCGACGGCGGCGAGGAGCCCCTGTGGTCGCCGGACGGGCGCGAGCTCTTCTTCGTGAGCTCCGCCAGGCTCATGGTGGTGGAGCTCTCCGCGACGCCGGCCTCGAGCGCCGGATCCCCGCGCGTGCTGTACGAAGGCCGCTACCGCCCGAGCGTCAACGCCAACACGCCCTTCGACATCGCCCCCGACGGCAAGCGGTTCCTGCGCGTGCAGCAGGGCCAGCCCGAGGCCGCCCTGACGCGCATCGAGGTCGTGCAGGGCTGGAGCGCGCAGCTCGAGCCCGCGGAGCACGGGGAGTAGGCGGGAAGGGAAGCCCCCCACGGCTCCTCCGGAGGCGGAGGCGGCGTGGGGGTCGCTCGCAGGTCGCTCGGCTCAGCTCAGCGCCCGGTCAGGAGCTCGCCGACCCGCGCCAGCCGCTCCGCCCAGAAGGTCCGCAGGCGCTCGGCCTCGGCGCGCGAGGGGAGCTGGCGGTGCTGGAGCTGGACCTGGGTCTTTGCCGGGCCCTTTGGCCAGAAGTAGACCTCGATGGGAGTTCCGTCGGGCCACTTCCAGCGCATCGACTTGTGCCTGGTCGCCTTGCTCATGCGCACGCCCGCGTCGCCCAGCCAGGGCTTGCAGCGACAGAAGGCGAGCCACACCTCTCCGACCGCGACCGGGTAGGTCTTGCTCTTGCTGACCTCGTAGCCGCCGCCGCGGCGCTGGCCCTTCTCGCGCAGGCCGCGGATGCGCTCGTAGCCGACCGTCACCGTCTGCGACCACCAGCCCGGCACGCCGTGCTGCGCGTGCAGGAGCTGCGCGATCTCGCGGTGCGGCAGCGCGGCCGCGCCGGCGCGGTCGAGCTCGGCCACCCACCCGGCCCAGTCGCGGCCGGTCTTCGCGCGCACGGCCGCGTCGCTCATGCCGGCGAGCCGGGCCAGGTCGGCCCTCGGCGCGGCAGGGGCCGGGCGCGGGCCGGGCACGGGCTGCTTCTCGAGCTTCCTCTGCAGCAGGCGCGCACGGGCCGCGGTGTAGGACTCGCCGGTCTTGCGCATGCGCTCCCGCACCCGGCGCTTCAGGTCTTTCTGGATCGGCATCGGTCGTTCTCCTTCGCTCGAGCCTTGGAGCGGTCCCCCCGACGGCCACGCCCCGCGGCGACGAAAGAAGGATGGATGCCGATCCGGGAGTATGCCCCCCTTTGCCTCGCGTGGACCTCGGTCGGGGAGAGGTCGTGGAGGTTGGGCGTGGACCGCCGCCGAGCCGAGGATCGACGCCCGCCCCCGACCTGTCAAGGGGCCGGCGGGCCGCCGCGAGGGGGACAGGGTTCCCCGCGACGGCCCGCGAGCCGGTGAGCGACCCGGACTACTCCAGGAAGAACAGGTAGACCGCGCCGAGGATCCCGCCCGTTCCGCCCGGCACGAGCGCCTCGACGAACTGGCCCGAGGTGCCCTCGAAGCGGCGCACCGCGTTGTTCGCCAGGCTCACCGCGTACAGGTCGCCGTCGTGGGGGTTGAAGGCCAGCGAGTAGGGCTGGTTGAGCGTGGCGAAGATGTCGACGTACACGCCGTCCAGGTCGAAGCGCAGGATGCGGTCGTTGAAGGAGCTGGCCACGTACCAGTGCCCCTCGTGCTCGACCAGGTCGCGCGGCTGGCGCAGGGTGCCCTCGCGGAAGGAGACGAACTCGTCGACGAAGGCCCCGTCCGCGTCGTAGCGCAGCACGCGGTCGTTCCAGAAGCTCGGCACGTAGAGGTTGCCGTCGGAGCCGAACTTCGTGCCCGCGTCGGGCCCGTTCAGCCCGCCCGAGCCGGCAGCGACGAAGATCCCCTCGTAGGCGCCCGTGTGCCCGTCGAAGCGCAGGATCTGGTCGGTCTCGAAGCTGGCGACGTAGAGGTCGCCGTCCGGCCCGAAGACGGCGGCCGTCGGACCGTCGAGCGGCCCGTTCTCGTCCGCCGGCGTGCCCGGATCGTCCCACACGAAGGGTGCCGGAGCCTGCAGGGTCTCGGGATCGAGGCGCAGCACGCGGTCGATCTTCTCGGCGCACACGTAGAGCTGCTGGTCGGGCCCGCGCACGATGCACTGCGGCCCCGCGACCGCGATCGAGCCGCGCACGGCCCCGTCGTGGGCGCGGTAGCCGTGCAGCGCGTCCGAGCCGAAGCCGGAGACGAGCAGCTTGCCCGGGATGCCCGGCTCGCCGCGCGCGGCCTGGGTCTTCTGGGCGGAGAGCGGGGCGGAGAGGACGAGCAGCGGGACGATCAGGTGTGCGGGGAGCGCGCGCATGGGTTCCTCGGGACTGCGGTGGGACGGTCCGAAAGGCGGGCCGGCGAGACAACTATATTCCGTAGTTGTCCGCGGCCACGCCCGGAACCGGTTCCGGATGGGTAAACGACAGCTTGTCGTTGTCCGCCACGGTCCCACGGGCCAGACTGGAACGGTCGAGCCATGGCCCGCGAGCGCAAGCCCAAGCCCTTCAAGGCCGTCAGCGAGGCCGAGCTGGCCGTGCTGGAGGCCCTGTGGAAGGCGCCGGGCGCGCCCAACGAGCTGCAGGAGCGCCTGGCGCGCTCGGGGCCCGAGTGGGCCTACACGACCGTGCAGACGCTGCTGCACCGCCTGCTCGAGAAGGGCTTCGTCGCGCGCAAGAAGGACGGCGTGGCCCAGGTCTACTCGGCGGTGGTCGACCGCGACGAGCTGCTGGCCCAGCACGTGGGCGAGCTGGCCGAGCGCTTCACCGACGGCGCGCTCTCGCCGCTGCTCCTCTCCCTGCTGAAGACGCGGCACTTCTCGAAGGGCGAGCTGGCGCGCTTCCGGGCCCTGCTCGACGAGGAGCGCGGCAAGGAGTAGCGAGCCGTGTTCACCTGGCTGCTCCTCAACACGCTGTGCGCGCTGCCGCTGGCGGCGCTGGCGCTCCTCGCGCGGTCCTGGAAGCGCGTGCCCCCCGCGGTCGAGCACGTGCTGTGGCTCCTCGTGCTGGTGCGACTCGTCCTGCCGCCGCTCACGCTCCCCGCGCCGCCCTCGGCGGGCAGCCAGGGCCCCGCGATCGTCGCCTCCGGCACGCCGAGCCTCGGTGACGAGCTGGTGGCGGCCACCACGCGCCTCCTCGGCCCGAGCTGGTCGATCTGGGGCGCACAGCTCCTGCTCGGGCTGTTCCTCCTGACGCTGGCCGTCGTCGTCGCGCGCGAGATCCGCCGCGCGCGCGCGGTCGAGCGCTGCGTCCAGCGCGCCGTCGCGGCCGATACGGCCCTCGCGGGGCACGTGCAGGCGGTCGCCGCACGCATGGGGCTCGCCGCGCCGCCGGTGCGCGTCTCGTCCGAGGTCGCCAGCCCGTTCCTGTGGAGTCCGGGCCGACCCGTGCTCGTGCTGCCGGCCGGTGCCGCGCTGCCGGACGCGACCGTGCTGGCCCACGAGCTCGCGCACCTGCGTCGCCGCGACCACTGGACGGCCTGGTTCGAGCTGGTCGTGCAGGGCTTCCACTTCTGGAACCCGCTGTTCTGGCTGGCGCGCCGTCACCTGCACCGCGCGGCGGAGCTGGCCTGCGACGGCTACGTGGTCGAGCGCTTCCCCGCCGCGCGCAAGGCCTTCGCCGGCGCCCTGCTCGAGACCGCCGAGCGCGCCGCGGGGGCCTTCGTCCCGCGCGCCGCGCAGGCCATCGGCTCGGATGCGCGCGACTTCGAGGAGCGCCTGGTGCGCATCCTGCGCGGCGGTCCGCGCGGCGGACGCACGCTGTTCCTGGCCGGCGCGCTGCTCGCCGGCGGGCTGACCCTGCCGGGTCTCGCGGCGCCCAGCCTGACCGAGTTCCGCGCCGCGCTGCCGGAGCTGCCGGTCGGGACCGACCGCGAGCACTGGCGGCGCACGCTGGCCGCCGCCGAGGAACGGCTGCTCGCGGCGCCCGAGGACGGCGCGGCCCACATGCAGCGCGGGGTCGCGCTGCTCGGGCTCGGACGCGCGCAGGAGAGCCTGCAGGCCTTCCGGCACGTCCAGGCGCTCGGCTTCCAGCCGGGCAAGGCGCTCTACAACCAGGCCTGCGCGCACGTGCGGCTCGGCGCGCTCGCGGAGGCGGAGGCGTGCCTCGTGGAAGCGGCCGCGCTGGGGCTCGACGTGGACGCCTACCTCGCGGTCGATCCGGACCTCGCGCCGCTGCGCGAGCGACGGTAGCGCGTCATCGACGCTGCGCTCAGGCAGCCGGCACGTGCCGCCGGTCCAGCCAGCGGGCCAGCGCGCGCGCCGCGCCGCACACCGTGCCGCGACGCGCGCGCGCCAGGGCCCGGAAGCCGGCCACGATCGCGCGGTCGTCCTCGGCCGTGAGCGTGCGCCGCGCGAGGGCGAAGACCAGGCGCGTCTCCCACTCGGTGTGCCGGCGCTGGCGCTGCGCGTAGCGGCGCGCGTGCAGCGCCAGGGTCGCCAGCGAGCCCGGCTCGCCGTAGGTGGCGCCCTCGAGGTGGTCACGCATCGTCTCCAGCAGGCGGCGCTCGGCGTGGTGCTCCGCGCCCACGGCCCGCGCCAGGGTGGAATCCTGGAAGGCGGCGCGGGCCGTGAGGCGCGGGAGGAACTCGCGTTCCTCGTTCTCCTGGTGCTGGCCGTCGACGCGCTGCTCGAAGAAGGCGAGCAGGCGCTCGAAGGCCTCGACGTCGAGCTCCCCGGTCCGCACGAGCTCCCCGAGCTCGCGCTCGAGGCGCACCAGCATCGCGGCGATCGCCGCGTGCTCGCGCGCCATCCAGTCGAGGGTCTTCAGCGCTTCCATCACCAGGTTCCTGCCGAAGTCTCCCCTCGTCCGCGCGGGCTGGTCGACTCATGCGCACCCGTGCCACCCCCGCCTACGCAGGCGGACGGACGCGCGGGCGCGCGAGAACGAGCGCGGCCCGCAGAGAGCCCTCGGGCTCCGCTGCGGGCCGCTGCCCTTGGGGGAGTCGATCCTCCGTTCCTGGTCAGTCGCGGAACTGGACGTTGTCGAGGATCACGCGCCCGATGCACTCGCCCTGCTCGATCCCGCGCTCGATGGCCGCGCGGAAGTGGATCCCGCCGTAGAGGCGCGAGATGGCGGCCTCGTCGGCGGCTTCCGTGAAGCTGTCGAAGCTGCGCGCGGCCAGCCCGGCGCCGTCGTGCGTGTGGTCGGTGAAGGGGACGTCCCCCAGCAGGTCGCGCAGCACCAGCGAGGCCGCACCCGACTGGGTCGAGTGGCCCGAGGTGTACTCGGCGAAGGGCGGCGTGCCGATCGAGCTCGTCCAGCCCGCGTCGGCGATGGGGCCGGCCGGGTCCTGGATGTAGGTGACCGGGCGCAGCAGGTTGAAGTGGAACTTGATCTCCCAGCAGGCGATGAAGGCGTCCGCCACGGCGATGCCGACGCGCGCGTAGGCCTCGGCCGCCACGTCGAGCGCGAGGTCCTCCTGGGCCAGGACCTGGTTCGTGATGCTGACCCAGTGGCCCGGGGGCGTCAGCGTGCCGCCGCCGTCGGCCCAGAAGAGCGCGATGTCCATCTGCTCCGGGGTCAGGTTGTTGCCGACGTCGTAGACCTCCTGGGCCTCGTTCGCGAAGGCCGAGCCGGCGCTCTTGGAGAAGGGCGGGTGCGAGAGCGGCGCGCACTCGGCCGAGAAGAGCAGGGCGAAGGGGCGCAGGTTGCCCCAGCAGGGCTCGAGCGGGTTGGGCACGAAGGCGGGCGGCGTCGGCTCCCACAGCCCCTCGCCGACCGGCGGCGTGAAGGCGCAGTCGTTCCACTGGGCGTACTCGTCGCCGGCGATCCAGTCGGTGATGGCCATGGCGATCGCCTGGCCGTGCTGGATCGAGCGGTCGAGCGTGGCCGCGTCGACCGTCGTCGCCAGGTCGGCCTCGATCTGGGCCTCGAGATCGGCGAAGGCCTGGAGCGTCGGGGCCGAGGCCGTGGCGAAGACCGCCGCCAGCACCTGCGAGACGGCCGCATTCGCGGCCGCGGGCCACGAGATCAGGCCGGCCGGCGGCGCCGGGAGCGAGCCGAGGTCGTTGAGCTGCCCGCCCAGCGAGTTGTGGCCGGGCATGCCGCCCACCAGCGCCTCGTAGAAGGCCACGCCGGCGTAGCCGATGCGACGCGAGGCCTCGGGCGGGTTCAGGTTCTCGGTGTCGATGGCGGTGACGAGCTGTCCGAACCAGTCGCGCGCCAGGCCGGAGTCGAAGCTCGACACGGGCGTGGAGGTCGGGGCCGATCCGTTGCTCGAGTCGCGGCAGGCGCTGCCCGTGGCGACGGCCAGGGTGATGCAGAGGAGCGTGTTCTTCGCTTTCATGGTGCGTGCAGGGTCGATCTTTCCGTTCCCGGAGGTGGCCGGAGGGCGTAGCCGCCCCGTGACTCCGATGTCCGGGACGCAAACTCGCCCCCCCCGCCCCGGGGGAAACCCCTGGAATCGCATGGGAATCCAGAGAAGTGCCGTGCTGGGCCTGCTGGCCCTGGGGGGCGCCACGGGGCTCGCTCTGCTGCTCCTGCGCGGATCGGGGCCGCGCACTCGGCCCGAAGCCTCCCGCCCGCCCCCATCCGCGGCCCGGGAGGAGCCCGCGCCCCCCGAGGCGTCGGCACGGCTGGCGGCCGGGACCAGCGAGCCCTCGCGGGGGCCCGAGCCCTCGGCGCCGCTGCCCGCCCCCCCGGCGGCCCCGCCGACCGAGTCCCCCGCGCCCGGACCCGTGACGCACCTCGCCGGGGCCGTGGCCGATCCCCTCGGCCGCTGGGTCAGCGACCTCCCGGTGCACTGGCGCACCGGGCGCCGGCTCGCCGGCAGCACCGCGAGCGACGTGTTCGGCGCCTTCCAGCTCGGGGACCTCGCCTGCGTGGCGGGCGAGCTCGTCCTCGGCGATCCGGCGAGCCCCGTCGCGCCGCCGCGGCCGCTCGAGCTCCGGCCGGGGATCCTGGACCTGGGGACGATCGAGGTGCCGCTGCTGGGAGAGCTCGAGCTGCGCGTGGTCGACGAGCAGGGCCGTCCCGTGGCCGACGTCGGGCTGTCCGGGACCGGGGACCGGGGCGGCTCGATCGCGCTCCGGAGCGGGCCGGACGGCCTGGCGCGGGCCCGGCTCCTGCCGCGCGGCATGTACCGGGTCTTCGGGAGCCACCCGGAGCTCGGGCGCGGCAACACCGTGTTCGAGTACGCTCCCGACGCGCCCGGGACGGTCGAGGTCCGCCTGCGCCGCTCGGCTCCGCCCGAGTGAGCCAGGCTCGACCCGGCGGCCTTCCCGGGCTTTCGGGCGGAACGGGGGGCTTGCTTTCCGTTCCAGCCCTCGAACCTCTCGTCCACGAACTCCATCCGATGCGAACCCCTGCACGCACCGCCGCCCTCCTCCTCGCCCTGGCCCTGCCCACCTCCCTCGCCCGCGCCCAGGGCGACACGGGTTTCCTGCGCGGCGAGGGACGCCTCGACACGGTCCTCTCCTACACCCTCGACTGGTACGACGAGTTCTGGGTGGGCGACATGAAGGTCTCCGACCCCGGCGTGGGCGAGGTCGAGCGCGAGACCTACACCCTGTACGCCGCCTACGGCCTGACGAACGACATCGACCTCGTGCTGAACGCCAGCTACGTCGAGGCCGAGACCGACGGCACGGTCCCCTTCGACGACGAGGACGACCTCCAGGACCTCTACCTGGGCGCCAAGTGGCGCGCCTGGTCGACCGGCATCGGGACGGGCATGTTCTCGGCCCTGCTCGCGCCCTCGGTCAAGATCCCGATGACGGACTACGAGGACAACGACGTGACCGCCATCGGCGACGGTCAGGTGGACCTGCGCTTCCGCGGCATCCTGCACTACCAGGTGAGCGCCTTCTTCGGCTCGCTCGAGTCGGGCTACGACGTGCGCAACGGCGCCCCCGAGGACGAGGTGCCGCTGAACATCACCGTGGGCGGCACGATCGCCGACCGCGTCACGCTGATGCCCTTCTACAGCCTCGTGCGCAGCGAAGGCGGCCCGGACATCGGTGATCCCGGGTTCCGCTTCCGCGCCGTCGAGGAGGAGTACGACCGCATCGGCATCAGCGTCTATGCGCGCATCGCCCAGGGCTTCGGGCTCTCGGCCATGTGGCGCACGACCACCGACGGCATGAACACCGGCGAGGCCGAGACGATCTCGGTCGGCCTGGTCTACGGCGCGCAGCTCCAGGGGCCCTGAGGCCCGGAAGGCCGGCCGGGCCGAGGAAGCCCCGGAAGGGCCCGGGACCGGGGCGGAGGCCGGAGGTAAGATCGCTCCGGCCCCCTCCCCCAGGAAGCTCCATGCGCCACCTCCCGATCTCCTTCCTCGCCCTCCTGGCCCTGCCCACCGCCGCCCAGATCCCGAACCCGGGACAGGTGCGGCCGAACAAGGGGTTGCCCTCCGCGCCGGCCTCGGACCGCCTGATGACCAGCGCGAGCGCGCTGACCTACGCCACGCACGCGCCCGGCGATCCGAACCGGCTGTTCGTGGTCGAGCAGCGCGGGCGGATCCTGATCCTCGACCTGAACACGCTGACCGTCGATCCGGTGCCCTTCCTGGACATCGACAGCCGCGTGATCGGCACGGGCAACGAGCGCGGGCTCCTCGGGCTCGCCTTCCACCCGGACTACGCGAACAACGGGCTCTTCTACGTCAACTACAGCCGCAACGCCGACGGCGACACGATCGTGGCCGAGTACGAGGTCACGATCGACCCGGACGTGGCCGACTTCAGCTCGGAGCGCATCCTGCTGACGATCGACCAGCCCCAGACGAACCACAACGGCGGCTGGCTCGACTTCAGCCCGCTGGACGGCTACCTGTACATCGCCACGGGCGACGGCGGGAACTTCTGCGACACGGGGACGGGCCACACGGCCGGCATCGGCAACGCGCAGGACCTGACCACGAACCTCCTCGGCAAGATGCTGCGCATCGACCCGCTGGGCGGCACGCCCTACGGGATCCCGGCCTCGAATCCGTTCGTCGGCATCGCCGGCGACGACGAGATCTGGTCCTACGGCCTGCGCAACCCGTGGCGCGCCAGCTTCGACAGCGCGAACGGCGATCTCTATATCGGCGACGTCGGCCAGGACATCCGCGAGGAGATCAGCTACCAGCCGGGCGGCAGCTTCGGCGGCGAGAACTACGGCTGGCGCTGCCGCGAGGGCGATGCCTGCGCCACCGCCGGCGCCAGCGGCTGCCCCACGACCACCGGCTGCGCCTGCTCGGGACCGGTCGCCGGCCTGGTCGAGCCGATCCACGCCTACGCCCACGGCAACCCGCCGGCGCCGGCCAACTTCGTGTGCACGGTGGTGGGCGGCTACGTCTACCGCGGCAGCGCCATCCCCGCGCTGCGCGGGCACTACCTCCTGGCGGACTACTGCGGCAACGCGCTGTGGAGCTTCCGCGTCGTCAACGGGGTCAAGACGGACTTCCGCATCCGCAACCCCGAGCTCTCGCCCTCGCTCGACGGCTTCAACCTGACCAGCATCGTCTCCTTCGGCGAGGACGCGAACCGCGAGATGTACGTCGTGACCCAGAGCGCGGTGTTCAAGATCGTCCCGCAGCCCTGACGGACGTCCCGGGCTCCGAGCCCATGTCTGACCTGGGCTAGCCTGGCGGACCGATGCGCCTCCTGATCGCGACCTTTGCCGGCGACGTGCACGCGCTCGAGGTCGCGCTGGTGCTGCGCGACCGCGGGCACGAGGTCGTGCAGTGGTACGGCAGCGACTTCCCGACCCTGCAGTCGGCTTCGGTGGAGCTCGACGGGCGCTCGGCCAGCTGGAGCGCGCACGGGCCCGAGCTCGCTCTCGACGGGCGCGAGTTCGACGTGGTCTGGTACCGCCGCTCGGCGCACCCGGTGCTGCCGGCGCGCATGCACCCGGGCGACCGCCCGGTGGCCCAGCGCGAGTGCGAGGACTTCCTGGCCTGCCTGTGGGCCCTGGTCTCGCCCGGGGCCTACTGGGTCAACCCGCCGGCCAGCCGCGCGCGCGCGGAGCTGAAGCTGGTGCAGCTGCGCGAGGCGCAGCGCGCCGGCCTCGAGGTCCCGCGCACGCTCTCCAGCAACGACCCGGCCCGCATCCGGGCCTTCCTCGCGCAGGCCGGCGGACCCGTCGTCTACAAGGCCTTCTACCCGGCCTGGTGGAGCGACGGCGACCGCGTGGCGCACCTCCTGACGAGCGAGGTGGACGCCGCGGCGCTGCCCGAGGACGAGGTCCTGCGCCTGACGCCGGGGATCTTCCAGCCGCGCATCGAGAAGGCCCACGAGCTGCGCGTGACCGTGCTGGGCACGCGCGTGGTCACGGCCCGCATCGTCTCGCAGGCACATACGGCCACGCGCCTCGACTGGCGCCGGCGCACCAAGGAGCTCGCCCTCGAGCCGGACGAGCTGCCGCCGGAGGTCGAACGGCGCGTGCACGAGCTGATGCGGCGCCTCGGCCTCGTCTTCGGCTGCCTCGACTTCATCGTCACGCCGGACGGGCGCCACGTGTTCCTCGAGGTGAACCCGATGGGCCAGTTCCTGTGGGTCGAGCACAGCCACCCCGAGATCCGGCTGCTCGGCCCCTTCTGCGACTTCCTGCTGGCCCGCGGCGGGCCGGTGGGCGACGAGTGCGCCGACGTGCGCCACGCCGACTGGTTCGAGCGCGCCGACGCCGCCGCCGCCGCGCTGGCCCGCGACCACGTGCGCTGGGAGGGCGAGTTCACCTCCAGCGACGCGAGCACTCCCTCCGGACGTCCCGGAGCGGAGGCGAAACCCGAAGGAGTCTCACCATGAACGAAGTCCGCGAAGAAGTGCTGCCCCGCATCCTCGGCCGCCGCCTGGCGCTCGAGCAGTCGATCCAGCAGTTCGAGGAGCAGCACGGCGACGAGTCGGCCCGCCCGACCTACACGCTGCGCTACCCGCCTGACCGCGACCGCAACTAGGCGATCGAAGATCGCCTACTGATTTCGCCGTCAGCGTGACCGCACTGGCTCCCCGGGCGGGCGCGAGCCCGCCCGGCGAGCCGGTGCGCTTCCGAGGCAGCGATCTCGCCCGGATCTCTCGGAGCGAGAACGGAAGAGGCGCGCGAGGATCGCGCGCCCAGGGCGATCCAGCCAGACAGGCGAGGCAACCCTGCCTCTGGCAGGGTTGCCTCGCCCCTCAGCTGATCGGCAGCGCCTGCCCCGCGCGCACGAGCAGGCTCTTCTCGGTCCACAGCCCGAGGAGCGCGAGGGCCGCGGCCAGCTGCAGGGCCGCCCCGCTCCCCAGCGCCAGCAGCGCGAGCGGCAGCAGCAGCCCGAGGAACAGCCCGACCAGGAGGTGCTCGCGCGCGTAGGGCCCGCGCTTGACCAGGGCATGGACGCGCGCGTACTCGGCGCCGCGCCCGGGCGGAGCGAGGCGCGGCTCGACCACCGTCCAGGCCAGGAGCAGCCCGAGGCTGACGAGCAGCGTCCCGACGAGGCCCGTCTCCTGGCTCGCCTCGAGGTGCAGGAGGGGCGCGAGGAGCAGGAGCAGCGCTCCACCCGCCGCCGTGGCCTGCACGATCAGGCGCAGCCACAGCCCGCGCTGCATCCAGTAGACGCGCCCCTTCGCCTGCCCGAAGAGCCAGCCCGTGTAGGCCGCCGAGAGCGCGGCCGCCAGCCAGGTCGGCAGCGAGAAGCTCCAGCCCAGCGTGATCGGCTCGACCTCGAGCCAGGACCACAGGAACGCGAAGGCGAGCAGCGCCCCGTAGGCCATCAGCGCGTAGGTCCCGCGCACGAGCCAGGACTTGGTGTTCGGGCGCGTCAGGATGAAGAAGAAGCGCTCGGGCCGCTTGAGGTCGGCCACGAGCAGGACCGAGGTCAGGGCCAGGAAGCCCAGCGCCAGGGCCGGCAGGCCCAGGGCCAGCGTGCGCTGCCAGGGTGCGCTCTCGAGCGGCCACAGCCCGCTCGCGACCGCCGCCAGGAACACGCCCGCCGCCAGGGCCTTGGTCAGCAGGTAGGCCGAGATCTTCCAGCCCCACAGCGGCGGGTGCGCGACGTCGTAGGTCGTGCGCGCGCGCGCCTCGAGCGAGCCCTGCAGGGCGTCGAACTCGCGCGGCTCGAGCGGCAGCGCCGGATGGCGCGCGGCCCACAGGTGACCGCCGGCGTCGCTCGTGCGCAGCGGGTCGATGCCCGCCGGCGCCACCTCGCGGTAGAGGACGTTCGGGCCCGTGCCGGCCTCGACCTTGCGCGCCGAGAGCTCCAGCTCGCGCTTCAGGCGCGAGACGCGGCTCTGCGGATCATGGAAGTCGCCCGGGATGATCGCCTCGGTCGGGCACACGATCGCGCAGGCCGGCGCCAGGCCCTGCTCGGCGCGGTGCGCGCAGAAGTGGCACTTCTCGGCCGTGCCCTTGTCCGGGTGGATGTAGAGCGCGTCGTAGGGGCAGCCCTGCATGCAGCTCTTGCAGCCGATGCAGGCCTTGGGGTTCACGTCGACGATCCCGTCGGCGCGCTTCTCGAGCGCCCCCGTCGGACAGATCGTCACGCAGGGCGCCGCCGTGCACTGGTTGCAGCGCAGCACGGCGAAGGAGCGCTTGACGGTCGGGAACTCGCCCGCCTCGGTGTACTTGACCCAGGTGCGGAAGCTGCCCACCGGCACCTGGTTCTCGCTCTTGCACGCGACCGTGCAGGCGTGGCACCCGATGCACTTCGAGTGATCGATGACGAAGCCGAGCTGCACGCAGGGGGACGCGCCGGGGACGCGCGGGCGCGGATCGTAGGCCCACGGCCGGCGAGGCGCCAGAGACTGAGCCCAGCTGGGCCGAGCCGGTGCCCCCGGCCGAGCCGCGCTCGGCCGGGGGAGTCGCGGCTATCCGACCGACGCGCCGGGCCCGAGGACCGGCCGATCGAGCTGGTCCTTCGCTCGCAGGATCGACCGCGTCAGCCGGCGAAGGTTTTCGAGCTCCTCGGGCGTGCAGCGACAGACTCCCGTCAGGCAGTCCTGCAGCACTTCCGTGCAGACTCGAAGGGCCTGCTCGAGGCTCCTTGCCGGCACGGGCGGGCACGTTGGCGGCAGCCTTACCCCCTGCCGGTCGCTTCGCGAGGCGTGGCAGGCCCACAGGCTCAGCGACGCCACGACTCCGGCCACGGTCAATCCGACACGTCTCATGGTGATGCTCATTGCAGCTCCTTGGTCCACTGGACCCGTTTGGATTCCCGGTCCGAGGACTGGAGCTCGCGCTCGACGGTCTCCGCTCGCTCGCCTTTTCTCGGCGATGGCACCCGCGACCCGAGCGAGGCGCGTTCGATCCCGCGAGGTCTTGCCGGGCCCTCCGAGGATCTCGCTGGCTAGCGCTCGAGCGGGAGAAGATCAGCGCGACGCGCTGCGTCCGGGCTGCACGCCGCGCAGGGCGGCGACCATCCCCGAGAGGATCCGGGCCTGGCGCTGGAAGCTGCGCGCCGCGACGCCGTCGGTGAGGCGCCCCGCGAGCTCGTAGGCCTCGGCCTCCTGTGCCAGCCCCAGCTCGAGGTTGCGGGGGTCGTAGTCGTTCACCATCCGCTCGCCCTCGGCGATCATCGACAGGACCTGCTCGTCGTCGGTCAGCTTGCGTGCGCGGGTGAGGTAGCCGAGCACCTGGTCGCCGTCGCCGGCGTAGTGCGCGTGGTAGACCAGCGCCGCGAGCGCCGTCGCCTTGACGTCGTAGGAGTCGTCCGCCTGCAGCCGCTCCTCCAGCCAGGCGCGCGTGTCCGGTCCGGGCTGCACGGCCGCGAGCTGGATGGCCTCGGCACGCACCTCGGGACTGTCGTCGAGGACCGCCAGCGCACGCAGGTCGATCCCCGCCCCCTCCGTCTCGCCCTGGGACAGCATGCGCAGCGCCTCCGCACGCATGGCGGGATCGTCGGAGCCCGACAGGATCCCCTCGAGCTCGGCGGCCAGGGATGCTTCGATCTCGCGGTTCCACAGCCCGCGCAGGCCGGCCAGGCGCTCCTCCGGTGGCAGCGAGTCGTCGCGCACGCGCCCCAGCAGGAACTCGGCCCCTTGCGGGCCCTCCATCGCGCCCATCGCGCCGTAGATCGCCGCGCGCGTCGCCGCGTCGAGCTCGCGCTCGCGCAGCGTGTCCTCGAACAGCGCCTGCGCCCGCGCCGGGTCCATGCTCAGGGCCAGCAGCGCGGCGGTCTTGTCGAGCTCCTGGAGCTCACCCGAGCGCCAGGCCTGCTCGAGGCTCGCCAGGGCCTCCTCGCCGCCGCCCGCGATCATCATCTCGTAGAGCAGCAGCCGGTTGCGCTCGTCCGTCTCGCCCGCGAGGGCGCTCCAGCCGAGGGCCGTGAGCTCGGCCGGCGGGACGTGGCCGTCGAGGGCCGCGGAGCGTAGCCCCTCGAGCGCGCCGAGACGGCCCGCGTCGCTCGGGTGATCCGTCA
Organism: Planctomycetota bacterium; assembly: GCA_036376275.1. GTDB lineage: Bacteria > Planctomycetota > UBA1135 > UBA1135 > JABFRZ01. The sequence goes on along the minus strand of DASVAP010000258.1, from coordinate 122,665 downwards.
GCACCTGGGCCAGCGTCTCCTTCGCGCCGGGGAAGCCGCCCATGTTGAGGTAGCCGTTGATGAGGAGCATGCGGTTGTCCGAGCCGCCCAGGTGAACGCTCATCAGGGCCACGTAGTCGCCGTTCCCGCGCAGGCAGGCTCCGTAGGCGAGCGTGGCCAGGTCGCTGGCTGCCCCCCAGGGATCCTGCGAGGACTGCGACAGCGCCCCGAACAGCCGGTCGACGATCGGGAGCAGGTGCGGGTCGTCCATGCGCTCGTCGCTCAGCGAGCGAGCCAGGCCCGTCACGAGGATCGCCTTGAGGAGCGGGTCCTTCTCCTCCAGCGCGAGCTCACCCAGGACCCTGACGACCCACTCGCCCTCGAGGTCCATCAGCACCTGCACCAGCTCGCTCTCCTCGAACCCGAACTCCGCGTTGCTGAGGTGCAGGAGCTCATCGTGGCCGAGGCTGCGCATCCAGGCGACGTAATCGGCCAGCGCCTGCTCCCCCGAAGGCCGAGGGGCCGTGCCGGGCAGGCTGCGGTGCTGCGCGGGCGTGCGCGATTCGGCGTCCGGTGTCCCTGCGAGCTCGTGGGCCGGGTCGGGAGCGCGAGCCGGGGACTCGCCCGTGAGGGCGGCTCCAGTGGTCCTGGAGAACGGCGAGCTCCCGGCGAAGAACACCGAGATCGCGATCCCGATCGAAACGACGGATGCCAGAACGAGCCACCGCTTCTTCATCGCCCTCCTCCTCCGATCCTGGGGGGCGGGTGGCTGGGCAGCCACCCGCCCGGATGCCTGGATGCTAGCGTCCGAGCCGACCACCCGGGGTCAGGCCGGACGGATGAGCCCATCCTTCGCACGCAGGAAGCTGTTCCGCGCCCTGCGGATCTCGCGCAGCTCGGCCGGGGTGCAAGGGCGCCCGAAGGTCCCGGCCAGGCAGTCCCGGAGCAGGTCATTGATGCCTCGGATGGCTCCCTCGAGACCGAAGGCATGGATCACCATGTCCGGCGCGAACGTGACCGTGATGCTGCCGTCCGAGTTCCTGGTCGCCTGGCAGCCCCACAGGCTCACCGCCGCCAGGACACCCGCCGCCGCCAGCCCGATGCGTTGCTTGGTCGTGTTCATCTCCACTCCTTGGTTCCTCGCGGAACCGGTTGATGACTGGCCCGAGGACCGGGTCGCGGAGCGCCCGGTCTCCGCTGCGCGCGTTTTTTCTCGGCGCCGGCGCGACCGCTACCCTGGACGCCATGTGGCGCACGCTCGATCACACTGCCGACGTGGCGCTGGAGGTGACGGCCCCGAGCTGGCCCGGGCTCCTGGAGGAGGCCGCGCGTGCCTTCGGCGAGTGGCTGAGCGGCGGGCGGCTCCCGCCCACCCCGCACGAGACCGAGCGCGTCGTCACGGCGCAGGGCGTCGACCGGGTCGAGCTGTGGGTCCACGCCTGGCGCGCGCTGCACCGGCTGTGGGCGGTCGAGGGCTTCCTGGCGGCGCAGGCGCGGGTCGAGCTCGACCCGTCGGGCCTCGCGGCCCGGATGCGCGTCGGCTGCGTCTCGGCCGGGGCACTCGATCCGGCGCACTGTCTCGACGTCAAGGCCGTCACCTGGCACGACGCACGCGTCGCGCAGGAGACGGGGGGCGGCGAGACGCGCTGGACGGGCACGATCGTCCTGGATCTCTGAGCCCGGGCGAGGCGCGCCAGGGGAGCGCCCGGCCCCTCCCACCCGCTACGATCCCGTGGTGAGCACGCCCCCCGCCCCGCACGCCCGCCCGGCGCCCCGGCGCACGACCCGCGCCGTCTTCTCGCTGGTCGCGCTGCTCCTGGCGCCGCTCTCCTGGTGGTGGTCGATCGACGACCCCTACCTGCGCGCCAGCGGGGCCACCGCCTGGACGATGCTGGCCGCGGCGCTGTTCCTGGGCCTCTCGGCCGCCTGGCGCGACACGCGCCGCTGGGTGCGGGTCGTGGCCGGTCTGGAGCTCGCCTGCGGCGTCTTCTTCGTCTGGGCCTTCTTCGTGCTGGCGAAGCTGCCGGCCGCCGCCGCCCCGCCGCGCGCGCCGGACTTCACGCTGCCGGACCAGGACGGACGCCCGGTGACGCTCGCGGCCGAGCTGCGCGCGGGCCCGCAGCTGCTGGTCTTCTTCCGCGGCCACTGGTGACCGAGCTGCCGGAGCGAGCTCCGCGGCCTGGTCGAGGTCGACAAAGCGATGCGCGCGCGCGGCGGCGGGATCCTGGCGATCGCCGCCGACGACATGGAGGACGCCCGGCGCCTGCGTGACGAGGAGGAGCTCCCCTTCCGCCTGCTCTCCGCCGCCGGCCTGACGGTGCTCGACGACTACGGCCTGGCCCACCCGGAGGGCGGCCTGGAGGGCGAGACGATCGCCATCCCGGCCGAGCTGCTGGTCGCCCAGGACGGGACGGTCGTCTGGCAGCACGTCGCCGGCCGCATCACCGACCGCGCGCCGCCGGAGCGGATCCTGGCGGCGATCGAGGAGCACTTCCCGGCGCGCGGGCCCTGACTCGCCTCCAGGGCCTGAGCAGGGATCCGGAGGGCGCAAGCGAGGATCGCGCGCCGGGCACGATCCAGGGAGCCCGGCGGGACGCCGCGACCCTCGGGCGTCTCCTGCCCCACCGCTCCGCTCACCCGCGGAAGAAGAACTGGAACGGCACGTGGCAGCGGGCCGCCCAGGCGTCCTCCTCGTGACGCGCCTCGGGGTAGGCGAGGTAGAGCAGGTCCTTGCCGGCGCACAGCCCGCGGCGGCGCAGGGCGGCGGCCATGCTGCGCGTGACCTCGTAGTTGTCGCGCGGCCAGCCCGAGTCGAGGTAGACGCGGATGCGCCGGCAGGGCTCGGAGAGGACGCGCGCCAGGAGGTCGTCCTGGTAGCCGAAGGTGGCGGAGAGCGCGCCGACCTGGCCGAAGACCTCGGGGTACTGCCAGCCGGCGTAGAAGGAGACCACGCCGCCCAGGGAGGAGCCCAGGATCGCGGTGTGCTCCGGACCGGCGAGCGTGCGGTAGCTGCGGTCGACGTAGGGCTTCAGCTCGCGCGCCAGGAAGCGCCCGTAGGCCTCGTAGCCCGGCCGGGTGTACTCGCGCATGCGGTCCCGCGGGTAGACCCCGACCACGATCACCTGGCGCACGAGCGACATGCGCTCGAGCAGCCCGAGGGTCTCGGCCACGCGCCAGTGCTTGCCCTGGGCCGCCTCGTCGGGGAAGAAGAGGTTCTGGCCGTCCTGCATGTACAGCACGGGGAAGCGCTGTAGCTCGTTCTCGTCGTAGCCCGGCGGCAGGAAGACGCGCACGTCGTAGCCGCGCTCGGTGTAGCTCGAGGGCACCTCGAAGACCGTGCACACGTGGCACGAGGAGTCCTCGGAGAAGTACGGGAAGACGTCGTGGGCCGTGCGGCGCTCGCGCAGGGCCAGGAAGTTCTCGCCGCGCGCCCAGCGCCGCTCGCTGCCGTCCGCCAGCAGCGGCTTGAAGTAGCGGAAGGGCGCCTCGTCGTCGAGCTCGAACTCGAAGCGCGAGCGCCGCCGGTCGGCGCGCACCGGCACGAGGTCGCGCTCCCAGTCGCGGTCCGAGCGCAGGCGCAGCTCGCCCGCCTCGAGCGGGTAGTGGACGCGTACCTTCACGTTTCCCTCAGGCCGGCAGGGCCGCCGCGCCGCCGGCGGCGAAGCCGCGGAAGGCCTGGGCCAGGTCGAAGGCCGCGCGCGGCTCGGGGCGCAGCGTCGACTCGCGCTCGCTCGTGCGCGTCAGGCTCGCGAGACAGGCCTCGACGCGCTCCGGCGTGCCGAGGTCCGTCCAGCCGCAGGGCGGCACGACCTCGAGCCGGAGCTGCGCCGCGCTCGCCTGCAGGACCTCGCGCGAGAAGTCGCGCGTCGCGAGGGTCTCGTAGAGCGCCTCGAGCTGGCGCCGACGCGTCGCGCCGAGCACCGCGAAGACCTGCGCGAAGGCGCCGGCCAGCTCCGGCAGGTGCCGGCGGTAGAGTGCCGCGAGCGTGGCGCCCCGCACGGCGAAGAGGAAGCTGTTCCACAGCGCGCCGGCCGCGAAGAGCTCGGCCGCCTCGTGCGCCGCGGGTTTCTCGACGAAGCGCGCGACCGGTCGCAGCAGGCGCGGGCTCGTCGCCGGGACGATCCAGCCGTAGCCGGTCTCGGGCCCGTCCGGCGTGATGCCGAGCAGCGTGAGCGCCTCGGGCTCCTCCGCCAGCGACTCCAGCGCCAGGCGCAGGGCCGACTCGAGCACCGGCTCGCGCTCGACGAAGTGATCCGAGGGCAGGAAGGCGATGCGCGCCCCGGGATCGCGCTCCAGCACGACCGAGAGCGGCAGGAGGATCCCCGCCGCCGTGCCGCGATTGCGCGGCTGGACGACGACGTTCTCGCGCGGGAGGCCGGCCAGGTCGGGCTCGAAGAAGCGCCGGTGCTCCTCGGCCACGACCACCACGATGCGCTTCTTCGGCACGACACGCGCCGCGCGCGCCAGGGCGTCGCCCAGGAGCGAGCGTCCGCCGCGCAGCGAGCAGTACTGCTTGGGGGTCGAGACGCCGCGCGCGGTGGTCAGCTCGCGCAGCCGCGTCCCCTCGCCGGCGGCGAGGACGATGGCCCAGTTCTGGTTCTCGGAGGTCATGGGAGCGCTCGGGGAGGGCTGCTTGGGGAGGGCAGCCCTTCTGATGCGCTCCCCCCGGGTCCGTTTCGGCCCGGGGAGCCGGAGCGAGGCTATGCGGCCGGCCGGCGGGCCGGGAGCATGTAGGGCACCCGGCGCTGGTACTCCGCGAAGGCTTCTCCGTGCATCTTCCGGTAGCGCTGCTCCTTCTTCAGCGGCCCGACGACGCAGTATAGGGTCCAGAGCCCGGCCAGGAGCAGCCGGTCGGGGGTCCACACCGGCCCAGTCCACAGCGTCAGCGCGAAGCCGAGGTAGATCGGCTGGCGGCAGACGGCGAAGAGCCCGCGCTCGGGCATGGCCGGGAAGCGCGCCTTGCCGCCGCGCCACAGGGCGGTCCAGCCGATCCAGCCGGTCTGCAACCCGAGCCCGCCGTCGAGCAGGGCCTTGCCGAGGAACAGCCAGGCCGAGGCGTAGAGCGCGTGGAGCGCGAGCGCGGCCGCGCCGGTCGGATGCCACCACACCGTCCCGCTCGGCGACCACAGCAGGAAGGTCGTCAGGATCTGGAGCGCGGCGCTCCAGGCGTAGGTCGTGGGGGCCAGGGTGCGGCCGTGGCGGGCGCCGAAGACGCGCCCGAGGAGGCGCCGGCCACGCTCCGTGAGCAGGAACGAGTGCACCAGCGGGAACTGCAGGGCGAGGGCGACGTTCGCGGCCCAGGCGGCGGGACCGTGCAGGCCGCCGCGGCCGAGGGCGAGCCCGTTGCGCAGCGCCAGGAACATCGCGCTGACGGCCACCAGGAAGGTCCCGTGGCACAGGAACCCGGCGAGGAGCGCGAGGCCGCGCCGGCGCCAGGCCGGCCCGAGGCTCGCGGCGCCCGCGGGGGCGGCGGCGGACTCGCTCATTCGATCACGGCGCGCTCGAGGACGAGCGCCCCCTCCGTCCCGCGGATGCGCAGGTACGCGCCCGCGACCTCGGCCACGGCCGGCTCGGCGTCCGCGCCGAGCTGCAGTGCGCCGCCCTCGGCCAGCGACCACTCGCCCGAGAGCACCTCGTAGGTCGGCGGCGGCCCGGCGAAGAGCGCGGCCCCGCTGAAGCGGCCAGAGTCGTCCATCCAGTACGAAACGTCCAGCAAGACCGCCGCAGCAGGGCCGCCTATCCGCTTCACGCGCCAGTGGCCCACGAGGTCGGCGGCCTGGGCCGGGCGCCACTCGAGCGTCTCGAGCTCGTCGCGCACGGCCCGGTCCTGGACCGCGACGACGGTGGAGGCGCAGCTCGTCGAGAGCGCGAGGAACGTCAGGGCGAGGAGAGGTGCGAGCTTCAAGGGATCAGCCCTCCGAGCGCGGGTTCGCGCGGAACTTCAGGGAGATCCACACCTGGACGTCCTTCTGCATCGTGATCAGGCCGAGCTTGTTCGGGACCGACACGCCGAAGCGCTCCAGGTCGAGCGTCATCTCGCCCTCGACCGTGAGGCGGCGCGCCTCGTCGAGCGCGAGCCGCACGGGCATGGCGACCTCCTGGGCGACGCCGCGGATCGTCATGCGGCCGCGCGCGATGCCGCTGGCGCGCTGCGCGGCGGCGTCCACGGCCTCGGGCACGAACTCGAAGAGCTCGAACTCGAGGGTGGGGTGCTGCGCGACCGCCAGGCGCGCGTGCATCTCCTCGTCGCGTGCGTCGTCGCCGCTGTCGAGCTGCGCAGCCTGGGCCACGATGCGCGCGTGCGGCTCGTGGGCCGGCCGGGCGAGCTCGGCCTCCAGCGAGCCCTCCAGGCCGGAGGTCGCGGCGGTGAAGTCGTGCAGCGTGGTCTTCGCGTCGAACCCGACGCGCGAGAGCGCCGGGAGCAGCGCCCACGAGCGCCGCTCGTCGAAGCGCAGGTCGTCGGAGGGCAGCGTGAAGGCGAGGAAGCTCTTCCTCGGCTTCGCGGCCGGAGCCGGGGGCGGCTCGGCCGCGACCACCGGAGCCTCGGCCACGGGTGCGGGGAGCTCCGCGACCTGCACCGCTTCGGCGGAAGGCGGTGGAACCGGCTGGACTGCCGAGGCGAGCGCCGGGGCCGCCGCGAGGCTCGCCCGCAGCGCCGCGACCTCGCGCAGGAGGTCCTCCAGCCGGTCCGGGGAGGGGGAAGCCATCCGCGAGGAGACCTCACCTCGCAGGATGTCCATGCGGGCTCCGAGCACGCGTGCGTGCTCGTCCTGGCTCGCGCCGAGCTCCTCGTGCAGGCCGGAGAGGCCGGCGCCCATGGCCTGCGCGAGCGCGCGCACGTCCTCGTGCAGCGCGCTGACGCGGTCGCCGAGCAGGGCCACCTCCGAGGGCCCCTCGGGCCGCTCCGGGGCGTCGGAGGAGAGGATCGTCACGCGCTGACCGACGCTCTGCCACGCCAGGAGCCCGAGCAGGGTCCAGGCGCCGATCGCGGCCGCGCCCACGAGAGCGAGAAGACGTTTCATCGCCGCGGTGTTTCGCAAGGCCCGGTCCAGGCCGCGCGGCGTGTTCGGGGCCGGTCCCGGCATCGTGGGCGTTTCCAACCTCCACGCCCGATCGTTTCGATTCGGCGGAGGTCGCCCGGGCCGAGGGGGAGTGCGGGGTCGATCGCGTGCCGTGCGCGGGAGAGTCGGGCTCGGCCGTCGCGCGCGCTTCCCGCCGCGCCAGGAGGATTCCTCGCACCCCCGTGCCGGTGGCGGCATGCTCTTCGCGCTCCCCCGAGGCTCCGGCCCCTCCGCGTGCGCTCCCGGTCCGATCTCTTCCTGCTGCTCGTCCTGGCCGGGGCCACGGCCTGGGCGGGCTCGCGCGCGGCGCGGCTCGAGCTCGACGTCGAGAACCGTTCGATGCGCTCGACCGGGCGGGTCGAGGCCCGCGCCGAGGAGGAGCGCGAGCGGCTGTTCGGGCACGACGCGACCCTGGTGCTGCTGCTGGCGCCGCGCGCGGAGGGTGCCGAGTCGGAGGAGGAGGCCCTGGAGGCCTGGGTCGCGGACCTGCGGGCGCGGCCGGAGGCCGAGCAGTGCCTGGTCCTGCCGGGCGCGGAGGAGGACGAGCGCCTGCTGGCCCTGACCCTGCGCCGGGACGCGTCGGGCGGCGTGGGCGCGAACCTCGCGACCCTCGTCGCGGCGGCCGAGGCGAGCGCGCCCGGCACGCACGCGCTCTCCGTCTCGGGCACGCCGGCCGGCGAGGCGGCCCTGGCGGCCGCGCTGGACGCCGAGCAGCGCCGCATCGTGCCGCTCGTCGCCGGGGTGCTGTTCCTCCTGCTCCTGTTGGTGTACCGCAGCCCCGCGCTTGCGCTGGGCGCGATGCTGCCGGCCCTGGGGGGGATCGCCTGGGTCGGAGCGCTGCAGTTCGCCCTGGGCTACGCGATCAACCCGGTGACGGCGCTGCTCCCGCCGGTGCTGCTGGCGGTGGGCGTGGCCGGCTCGGTGCACCTCCTGGACGCGTATCTCGAGGAGCGCGCGCGCGGCGCGGAGCCGGTCGAGGCCTCGTGCCGGGCGGTGCGCGACGTGCGGGTGCCCGCCCTGGGCTGCGCGGCGACGACGGTGGTCGGCTTCCTGGCCCTCGCGGCGAGCCCGATCCCGGCCATCGATCGCTTCGGCCAGCTCGCGGCGGCGGGCGTGGTCGTGACGGTCGTCCTGGCCTTCACCGCGCTGCCGCCGTTCCTGCGGCTCGCGGCGCGCTCGGCGCGCCTGATCCCGCGCGCGGCCGGGCACGGGGCCTGGCGCCCGGCCTCGGCCGTGCTCGCCTGCGCCCTGGCGCGCCGCGCGCAGCCGATCGCGCTCGGCGCGCTGCTGGCGGCCGCGCTGCTCGGCTGGGCCTGGACGCGCTTGACGGTCGACAACGATCCGCTGCGCATCCTGCCGGCGCACCATCCGTTCCGCGAGGCGACGGCGCGCATCGGCGCGCGCCTGGGCGGCACGGAGGTCTTCGACGTGCTGCTGCCGCCGCCGGGGCCGAAGGGCGGGCTCCTCGCGCTGCTCGGGCTGCAGCAGGCGCTGCTCGGGCTCGATGGCGTGGTCGGACCGGCCGGACCGCCGCGCACGGCGGCGGACGGGACCGGGCTGGTCGCGCTGCTGCTCGCACCGGCGGGGAGCACCGCGCGCGAGGCGACCTTCACGGCGGCCGAGGAGCTGGCGCGGGAGCGCGGCTGGGAGCGAGCCCTGGCGATGGGCCCGGCCGTGCGCATGGCGCGCGACTCGGGCGCGATCGTGCGCGGCGAGGTCTACGGCCTGGCGGCGACCTTCCTCGCGCTCGGGCCCTGCGTGTGGCTCGGGCTGCGCTCGCTGCGCCTGACGGCCCTGGCGCTGGCGGCCAACGCCCTGCCGTGCCTGCTGATGCACGGCGGCCTGGCGCTGGCCGGCCGGCCGCTCTCCGTCGCCTCGGCCATGATCGGCTCGGTCGTGCTCGGGCTCGTGATCGACAACGCGATCTACTTCCTGCACGGCTATCGCGCGGCGCGGAGCACGGCCGGCGCGCGCCTGGCGGTGGCGCGCACCCTGCAGCGCAGCGGGCGCGCGCTCTCGATCACGGCCCTGGTGCTGGCGCTCGCCTTCCTGGCGGGCCTGGTGGGCGAGCTGACGACGACGCGCGAGTTCGGCGTGCTGGCGGCCGGCTCGATCCTGGCGGCCTGGGGCGCCAACGTGCTGCTCCTGCCGGCGCTCCTCCTGCGCGGCGCTGGAGCCGGCCCGCGCCGATGACACAATCCAGGACCTTGGAGCGCTTCGTCCCCTTCCCGCTGCGCCGCAAGCTCGGGCTGTTCGCCCTGGGGCTCTTCACGCTCCTGGCGGGCGTGTGCGCGGTCGGCATGCACCAGTTCGTCGCGCTGCGCACCGACGCGCGGCGGCTGCTGGAGGAATCGCGCGAGCTGGCGCTGGCCAACGACCTCGAGGCGCACTTCGAGTCGATCGGGCTGATGCTGGCGGTGCTGGACGAGGCCGGCGACTCGCCCGAACCACGCGAGTTCCTGCGCATGCAGATCCGCGACGTGCGCGCGATCCTGCACGCGATGGACGACGCGCCGGGCCAGGACCCCTCGCGCTCGGCCCACCAGGCGGAGGAGCTCGAGCTGACGCGCGCGCTCGACGCGCGCATGGCCGCCCTGGACCAGCGCGTGGAGGCGCGGCTCGACGGCGAGATCCCGCTCGACCTGGAGGCGATCGCCGAGATGCGCCAGACGGGCGAGGACCTGGAGGAGGAGGCGCGCGAGGAGGCCGAGCACGCCGAGGCCGACCTGCGCGAGCGCTCGCGCAGCGCCGTACGCGTGATGCTGATCACCGTGGCCGTGGCGGCCCTGGGCTTCGTCGGGCTCCTGTGGGTCGTGCTGCACAACGTCGTGCGCCCGCTGCGGCTGCTGGAGCGCCGCGCCGAGGCCCTGGGGCGCGGCGACTTCCGGCCCGGGACCGCGCTGAAGAACCGCGACGAGATCGGGGCCCTGGCGCGCGCCTTCGACGAGATGGCGGCGCGCGTGGCGGCCACGCAGAGCGCGCTCGAGGAGCGTGTGGCCACCAAGACGCGCGAGCTGGCGCGCGCCGCGCGCTACGCCGACCTGGGCGTCCTCGCGGCCGGCGTGGCGCACGAGATCAACAACCCGCTGGCCACGATCGCCACCGCCGCCGAGGGCATGCAGCGCCGCCTCGAGCGCGGCACGCTCGACCCGAAGGAGGAGACCGAGTACTTCCGCACGATCGCCTCCGAGGCCTACCGGGCGCGCGACATCACCCAGCGGCTCCTGACCCTGGCGCGCGCCGACCCGGCGCCCCACGGACGCGTCGTGGTGGCCACGCTGCTCCAGGAGCTCCAGCGCGTGACCCGGCACCAGCTCGAGCGCCGCAGCGTGCGGCTCGAGATCGAGGCCCCGGCGGGCCTCGCCGTGCGCGGCAACTCCGGCGAGCTCCTGCAGGCCCTGGTCAACCTCGTCCTGAACGCGCGCGACGCCAGCCCGGCCGGCAAGCTCGTGCGCGTCGAGGCGGCGCGCGAGGGCGGCTTCGCCGTGCTCGACGTGGACGACGAGGGCAGCGGGGTCCCGCCCGAGCTGGTCGAGCGTGTCTTCGAGCCCTTCTTCACCACCAAGCCGCCCGGCGAGGGCACGGGGCTCGGCCTCTCGCTCGTCGCCGCCATCGTCGAGGGCCACGGCGGCACGGTCGCCGTCGCGCGCTCGCCCGCCGGCGGGGCGCGCTTCCGCGTCCGCATCCCGCTCGACGCCCAGACCCCACCCAGACCATGAAGGATCGCCGCGTCCTGTTCGTCGACGACGACCATGCCCTGCGCCAGGTGCTCGAGCGCGAGCTGCAGGACTTCGGGCTCGAGGTGGCGGCCTTCGCCGAGCCGCGCGCGGCCCTGGAGGCGGCCGCGAAGACGCCCTTCGACGTGGCCCTGATCGACCTGCGCCTGCCGGGCATGGACGGGCTCGAGCTGCTGCAGAAGCTGCGCGCGATCGACGAGGCCCTGCCGATCGTGATGCTGACCGGCCACGGCGCCGTGCGCGAGGCGGTCGAGGCCATGCGCCGCGGCGCGCACGATTTCCTGACCAAGCCCGTGCCGCTGGAGGCCCTCGAGCGCGTGCTGACGCGCGCCTGCTCGCAGCGCGACCTCCTGCAGGAGAACCGGCGCCTGCGGCGCCTGACGGAGGGCGAGGACGGCGCGACCACGCTGCTCGGCGATTCGGCACCGATGCAGGCCCTGCGCGAGCTGATCGCGCGCGTGGCCGGCAGCGACGCGCCGGTACTGGTGCTGGGCGAGAGCGGCACGGGCAAGGAGCTGGTCGCGCGCGCGATCCACGCCCAGGGCCCGCGCGCCGCGCGGCCCTTCGTGGTCGTGCACTGCGGCGCGATCCCCGAGAACCTGATCGAGAGCGAGCTCTTCGGCCACGAGCGCGGGGCCTTCACCGGCGCCGACCGCCGCCGCACGGGCCTGTTCGAGGCGGCCCACGGCGGCACGCTGTTCCTGGACGAGCTCGGCGAGCTGCCGCTCGGCGTCCAGCCCGTGCTGCTGCGCGCGATCCAGTTCGGCGAGGTACGCGCCGTGGGCGGCAACCGCGTGCAGAAGGTCGACGTGCGCGTGGTGGCCGCCACGCACCGCGACCTCCTGGCCGAGGTCGAGCAGAAGACCTTCCGTGAGGACCTCTACTACCGCCTCTCGCCGCTCGTGATCGACGTCCCACCCCTGCGCGCGCGCCCCGGCGACGTGGCCCAGCTCGCGCAGGTCTTCCTCGAGCGCGAGTGCGCCAAGCTCGGCCGCACGGCCGCCTTCGCCCCCGGAGCGCTCGAGGTCCTGGCCCACCACGCCTGGCCCGGCAACGTGCGCGAGCTCGAGAACGCGCTCACGCGCCTGGCGACGCTCACCAGCGGCCCCGCCATCACCTCCGCCGACGTCGAGCGCCTCGTCACCACCCGCCGCCGCCCCGCCGCCAGCGCCGGCGCGCTCCCGACCCTCGACGTCGAGGAGCTCGAGCGCCTGGCGGTGCTGGCCGCCCTCGAGAAGCACGCCGGCAACAAGCGCGCGGCCGCGGCCGAGCTCGGCGTCTCGCCCAAGACGCTCTACAGCAAGCTGGAGAAGTACGCGGGCTCGGGCTGAGAGGCTGAGCAGAAGTGCCGCGGCCTTCGGCCGCGGCGCTCTGCCAGGCTCTCTGGATCGTCCTGGCGCGCGATCCTCGCGCGCCCCTTCCGATTCTTGCTCAGGTTCTGAGCTGACATGGAGGCACCAGCCAGCGGGTCGACCGCCGGCCTCGAACCTCGCCCTAGGCGCTGAAGTCGAAGCGGGCGACTCCCTCCCCCGCGCGCCGGGCACCCTCGACCAGCGCGACGGCGGTGACCAGGTCCTGGAGCGCGATGCCCGTGCTGTCGAAGATCGTGATCTCGTCGGGAGCGACGCGCCCCGGGGCACGACCCGCGACGACGGCGCCGAGCTCCGCGCGCACGTCCTCCCTGGTCATCGTGCCGCGGGCGAGGGCGTGCTGGAGATCGCCGATGCGCGCTGCCTGCGGGAGCAGGTCGACGAAGACGGAAGCGGAGGCCATCAGCTCCTCCTCGATCTCGTGCTTGCCCTCGCTGTCCGCCCCCACGGCGGCGACGAAGGTCCCCGGGCGCACGTCGCGCTTCCGGACGAAGGCTGCCCGCGCGGGCGTACAGGTGACGAGCACGTCGCTCTGCGCGAGCGCCGCAGCGAGATCGCGGCCCGGGGAGACCTCGATCCCGAGCTCCGCCGCCATCGCACGCGCGAAGGCCTCCGCCCGCCCCGGGAGCGCGTCGAGGGCCTGCACCCGGCGCAGGGGCAGCACCCGCAGCAGAGCCCGGAGCTGCGCGGCCGCCTGCCGGCCGCAGCCCACGATCGTCGCGACCTCCGCCGCGGGCCGGGCCAGGACCTTCGCCGCGACGGCGGTGGCGGCCGCGGTGCGCACGCAGGTCAGCTCGCTCGAGTCGAGCACCGCGAGCGGCCGCCCGTCCCCGGCATCGAACAGGACGGCGAGCCCCTGGATCGTCGGCAGACCGGAGCGCGCCGGGTTCGCGGGGAAGTTCGCGTTGATCTTGGCGACGAACCAGGGCTGCTCGAGGATGGCCGCTCCCGCCTTGACGTGGAAGCCGCCTTCCTCGACGTGGACCCCGAGGGTCTCCGGCGGAGGGACCTTGCCCTCGCCGAGCAGCCGGAAGGCCCGCTCCACGGCCTCGCGGCACTCATCGAGGGTGAGGAGCGCGGGGATCGCGCTCCTCGGGAGCAGGAGGACCGGCGTGGAACCCGAGGTCTCCGTCACGACCCACCCGAGACCGTGGGAAGCCACTCCACGTCGCTGGCGAGAACCACGCGTCCAGCCTAGCCGCCCCGCGTGACGGCTCGTCGGGCACCTGTGTACGGCGTGGGTCTGGACCTACCTGGGCCCCTTCAGCTCCAGCACGTACTCGCGCCAGGCCTCCTCGATCGCGTAGAGGTCCACGTCATCGAAGGCCGCCTTCACGGCCTCCTCGCGGGCCGCCTCGGCAGCCTTGGCGACGGCCTCCTCGTCCTCGTCCTTGCCGTCGGCCGCCAGGCGCTCCTGCTGGCGGAAGTGGGCGGCCTTGAGGGTCTCGAAGTAGGTCGGGAGGATCTTCTTCCAGAGCGGATGCTTCTGCGCCGCGCGGCACTCCTCGAGGAAGTAGATCATCGACCAGCCCATGGCGTAGTTCGTCGAGCGCTCGGCGCCGTAGTACTCCTCCTTCGTGTAGCGGATCATCTTCGACCAGCTCACGTGGCGGCCGCGCTCGATCGCGTCCTGGATGCGCCCGAGGCGCCAGGGGTGTGGGTCGATGCGGCCCAGCTTGCCGGTCTGGGTGAAGTTCGCGCCGCCGAAGTAGTCGCCGTAGCCCTCGTTGAACCACGAGTGCGGCGCCAGCTCGCCCACCGCGACGTGGATGTACTGGTGGAAGCCCTCGTGGTACATGACCGAGCGCGAGTTCTCCTTGCCGGACTGCCAGCCCTCGTCGTTCTCGAAGACGAACAGCACCAGCTCCTCGGCCGACGGGCTCCAGTAGCCGGCCGTGCCGGTCGGTCCGCCGTAGCGGTGGTACTCCTCCTGGTCCTGGCACAGGCGCACCGTCGGGACGGCGGTGATCTCGCGCGCCGGCGGGAAGCGCTCGACGTAGGCGCGGCGGATGCCCTCCAGACGCTTCTGCAGGTGCGCGACGAGCGTCTCCTTGCGCGTGCTCGTCACCCACAGGTAGTTCTCGGTGTCCTCGGCCTCCCAGCCGTCCACCAGGCGCGCGCGGATGCGCAGGCGCACGGCGGGGTTCTGGAACTGGGGGTTCTTCTCGTAGAAGCGCGTCCACTTCGCGGAGTCCTTCGGAGGCACGGGCGGGAAGAGCTCCAGGCGCTCGGCCGTGCGGCGCCAGGCCTTGACCTCGTCCTCGAGCTCGTCCTGGAGCGCGCGCCCGATCAGGAGCCAGGTGCCCTCGGAGTTGCGCTGCGCGTAGGCCCACACGCCGACGCCGGTCTGGCCGGACTTCCAGCGCACGTCCATCTCCTGGCACTCCCAGCCGTCCTTGGGCCTAGTCGCCGCGCGCGACGCGCCGATCGTCCAGAGCTTCAGGCGCTGCTCGAAGTAGCGCTCGACCGAGTTGATCGGCGGGACCTTCGGCGGCGGATCCGGGTCCGGCTGCCAGGGGATGCGCACCAGCTCGAGGATCGCGCGCGTCTGCGGTCCCTTGCGGGCACGGTTCTCGGCCACGTACTTCAGCACGACCCAGGGCTCGTTCGAGGGCACCGGCAGGATCGCGTAGCGGGGCGGGGGCTCGAGCGCGACGCCCAGCTCGGGGAAGCGCTCCTCGCCGGCCGCGGCCGGCGCGACGAGCGCCACGAGCAGGGCGACGCGCTGCCCCCACGACGACCCGCCCCGCCCGGCTCGGACTGCGATCCGCATGGCTCCCTCGCCGCCCATGCTACCGCGTCCGGGACCCCCCGGGCACCCTCACTCGGCCGGCAAACGCAGGATCGAGCCGGTGGCGATTCCGCAGCGCTCGACGTGGCCGGTCAGGGGCGCGGGCTGTTCCACCAGCGCGTGGACGTGCGTGCGGGAGCCATGGGGACAGACGACGCCGGCCGAGTCGGGCGCGTAGATCCCGAGCAGGCGTCCGTCGAGCCGGGCGCGCTCGAGCTCGAAGGCTCGCGTGCTCGCGCCGCGCGCGCGGGCGCGCAGCGGGCACTCGCCGGCGACGACGTGCAGCGCGAGATCCGTCAGCCGTCCCTCGACCAGGAACGGAAAGGGGCGCGTCGTGTCGAGCCCCGCGCGCAGCGCGCAGCGCTCGACGAAGGCGTCCAGCTCGTCCGGCGCGATGTCGTGCTCGATCGGGAACGCGCGCCAGGCCCGCACCTCGCAGGCGAAGAGCAGCGCCGCGGCCGCGTCGCCGGGCGACCCGCACGTCGTCGCCGGTGTCTCGGGGTCTCCCCGCGTGATCCAGACGTCGCCGTCGACGATCGTGATCTCGCCGGCGAGCTCCGCCAGCGCGCCGAGCGCGTACACGTCGTCGCGCGCGACCTCCGCCAGCGTCACCCGGGCCTGGTCCTCGCCATCGCGCAGGACCGCTCGCAGCGTGCCCCAGCTCGCGAGCTCGCCGCTCCAGGCGGCGCCGCCCGGCGCGGCGCAGCTCGTGGCCAGACCGAGGACCAGGACGACGCGCCGCACACGGCCATCATAGGACGCTCCCCGCCGGGTCCGGCCGAGCCACGGCTGTGTCCGCGCCGCTACACTCGCCCCCGTGAGCGCTCCGCCCGACGCGCGCGTCAAGGAGGCCTTCCTGCGGGCCCTGGAGCTGGCCGAGGGAGAGCGCGCGGCGTTCCTCGCCGACCTCGCGCGCGAGGATCCTGCGCTGGCCGAGGCCGTGCGCGGGTTGCTCGCGGCCCACGCGGCGGCGGAGGCCGAGGAGCTGGAAGAGGCGCCGCAAGCACTGGGCGCCACGCTCGAGCGCCTGAGCCGGCCCGCACCGTGGCTCGGCGACTACGAGCTGCTGGAGGAGGTCGGCGCGGGTGCCTCGGGCTCCGTGTGGCGCGCGCGGCAGGCCTCGCTCGGGCGCATCGTCGCGCTCAAGGTGCTGCGCGGCGGACGCCTGGCGGGGGCGCGCGAGCTGGCGCGCCTGCGGGCCGAGGCCGAGGCGATCGCGCGCCTCGACCATCCGCACATCGTGCCGGTGCACGAGGTCGGCGAGCACGAGGGGCATCCCTTCTTCAGCATGAAGTGGCTGGAGGGCGGCACGCTGGCCGCGCAGCTGGCGCGCCCCTGGGCCCCGCCCCGCGCCGCGCGCCTGATGATCGACGTGGCGCGCGCCGTGCACCACGCGCACCAGCGCGGCCTCTTGCACCGCGACCTGAAGCCCTCCAACGTGCTGCTCGACGACGCCGGAAGGGCGCACGTGGCCGACTTCGGCATCGCCCTGCGCCTGGAGGGCGAGAGCACGACGCGCACGCAGACCCTGGCCGGGACGCCGGCCTACATGGCCCCCGAGCAGGCCGAGGGCGGTGAGCTGACGGTGGCGACCGACGTGTGGGCCCTCGGGTGCCTCCTGTACGAGCTCCTGACGGCGCGCCCGGCCTTCGGGGGCGACTCGGTGACCGAGGTGCTGCGCCGCGTGCGTCACGAGGCGCCGGCGGCGCCGCGCGCGCTGTGCCCGGAGGTGCCGCGCGACCTCGAGACGATCGCGCTCGTCGCCCTGCGCAAGGACCCGGCGCGCCGCTACGCCTCGGCCGACGCCTTCGCCGAGGACCTGGAGCGCTGGCTGGCCCACGAGCCGATCGCGGCGCGGCGCACGGGCGTCTGGGGACGGGCGCTGCTCTTCGCGCAGCGCTCGCCGCTGGCCTCCAGCCTGATCGGCCTGACGGCCGGCCTCCTGGTGCTGCTGGCGGGCGTCTCGATCTGGGCCAGTCTCGCCCTCGGGGCACGCCTGCGCGAGGCGCTGCTGGGCGAGGCCCGCGCGACGCGGCTCTCGGGCGCGCTCGGGGCGCGCACGGCGGCGCTGGAGCGGCTGGGTCGCGCGGCGGCGATCCGTCCCGGGCAGGACCTGCGCGACGAGGCCGTCGCCTGCCTGGCGCTGACCGACCTCGTGCTCGAGCGCACGGTCCCGCGTCCGGCGGGGCTCGAGGCGCAGGCGGTGCCGGTGGCCGATCCACGCGGCGAGCGCCTGGCCGTGGGCGACGCGCACGGGCTGCGCCTCCTGGACGCGCAGGACGGACGCGAGCTGGCCGTCCTGAACCCGGTCGCGGACGTGACCTGGATCACCTGGTCACCGGGCGGCCGCTGGCTGCTCTCGAAGCACCACCTGAGCGGCACGCCGTCCAGCGCGGATTCCTTCCGGGTCTGGGACGTGGCCGCGCGCTCCGAGGTCGCGTGGGTGCCGGTGGCGCTCTCCTTCCGCGCGGCGGCCTTCGCCCCGGACGAGGAACGCCTGGCCTACGGCGACCAGGAGGGCCGGCTGTTCCTGCGGACGCTCGGGTGGGAGGGCGAGCGCTGGCGCGCGCAGCTCGAGGGGCACGCGAACACGCTCGCCTTCGACGGTGCGGGCGAGCTCCTCGCGCTGGCGACGGGCGGCGACGAGCCGTGCCTGGAGCTGCGCGAGGCCGCGACCGGCGCGCTCCGGCAGCGCGTCGCGCTGGATGCCGAGCCCTACGACCTGAGCTGGACCGCCGACGGGCGCGAGCTGGCGGTCGCCTGCGCGGATGCGCGCATCTACCTCCACGCCCTCGGGGCGAGCGCGCCGCGCGCCGTGCTCCAGGGGCACGCGGCCGAGGTCGTCGAGCTCTTCGCCAGCCCACGGGCCCCGCTGCTCTCCTCGCACGCCTGGGACGAGACGACGCGCCTGTGGGACCTCACCACCGGGCGCGAGCTGCGACGCGTCTCGGCCCGCGCGCTGGGCTTCACGGCCGACGGCGAGCGCTTCGCCCTGACCGACGCGAGCTCCTGGAGCACCTGGCGGGTCCAGCACGGCGACTTCCTGCGCCTGCTGTCGGCCCACGCCGGCAAGTCGCCGCGCGCGCTGGCCTTCGCGCCGGACGGGCGCCTCGCCACGGGCGGGCCGGATGGCGTCTACCTGTGGGCGCGGCGCGACGAGCTGCCGGAGCGGCTCGACGCGCGCGACACGGCCGGACTCGCCTTCGTCGACGGGGGGCGCGCGCTGGTCACGGCGGGACCGAACGGACTGTGGCGCACCGAGCTCGAGCCGCGCGGCGCGCCCGTGCCGCTCCACACCGAGCCGCTGTGGAGCCTGGCGATCTCGGACGACGGGCGCACGCTGGCGGCCCAGGGGGCGCACTCGGTGCTGCTGCTCGATCCGCTGGAGGGCGAGCGGCTCGGGTACCTCGCCGGGCCAGGCAACATGGAGTACGTCGCGCTCGACGCCACGGGCCAGCGCATCGCGGTCGGCAACTGGCGCGGCGCGGGCGTGCTCCTGTGGAGCCCGCGCGAGGGCCTCGCACCGCGCCGCTTCCTGCCGGAGCAGGCCAACGTGGCCGTGGCCCTCGCGCCGGATGGTGCGACGCTGGCCACGGCCACCAGCGAGCGCGTCGAGCTGTGGGACGTCGCCAGCGGCGCGCGCCTCCACGCCTTCGAGCGCCTGCGCGCCTTCGGCAACGCGCCGGGCGCGCTGACCTTCTCCCCGGACGGCACCCGGCTCGCCTTCGGGCTCTCGAACGAGGTCGTGCGCGTGGTCGACGCGCGCAGCTTCGCGACGATCCTCACGCTCGAGCCGCCCCAGCTCGAGGCCCACTTCCGCATCGCCTTCTCGGCCGACGGCACGCTCCTCGGCGCCGCCTGCGGCACGAACCACGTGCAGCTCTGGGACCTGGCCGGGCTCGAGCGCGAGCTGGAACGCCTGGGCCTGGGCGCCGGACGCTGAGCGGGCCGGGGCGGCGCAGCGAGCGCCACCCCGGCCCGGGGATCCGCGCGAATGCGCGCTACGACGCGCGCTTGCCGAGCGGCAGCAGCATCGGCACGCGGCGCTGGTAGTCGCGGTAGGCGTCGCCGTGCTCGGCCACCAGGGTGCGCTCCTCGACCTGGATGCCCACCAGGATGTAGCCGGTGCACATGGCGGCGAAGAAGAGGTGCCCCATCGTCATGACGGGCGTGGCCCAGAAGGCCAGCAGGAACCCGAGCATCAGCGGGTGGCGCACGCGGCGGTACAGCGAGCGCTCGCGGAAGGCCGGCGCGGCCGGCTCCCTGCCCAGGAAGTGGCGCACGACCTGGCGCAGGCCGAACAGCTCGAAGTGATCGATCAGGAACGAGCTGTAGAGCACGATGCCCCAGCCCAGGAACGAGACGCCGTGCAGGAACCACGCGGCCGGGCCCCTGACCTCCCACAGCGTTCCCGGCAGGAAGCGCCACTGCACGAAGGTCGCGATCAGGATCGCGCAGGTCACGAGCACGAAGGTCGCGCGCTCGATCTGGACCGGGACGATGCGCGTCCAGCGGCGCTTGAAGGCCCGGCGCGCCATGATCGTGTGCTGCACGGCGAACAGGGCCAGCAGACCACCGTTGACCAGCAGGGCCTCGACCAGCGGGACGCGCGCGCCGTCGCCGACGGTCTTGGGCACGACCAGGCCCATGACGAAGCCGATCGCGTACAGGAACGTGCCGAGGAACAGGACGTAGGCGATGGACCCGTAGGTCAGGCTCGCCACGCGGCTGGCGAGCGAGGCCACGGGCCGGGTCGGGGACGGGACGTGCGCGCTCGAGCGGGCGGACGGGTGGGTCGTGACGGGGAGGACGGTGCTCATGGTCGGAGGCGGGATCCGAGGTCGGCGGAGCGGATTCCCCAGCCGTGGCGCACCCGGGTCCAGACGCCTGCCAGGATTCCTGCCGATTCCTGGCCGTCGTGGTCCCGGGCCGTCGCTTCCGGGGCGATGACGCACCGCCGCCCATGCCCGGCGGCTACCCTGGACCGACCATGGGGCCGATGCAGGAGCCGGCCCAGGACGGGCCTGGGAGTCCCGGTCGCCGCGGGGAAGCGACCCTGGCCCTGCACGCGCTCGCCCGCGGCGACACGGCCCAGGGCCAGCGCCTCTTCGAGCTGGTCTACGCGGAGCTGCGGCGCATCGCCGACCGCTGCCTGGCCGCGGAGCGCGCCGACCACACCCTGCAGCCGACGGCCCTGGTGCACGAGGCCTACCTCGAGCTCGTCGATCCGGGCGGGAGCTCCGCGAGCGTGAAGGACCGCCAGCACTTCCTGGCGATCGCGGCGCAGGCGATGCGGCGCACCCTGATCGACCACGCACGCGGGAAGAAGCGCGTCAAGCGCGGCGGCGGGTGGAAGCGTGTCGAGCTGGACGCCGAGCTGGCCGGGAGCGACGTCGAGGAGCTCGACCTGCTCGAGCTCGACCGCGCCCTGGAGGCGCTGCAGGCCCACGCCCCGGAGCTCGCGCGCCTGGTGGAGCTGCGCTTCTTCGCCGGGCTGCCGATGGCCGAGGTGGCCGAGGTGCTGGGCGTCTCCGAGCGCAGCGCCGGGCGTGAGTGGGCCTTCGCGCGCGCCTGGCTCGAGCGCTGGATGAGGGAGCATGGCCGCTGAGGGCCAGGCGCGCTTCCAGGCCGCGCGCCGGGTGTTCCTGGCGGCGGGCGAGCGCGAGGGCGCCGAGCTGGAGGCCTACCTCGCGCACGAGTGCGGCGCGGACGACGAGCTCCGGCGCGAGGTGCGCGAGCTCCTGCAGGAGGCCCGGGCCGGCGATCGGCGCCTGGAACAACCCGCCGCGGCGGCGCTGCTCGGCACCCAGGTCGGCGGACGCATGCCGGAGACGATCGGCGAGTTCCGCATCCTGGGTGTGCTCGGCTCGGGCGGCGCCGGGATCGTCTACGAGGCCGAGCAGCAGCACCCGCGCCGGCCGGTGGCGCTCAAGCTGATCCGCTCGCCCTTCGCCAGCATCGAGGAGCGCCGGCGCTTCGAGCAGGAGGGCCAGGCCCTGGCCTGGCTGAGCCACCCGGGCATCGCGGCCGTGCACGCGACCGGTGTGGCCGACGCGGGCTTCGGACCGCAGCCCTACCTGGCGATGGAGCTCGTGCGCGGCGAGCGCCTGGACGAGCACGTCCAGCGCCAGCGCCTCTCCGTGCCGGAGCGCCTCGAGCTCGTCGCGCGCGTGTGCGATGCCGTGCACCACGCGCACGAGAAGGGCGTCATCCACCGCGACCTGAAGCCGAGCAACATCCTGGTCGACGCCGTCGGGCAGCCCAAGGTGCTCGACTTCGGTGTGGCGCGCATCACGAACTCGGACCTGGAGGCGACCACGCGCCGGACGGGCGTGGGCGAGATCCTGGGGACGCTCGCCTACATGAGTCCCGAGCAGGTGCGCGCCGACCCCACTCAGATCGACCGGCGCGTGGACGTCTACGCCCTGGGGGTCATCGCCTACGAGCTCGTCGCCGGGCGGCGCCCGCTCGACGTCGCCTCGACGGCCCTGCCGGCCGCGATCCAAACGATCGTCAACGACGAGCCGACGCACCTCGGTGCGCTCGACCGGCGCCTGCGGGGCGAGATCGAGACCATCGTCCACAAGGCGCTGGCCAAGGAGAAGGAGCGTCGCTACGCCACGGCCGCGGAGCTGGCGGCCGACCTGCGGCGTCACCTGGCCAACGAGCCGATCCTGGCGCGGCCCACCAGCCGCGCCTACCAGCTGCGCAAGTTCGCGCGCCGCAACCGCCCCCTCGTGGGCGGAGTCGCTGCGGTGTTCCTGGTGCTGCTGGCCGGCGCGGTCACGAGCACGGTGCTCTACTTCGAGAAGGAGGAGCAGCGCGCGGCCGCCGTGGAGCGCGGCGAGGCCCTGGAGACGGCCCTGACGGCGGCCCAGGCGAACCTCGATCGCGCCCTGGAGGCCGAGCAGCGCGCCCGGGTGGAGACGAAGCGCGCCGCCACCGAGGCGGACACGGCCGAGGCCGTGATCGACTACCTGGTGACGCTCTTCGAGCACGCCAGCCCCGAGCACGGCGACACGCACCAGGTGACGGCGCTCGACATGCTCGACCGCGGCATCGAGCGCGTCCAGGGCCAGTTCCTCGACCGCCCGGCGATCCGCGCACGCCTCCTGAACGTCTTCGGACAGATCAACAACTGGTTGCAGCGCTACGAGCGCTCGCGTCCGATCCTGGAGGAGGCCCTGACGCTGGTGGCCCAGGTCTCGGGCGAGGACAGCGCCGAGTACGCCGACACGCTCGAGCGCCTGGCGAACGTGAACCTCGAGAGCGGCGACGTCGCGCGGGCCGAGGCGATGCAGCGACAGGTGCTGGAGCTGCGCGCGCGGCACCTGGGGACCGACCACCCGCTCTACACGGACGCGCTCAACAACCTGGCGAACTCCTGCACCGCGCGGGGGGCCTACGACGAGGCCGAGGCGCTCTTCCAGGAGGCCCGCGCGACGCGCGTGGCCCAGCACGGCGAGGACCACCCCGAGGTGGCCGCGCTCGACTACGGCCTGGCGACGGTCTACTCGTACCAGGGCCGCGGCGAGGAGGCCGTCGCGGCCTTCGAGCGCGCGCTGGCCGGGCTGCGGGCCGGGTACGGCGAGCGTCACTGGCGCACGCTGATGGCGCGCATCGCGCTGGCCGACG
Organism: Planctomycetota bacterium; assembly: GCA_036376275.1. Taxonomy (GTDB): domain Bacteria; phylum Planctomycetota; class UBA1135; order UBA1135; genus JABFRZ01. The sequence goes on along the minus strand of DASVAP010000258.1, from coordinate 100,092 downwards.
AGCTCGGGAGGACGGACCCGGCGGCGGCCCGCGAGCACGCGCGCCAGGGCTACGAGGGCCTGCGCTCGCTCTTCGGCGACGACAACCTGATGACCAGCCGCGCGCTCAAGATCTACGCGACCACGCTGTCCGACTCGCGCGACTTCGAGGGTGCGGTGGCCGTGCTCGAGGAGGTCCTGGCGGGCCTCGAGACCGTCGAGGGAGGCCTCTTCGATCGCGCGCTCCTGCTCTCGCTCCTGGCGGAGAACCTCTACGAGCTGGGACGGCTGGACGAGGCCGAGGCGCTGTACCTGGAGTCGCTCGAGCTCCACGGGCGACTCGGCGGCCAGGCGCGCGACATCGTCCTGACGACGCGCCACAACCTGTCCGTCCTGTACCAGCAGGCGGGGCGCCTCGACGAGGCGCTCGAGCTGGAGCTGGACGTCCTCTCCGAGCGCGAACGCTTCCTGGGCGACTCCCACCCCGACTCGTGCGGCTCGCTCAACAACCTGGCCGCGATCTACGCCGCCATGGAGCGGCCAGAGCAGGAGGAGGCGGTGCGGCGGCGCAAGCTCGCCGCCCTCGAGCGAGACCTGGGCGCCGACAGCTCCGAGGCGCGCGGCGCGCGCCGCGAGCTGGCGGCCTTCCTGGAGGGCTCGGACCGGGCGGACGAGGCCCGCCGGTTGCTCGGCAGGGATCCCTGAAGTACGGGGTCCATCACCGGACCCCGTACCTCCTAGCGAAGCCGCAGACGGTAGATGTCCGCGTCGGCCGCGATGAAGAGCGTCCGGCCGCTCGCGTCGAAGGCGCAGTTGGCCGTGAGCCGTCCGAGGAAGAGCGTGCCGAGGTGCTCGCCATCGGGCGTGAGCACGTAGATGCCCTCCGGGCCGGCGGCGAAGAGGTGACCGCTCGGGGCGACCTTCAGGCCGTCGGGGAAGCCCTTGCGCGTCGCGGTGAAGGGGCTGGCGTCGAACAGGACGCGGCCGGGGCCGAGGGCGCCGTCGGAGCGCAGCGGATAGGCCATCCACAGCGGACGCGAGCGGCTGTTGTTCGCGACGTACAGCGTCCGCTCGTCCGGCGCGAGGCCGATGCCGTTCGGACCCTCGAGCTCGGCGGTGAGCAGCGTCAGCTCGCCCGCGCGGCTCAGGCGGTAGACCCCGCTGTGGGGCAGCTCCTTGGCCGGGTCCGCGTGGGTCTGCGGCAGGCCGAAGGGCGGGTCGGTGAAGTAGAGGTCGCCGGCGCGCGAGTAGACGAGGTCGTTGGGCGAGTTGAGGCGTTGCCCCTGGTATCGATCGACGACCACCGTGCGCGTCCCGTCGGGCTCGAGGCGGCTGATGCGGCGCTCGCCGTGCTGGCAGAAGACCAGGCGACCCTCCGGGTCGAAGGCCAGGCCGTTCGAGCCGGGCTCGCGCCCGGTGAAGGGTGCCGAACCGGTGTAGCCGCTGTGCTCCAGCACCGTGCGCAGCCCGCCGGCCTCGCTCCAGGCCAGCAGCCGGTTGGCCTCGACGTCGGAGAGGAAGAGCTCGCCGGTCGGCGCGCTCCACAGCGGGCCCTCGGCCCACTGGAGGCCGCCGGCGACCTTCTCGAGCGTCGCCCCGGGCGGGACGAGCGCGTCGAGGCGCGGGTCGAGGCGCTCGATCGTGGGCACGACGTCGCTCGCCTGGGCCAGCGCGAGCAGCAGCGCGACGGCGCTCACGGCTTCCTCCCGAGCGTCACGGCCGTGCCGGCCAGCGTGAGCCGGTAGAGCCCGCTGCGCGCGGTCCAGAAGAGCGTGCGCTCGTCCGGGCCCCAGGCGAAGTTCGCCGCCAGCTCCGGACCGACCAGCGTGCCGAGGTGCTTGCCGTTCGCGTCGATCACCCAGGTCCCGCCCGGACCGGAGACGAACAGGTTGCCGGCGCGGTCGACCTTCACGCCGTCGAGCGCCTCGGCGCCTGGCGCCGCGGTCATGTCGAAGAAGACGCGGCCGTTCGCCAGCGTGCCGTCCGCCAGCGACTCGTAGCGCATGACGACCTTCTTCCGCTCGTCCCAGTTGGTGACGTAGAGGTGGCGCTCGTCCGGCGAGAAGGCGACCCCGTTCGGGCCGCTGAGCTCCGTGCCGACGAGCTTCAGCTCGCCACCGACGAGGCAGAAGACGCCCGTGACGTCCAGCTCGCGCCGCGGGTCGGCGTGGAACTGCGGCAGGCCGAAGGGCGGGTCGGTGAAGTACAGCGCGCCGTCGGAGCGCACGACGAGGTCGTTGGGCGAGTTGAGGCGCTTGCCTCCGGGACCAGCGGGGTAGCGGTCGGCCAGCACCGTGAGCGTGCCGTTCTTCTCCAGGCGCGTGACGCGGCGGTTGCCGTGCTCGCAGATCAGGAGGCGCCCCTCGGCGTCGAGCGCGAGCCCGTTCGAGCCCGGCTGGCCGTACTCGGCCACGTCGACGCCCGTGTAGCCGCTCTTCGTGCGGTAGACGGAGAGCGCGCCGTCCACGAGCCCGGGCGCGAAGCGGTGGATGACGTTCTCGTTCGGGTCGCTGAAGAGCAGGTACCCGCCGGCCCGGGCGTCGCTCACCCACACCGGTCCCTCGGTGAAGCTGAAGCCCTTGGCGACGCGCTCGAGCCTCGGCGCGGGCCCCAGGATCGCGTCGAGGGCCGGGTCGACTCGCTCGACCTCGAGCGCGACGGGCTCGGCCGTGTCCAGGCGTCCGGGCCGGAAGAAGTCGAGCGTGGCCGAGCGCACCCAGATGAAGTTCGCGGGCGGCTCGGAGAGCGGCGCGTTGGCGGCGAAGACCGCCAGCTGGATCTGCTGGCCCGGGCGCACGTCGCGCCCGACCACGACGCGGTTCGGCGCGTTCCAGCCGGCCGCGAGCTGCCCGCCGCGCGTGCCGAGCACCTGCGGCAGCTCGCCGTCGACCCAGACCTCGGCGTAGTCGTCGACCACGATCTCGAACACGACCGTCGTGCCGGTGGTGGCGAGGCTCCCGACGCGCTCGGGGATCGTCAGGCGCAGGCGGTACCACTGGAAGGAGAGCCGCCCGGTCGCGCGCCGTTCCTCGAGCGCCTCGGGCGCGACCGTCTCCCAGCCCGAGTCGTCGAGGTCGCGCGCGCCGGCCTTCAGGGCCAGGTCCCTGGTCCGGTTCGGCGCCCCCGAGGCCTTGCGGTCGGGCCCGGGATCGCGGTGCTCGACCTCGATCACCTGGGCCTGGGCCACGCGCCAGGTGCCGCCGACCAGCGCGGCGCCGGCGCTCGTGCGGAGGTCGACGATCGCGTCGGCGACGTGCGGCGGCGTGGAGGGCGCCGGCGCCTGGACGGCGAGGAGGAGCGGGACGAGGGCGAGGGTGGAGAGCATGATCGGGGCGGGTGAGAGGTGCGGCCCCGCTCGAGGGAGGGATCGAGACGGGGCCGCGAGGGAAGAGTCGGAAGGTTGCGGAATCAGAGAGTGGTCTTGACCACGTAGTACTCGAAGGGGCCGGACACGCTCTGGAACCAGTGCGGCGTGCCGGCCGGGACGACGACCACGTCGCCGGCGACGAGCTGGCGGCTCTCGCCGCCCTCGAGGCGCGCGCCGCGCACCTCGCCGGCCTGGACGGGCTTCGCGTCGACGAGCTTGCCGCCGCTGACGAAGGTGGCCGTGCCCTTGGTGACGTAGAAGACGTCGGTGTCCTTCTCGTGGACCTCGGCCTCGCCCGGTCCGTCGCGGCGGCTGGCGTTGACCTTGAAGCCCTGCGACTCGAACAGCGTGCCGTTCTGCTGGAAGGCGGCGTGGACCGCCTCCTTCTGGATGTAGGTCGTCTTGGGTGCCTTCGTCGGCGTCTCCAGGGCCTTGGCGGCGAAGAGCGCCATCTCCTCGTCCTGGTCGGCGCTCATCGCGCCCGAGACCCCGACCGCGCCGACGATGTCGCCGCCGACGATCAGCGGCACGCCGCCCTTGAGCGGGGTGAAGTCGGGCAGGGCCGTCATCGAGACGCGCCCCTTCTGCACCACGACCTCCTCGAAGAAGCTGGTGGGCTTCTTGAAGAGCGCCGCCGTGCGCGCCTTGCCGGTCGAGACGCTGGAGCCCATCGCGAAGGTCCCGTCGAGGCGGTGCAGGAGCAGCAGGTTCCCGCCGTCGTCGACGATCGCGATCGCGCCGCCGCAGCCCTTGTCCTTGGCGAACTGCTCGGCCGCGGCCACGACGGCCTTGGCGCCGTCGAGGGTCAGCACCTTCTTGGTCGTCACCTGGGCCGCGGCGAGCGGCGCGAAGAGCGCCACGGCCGCGAGGGTGCCGAGCTTCGAGAGGATCTTCATCAGCGCACCGCCTTCGTGAAGGAGGCCTCGCCGAGCACCGTCTCCGCGAAGGCGCACCAGACCTGCACCTTGGCCACGTCGGGCACGAAGGCCGGGATCGCCAGCGTCTTGTTGAGCTTGTCGCCCTTGATGACGAGCCGGTTGAGCAGGTAGACGTTGCCCTTCGAGTCGACGAGCTGCCAGTGCGGCGCGGGCGTGTCCGGCACGACGAAGTCGTCCGAGAGCACCAGCACCGACTTGCCGTCCTCGAGCACGTGGGCCACGGTGCCCTTGTTCGCCTTGGAGCCGGCGAACGCCGAGGAGGTGTGGCCGAACTGCATCCCGGCCTCGGTCGCGTGCGTGCAGACGAGGTCGGTCTCGCCCAGCAGCACCTCGGCGAAGGCGCACCAGATCTGCACGCGGGCCACGTCGGCGACGTGGCTCGGGACGTGGATCGTGCGGTTGAGCTTGTCGCCCTTGATCATCAGGCGATTCAGCAGGTACGCGTTGCCGCGCGAGTCCACGACCTGCCAGTGCGGCGCGGGCGTGTCGGGCACGACGAAGTCGTCGGAGAGGGTCAGCACCAGGCCCTGGGCGTCGTGCGCGCAGGTGACGGTGCCGGCGTTGACCTTGGCGCCGTGGAAGACCGGGCTCTTGACCGTGGCGTGGGCGCCGTGACCGCCCTGGGCCGCGGTGGCCGCCCCGAGTACGAGCGCGGCGCCGAGCGCCGCGGAGTGGAAGAACGAGGACATTGGATGGATGGGTGGGGTTGGAAGGAGGCCGAGCGGGCCGTGTGTCCTCCCCTCGGCGCGGACTTCGATGCCGCACGGCGCGCCGGGTTTCGCGGCCAGGGTGGGCGTAACCGGCGCGCGCGAGGGGCATCGGAGGAGGCGCGCCGGACCGGCGCAGCCCTGCAACGCCCTCCCCGCTGCCATGAACCCGCCCTCCAAGGCCGTCACGCTCCTCTCCTGGCTCTGCCAGCTCGCCGCCGCCGCGATCCTGCTGCAGACGCTGTTCTTCAAGTTCACGGGCGCCGAGGAGTCGCGCTTCATCTTCACGACGCTCGGCGTCGAGCCCTGGGGCCGCATCGCCTCGGGCGTGGTCGAGCTCGTCGCCGCCGCGCTGCTGCTGTACCCGCGCACGGCGGCCCTCGGCGGAGCGCTGGCGATGGGCGTGATGGCCGGCGCGATCCTGGCCCACCTCCTCTTCCTCGGCCTCGAGGTGCAGCAGGACGGCGGGCTGCTGTTCGTGCTGGCCCTTGTCGTCTTCCTGTGCGGCGCCGTCGTCGCCTACCTGCGCCGCGTCGAGCTCCCGCTCGTCGGCTGCAAGCTCGCCTGACTCCCCTGGGACCGCCAGGCTCCAGCCTGGCCCTTCTCCTTCTTCCCCATGCTCCTCGCCGCCCTCCTCCTCGCCGCCCTCCCCGTCCAGGACGCCCACCGCGATCCGCTGCTCCTCTACCCCGACAACTACCGCCTCCTGGTCGAGAACGAGCACGTGCGCGTGCTCGACTTCAAGCTGGCGAAGGGCGCGACCGAGACGACCCACGACCATCCGCGCCACGTGGCCGTGTTCCTGACCGACGTGACGATCGAGTTCACGCTCCCGGACGGCACGAAGCGCCTGCGCCAGGCGAAGGCCGGCGAGGTCGGCTTCAGCGAACCCACCGCGCACGCCTCGCGCAACGTCGGCGCGGCCGACGCGCACGGCATCCTGATCGAGCTCAGGACGCCCGCGGCGAGCCCCGGCTCCGGCCTGGTCGCGCCCGTGGCCGTCGACGCGGCGGCCCGCCGGCCCTCCGCCTCGCGCCACGCGCTCACCGCCGTCACGCTGATCCACGGCCTGCCGGGCCAGGAGGCGGACCTGAAGGCGCACCTCCTCTCGCTCTCCGCCCCCACCCGGGCCGAGGCGGGGTGCCTGCAGTACGACCTCTACCAGTCGAGCGCCAACCCCCACGAGTTCATGCGCCTCGAGGTGTGGGAGAGCCCGGCGCACCTCGAAGCCCACAAGGCGACCCCGCACCTCGCCGCCTCCTTCGCGAAGCGCCAGCGCGAGGGCTGGACGACGGAGATCCTCGCCTTCCAGAGTGCGGAGTGAGCCGGCGCGGGGATGCCGGCGGCCGCCCCCGCGCGGGGCGCGCGCCGAGGCTCGCTCCGTCCCCCTGTACGAGGAAACCCGGAGATTCCCGGCATGATCCGCTGAGCGCGCGGCGCGAGAACCGCCCTCGGCCCCCTTGACGGATTCCGGGAGCGCAGGCTTTCCTCTCCGGGACTGCGGCGGAGGAGCGGCGCGCGAGCGCGTCTCGGGCGGCGAACCTGCGGCGTCCGCAGCAGCGGTGGAGCGCCGATCGGAGGATCGGCCGGGGGGGTCAGATGACGCTTCGATCCGACTGGGATCAGTGGCTCGGCGCCGCGCGCGGCGGCGACGTGCAGGCACTCGGACGGCTGGTGGAGGCGGCCAGCGAGGACCTGCGCGGGATCGCCTCGACCGTGCTGGGGCGCTCGGCGCGCGCGCACCTCTGCATGCAGGCCGACGACGTCTTCTCCGACGCCCTGATCGCCGCCATGCGCGAGATCGGGCGCCTACGGGCGACGAACTACATCGGCTTCCGCTACTGGTTCGCGACCATCGCGCGCAACCACGTGCGCCGCTCGCTGCGCGACCGCCGCGCGCGGGCCGAGAAGCGCCCCGAGCCGGAGGACGAGCCGCACGTCGAGGACGACGAGGTCCTGATCGTCACCACCGAGAACGCCGGCCTCGTGCGCCACGCCCTGGCCCAGCTCCCGCGCAGCCAGCAGGTCGCCTTCGTCCTGCGCCAGGGCTTCGGCCTGGCCTGGCGCACGATCGGCTTCGTGCTCGAGCACCGCGACCCCAGCGCCGCGCGCCTCGTCCACTACCGCGCCCTCTCGGCGGTCAAGGGCGTGGTCTGCACCCGTCCGGAGGTGCGCGGCCTGGTGATCCAGGCCTGAGCCCTACTCGAAGCTCGCCAGGGCCGGCTCCATCCACTCCGGACGCTCGAGCCCGAGGGCGCCGAGCATCGTCGCCGCCACGCCGGCCAGCGAGCCCGCGCGCCGTTCCCAGCGCGCCGTGAGGCCGGGGGCCGGCGTGACGACCAGCGGCACCGGGCTGTGGCTGTGGGAGCCGAAGGGGCCGCCGTCGGCGCCGGTCAGGGTGTCGGCGTTGCCGTGGTCGCTGGTCAGGAGCAGCGTCCAGCCGTGGCGCCGCGCGGCCGCGGCGATGCGCGTGTAGCAGTGGTCGATCTCGGCCGCGGCGCGCTCGGCCAGCGGGACGTTGCCGAGGTGGCCGACCTGGTCGAGGTTGGCGAGGTTGGCGATCACGGCGCGCTGCGCGGGGTCGGCCAGGGCCGCGACGATCTCGTCCGTGACGGCGGCGGCGGACATCTCGGGTTTCGCCGGGATCTCGGCCTCGGGGATCGAGTCGAGGCAGATCCCGCGGCCCTCGGCGGCGGCGTCGAAGCCGTTCAGGAAGAAGGTCACGTGCGGGAACTTGCACTTCTCGGCGATGCGCAGCGAGGCGAGGCCGTGGCGCTTCAGCTCGGAGAAGAGGCCGCGCTCGAGGGGCCTGGTCGGGAAGAAGACGTGCTGGACCGGCACGCCCTTGCCCATCTCCACCAGGGCGAAGAGCGGCTGGGTCTCCGCGAGCAGGAGCGCGATCTGGCGCGCCCGGTCGGCGCGGTGGCTGGTGTGCAGCACGGGCTCGCCCGGGCGCATGGCCCGACCACCGGCGACGAGGTGCGGGGGGAAGCTGGCCTCGCCACCGGAGGCGAGGTGGGCGGCGAGGAGCTCGTCGCGGAACTCCGGCAGCTCGGCGGCGCCCGTGAGCGCGTCGAAGCACGGGCGCGAGACGGCCGGGTCGCCGCTGCGGTCGCAGAAGCGCTTGCGGCCCTGGACGACGCCGAGGCGCACGCCCGGGACGCGCGCGAGCTCGTCGCGCAGCTCCGCCAAGAGGCGCGGGGCCGTCCCGGCCAGGGAATCGACCCCGTCGAGCACCGGGTGGACGTGGATCTCGCGCACGCCGGCCTGGGCCGCCGCCGCGGCCGCGTGCCACAGGCTGCGCGCCAGGCCGTGGACGCCCGCGTCGGAGACGAGCCCGACGAGGTGCAGCACGCCGGCCGCGCGCAGCGCCCCCCAGGCCGGGTCGCGCGCCCAGGCACCGCTCGTGTGCGCTTCCAGCAGGCGCCGCGTCATCGAGGGGATCACGCGCCCCGCGCCGATCGTCAGGTGCCCGGCCTCGCTGTTCCCGACCTGCCCGCGCTCGAGCCCGACCGCCTCGCCCGAGGCCTCCAGCACCGCCACGCCGTGCTCGTCGATGCTGCGGAAGATCGTCGGCAGCGTGCGCGCGGTCACGGCGTTGCCGCGCGGGTCCGCGCGCCAGCCGCAGCCGTCGAGCACCAGCAGGAGCGCGCGCCGGTCCACGGCGCTCAGAAGCCTCCGTTGTGGTGGCGCGTGAAGCGCACCAGCTCCTGCCAGAAGCCCGGGAACGACTTGGCCACGCAGTCCGGGTCCTCGATCGTGATGTCCGGCTGCACGAGGCCGAGGATGCCGAAGGCCATCGCCACGCGGTGATCGTCGTAGGTGTGGATCTCGGCCGGGGTGAGCGTGCCGCTCGGGTGGATGACGAGGAAGTCCTCGCCCTCCTCGACCTTCACGCCCAGGCGCCCGAGCTCGGCGGCGGCCGCGTGGATGCGATCGCACTCCTTCACGCGCAGGTTGGCGATGTTCGTGATGCGCGTCGTGCCCTTCGCGCGCGCGGCCACGACCGCCAGCGTCAGGACCACGTCCGGCATGGTCTCCATGTCGATGTCGATGCCCTTCAGGGCCCCGCCGGTGATGCGGATCGAGCGCGCGCCGAGCTCGAGCGTGCAGCCCATGCGCTCGAAGGCCTTGGCCAGGCCCACGTCGCCCTGGGCCGAGCCCGCGCCGATCCCGGGGATCTCGACCGTCGTGCCGGTCACGGCCGCGGCGGCCAGGAAGTAGGACATGCCGCTGGCGTCGACCTCGACCGGGATCGTCGCCACCTTGGGCGCGCCGGGCGTCACGACGATCACGCTCTCGCCCTCGCGCGCGGTCGTGATGCCGCACTCCTTCATCATCGCGCGCGTCATCTCGACGTAGGGGCGCGAGACCTGGTGGCCCTCGATCTGGAGCCGCACCGGCTCGCCCTTCGGCTGCTGCGAGGCGTAGAGCAGCAGCGAGCTGGTGAACTGCGACGACACGCCGCCCGCGATGCGCCAGGTGCGGCTCGTCGGCGTGCCGCCGTGCACGCGCACGGGGAGGCAGCCTTCCTTGCCCAGGCACTCGCAGCGGATGCCGATCGCGCGCAGCGTCGCCAGGATGTCCCCCATCGGCCGCTCGCACAGGCGCGGCGTGCCGGTGACGACCGTGGCGCCGCGCGCCGAGCCGGCGAAGGCCAGCATGAAGCGCGCGGGCGTCCCGGCTGCGCCCATGTGCAGCTCGCGCGCGGGCGCGCCGAGCACGTCCTGCGTGCGCTCGACCCGGAAGCCGTCCTCGGTCTGGGTCACGCTCAGGCCCTCGAAGCTCGCGAGGGCCGCCGCCAGGCGTTGGGTGTCCTCGCAGTCCAGGCCACCGGTCACCTGCGTCGTGCCCGTGCGCATCGCCGCCAGGACCAGGGCCCGGTTCGTGTAGGACTTCGAGCCCGGGATGCGGGCCACGAAGGGCTCGGGGCTCTGCTTCTTGAGCGTCTCGACGGGGCGCGGGGGGGCCTTGGGCTTCTTGGTGGTCGTGGACATCGTCGGGGTGGACATCGTCGGGTCAGGGAGTCTCGCTGGGTTCGTCCTGCAGGAGGGTCAAGCGACGCGGCATGCACTCCTCGGCCTCGCAGTCCTCGAGGCCCTCCTCGACCTCGTACAGGGCCGCGGCACCGTTCCAGGCCGCCTGCACGAAGAGGCGCGTCTCGGGGCGCGCGGGCACCTCGAGCACCTTCTCCGGCGCGCCCGACTCGACCACGCGACAGCCGTCGGCGAAGGGCCACAGGAAGTGCACCTCGTCGGCGATGCGGCGCGCCATGTAGAGGTCGTGGGTCACGACCACGACGAGGCGGTGCTCCGCCAGGCGCGTGATCAGGCGCTCGAGGCGCACGACGGCCAGCGGGTCGAGCCCGTTCGAGGGCTCGTCCATCAGGAGCACGTCCGGGTCGAGCGCCACCGTGCGCGCCAGCGCCAGGCGCTTGAGCTGGCCGCCGGAGAGACACTCGGCCTCGCGCTCCCACACGCCCTCCTCCAGCCCGACCTCCTCCAGGGCGGCGCGCGCGCGGCGCTCGATCTCGGCCTTCGGGAGGCGTGTCGTGTGGCGCAGGGCGAAGGTCACGTTCTCGAGCGTCGTCCCGGGGAAGGCCACCGGACGCTGCGGGATCAGGCCGATCTTCTGGCGCACGGTCGTGCGCGACATCGCGGCGGCGCGCAGGTCGGCGCCGTTGAGCTCGATCGTGCCCTGGACGTCGAGGTCCGGGTCGTCCTCGTCCTCGCGGATCACGCTGCGCATCAGGGTCGTCTTGCCGCAGCCGGAGGGGCCCAGCAGCACGGCCGTGCCGCGCGCCGGCAGCTCGAGGTCGAAGTCGCGCAGGATCGTCACGCCGCAGCCGCGGACGAGGAGGTTCTTGAAGCGCAGCATCAGGCGGGTTCCTTGCGCAGGCGGGCGAGCGAGAGGTGCACGGCGACGTTGATGACGAGGAGCGCGCAGGCGGCTGCGTAGGCACGGGGCTCGCCGCCCGGCACGTTGCGCGCGAGCTGGTAGACGTGGACGGCCAGGGTCGCGCCCGGATCGAACGCGTCCTGGGGCATGCGCGTCGAGATGCCGGAGGTGAGCATGAGCACGGCCGTCTCGGCCGTGGCTCGCCCCAAGGCTAGCACGAGGCCCGCGAACAGGGCCGGCCAGGCGGCCGGGATCACGAGGCGCACGAGCGTCGTCCAGCGGCTGACCCCGAGGGCCTGCGACTGCGCGCGCAGCGCGCGCGGCACGGCCGCCAGGCCCGCGTGGAAGGCGACCGCCAGGATCGGGACCAGCATGATCGCCAGCGTCAGGCCGCCGGACAGCAGCGAGAAGCCCAGGCCGAAGATGCGCCCGAAGAGCGTCCAGCCCACCAGGCCGAGCGCGACCGAGGGCGCGCTCGCCAGGGTCTCGAAGGAGCGCAGGATCGCGCCCGCGAGGCGCGGCGAGTGCATCAGGATCTCGTTCGAGAGGATCGCCGCCCCCAGCGCGAAGGGCAGGGCGATGGCCGTGGCCAGGAAGGTCACGAAGAGGGTCGAGAAGACGATCGGCCCGATGCCGCCGTCCGTACCGCCCTCGCGCACCGGCGCGAAGAGGTAGCCCGCCGACCACTCCGGCGCGCCGCGCACGAAGAGATCGAGCGTCAGCAGGGCCACGAAGGCGATCAGGATCCCGCTGGCGAGCTGGCTCGCGAGTCTCACGCCGTCCCTCCGCGCCGCGCGAGCTTCTGCCCGAGGCCGCAGGCCAGCGTGGCCAGCAGCACGACCGTCAGGGCCACGAGGTGCAGGCCCTGGGCGTGCGTCTCGCGCGCGTACTCGAACTCCTGCACCAGCGTCGTCGTCAGCGTGCGCACCGGCACCGTCAGCCCCGTGGGCAGGTTCGGCACGTTCCCGCACACCATCTCGACCGCCAGGGCCTCGCCCAGGGCGCGTGACAGCGCCAGCGCGGCCGCCGCCAGGATGCCCGGACGCGCGCGGACGAGCGCGAGGCGCAGGATGACCTGCTCGCGGCGGAGCCCGAGGCGCGCTCCGTCGATCAGGAGCTCCTCGGGCACCTGGCGCAGCGCGCCGAGCGAGAGCAGCGCCAGCGTCGGCGTGATCATCAGCGCCAGCACGACCACGCCGGAACCCAGCGACGGTCCGAGGTGCGGCAGGATCCAGAAGGTGCCGAACAGGCCCAGGACGACCGAGGGCATCCCGCCCAGGACGCCCAGCACGGCCTCCAGCAGGTCGCGCACGCGCTTCCCGGCGAAGAAGCGCGCGTGCAGCGCCGTGCCGAGGCTGATCGGGAAGGCCAGGAGCAGCGCGAGCAGCGAGGTCGCCAGCGTGCCCGCCACGAGCGGCAGCAGGCCGAACACGCCCTCAATCGGGTGCCACTCGCGCGCCAGCAGCGTCGCGGCCGAGGGGCCCGTCAGGAACGCGAAGCCCTCGAACAGCAGGAAGAGCAGGAGGCCCGGCGCGAGCAGCGCCGCCGCGACGCCGAGGAGCGCCGCCGCCGCCCAGCCCGGCGCGAACTCGCGCACGCGCGGACCGGTGGACTCGCGGCCTGCTCCGATCGCGCTCGCAGCGCTCACTGGGGCGCGGCCGCCTTCCGCGTGCCGAGCGGCACGAAGTTGAGCCCCTCCAGGATCCCGCGGCCCTCGTCGGCGGCCAGCAGGTCGAGGATGCGCTGGCCGATCGCGTCGGGCTCCGCCGGGAAGAGCAGGAACAGCGTGCGGCGGATGGGATAGCTGCCGTCGGCCACGGTGGCGATGCTCGGCTGGACCCCGCCGTAGCGCACGAGCTTGATCGGCGTACCGGTCTCGGCCGAGCGCTGGGCCTCGCCGATGCTGACGTAGCCGATCGCGCGCTGGTCGCCGGCCACCAGGCGCACGCCCTGGGCGTTGTCGCCGACGATCACGTCCGCCTCGACGTCGCTCGCCTTGAGCTTGAAGTGCGCCAGGAAGCCCTCCAGGGTCGAGCGTCCCTCGGCCTTGTTGATCACGGTGATCTTCCCGGGCGCGCCGCCCAGGTCGCTCCAGTCGGTGATCGTCCCGAGGTAGATGCCCGTCACCTGCTCGGTCGTGAGCTCGGTCACGGGGTTGGAGGCATGCACGATCAGGGCGATGCCGTCGTGGGCGATCGGGACGGGGTGGATGCCCCGGGCCTCGTCCGCCGAGAGCTCGCGCGACGACATCCCGGCGTCGGAGAGCTTGCCCTGGGCGTCCTTGATGCCGCGCCCCGAGCCGCCGGTCTCGACCTCGATGCGCAGGCCGGGATCGCGTTCCTCGAGCACCGCCGCCACCTGCTGGAGGATCGGGGCGACCGTGCTGGAGCCGGTGATGAGGTAACGCGAGGCCGCCTCGGTCCGGGGCAGGAAGAAGTAGATCGCGGCGGCGGCGGGCAGGGCGCCGAGCAGGAGGACGGATTTCTTCAAGGGTGCTCGATCGAGGGGGTGGACGCGGAGAGCGAGAGCCCCGGCGGAGGCCAAACTCCATGCCGGAGGCCGTTACGAGGCCGAAGGGCGCCAAGGACGACCGTTCTACACCGGATGTATCCAGCGGAATCCATTCCCTGGAAGAGAACGTCCAGGCTTCGGGACGGAATGCACCTTCGATCGATTCGGACGGGGTGGCCCGCGCCGACCGGGCCGCGGCCCGGGGGCCGTGGGAAACCCCGCCCCAGCCCCCCTCCGGGCCGCGCGCGCCACCCCGCGGCCGGCGGGTCGGCGCGGGGCGCGAGGCTGGCGTGCCGCTTGCCCCCCCGCGCGCTCCGCGCCCATCCAGCGCTCGTCCAGCCCATGCGCATCTTCCTCCTCTGGCGCCCGGCCCGTCCGGAGGCCGCGCGGCCGCCCGCGGCCGTCGGCGCCGCCCTCCAGCGGCTCTTCACGCCCCTCTTCACGACCCCGCCGGCGCTGCACGTGCGCTCCGCGGGCGGCGTGCACCTCGTCTGGCTCGAGCTCCCGATCCGGGGCTTCCGCGCGCCGTTCCACGAGGAAGCCGGCGCGCGCTTCGCCTTCGCGCCGGACTATCCGCTCAACGCGCGGCGCCTCCTGCGGACCCGCGGAGCACTGCCGGCGGACGGCCGGGCCCTGCTGGCCCTCGGGCGCGAGCTGGAGGGCGATCCGGAGCCCCTCGTGCGCGAGCTGATCCCGCCCGCGGCGCTCGTGTGGAGCGCGGCCGACGGCAGCGTGCGCGTGCAGAACGACGGCCTGGGCCAGGCCCAGCTCCTCGAGCACGATGACGGCCACACCTGGGCCCTCACGAACCGCGCGATGGCGCTGCGCGCCCTCGACCTGGAGCTCCGCCCCGTGGCGGACGAGTGGGCCGCGCGCTTCGTCACGAACTGGTTCCCGCTCGACCGCACGGGCTACGAGAACGTGCGCGCGCTGGCGGGCGGCACGCAGCTCCGGATCGACGCGGCGGGCGTGACGCGGCGGCGCTTCGACGCGCTGGGCGAGTGGGTGCGGCCCGCGCCGCGCACGCGCGCCGATGCGCTCGAGCTCGGGCGGCAGGGGCTGCTGGATCACCTCTCCGACGCGATCGAGCTGTGGGAGCGGCCGAGCGTGGGCCTCTCCGGCGGCTGGGACAGCCGCGCGGTCGCAGCCTGCCTGCGCCACCTCGGGGCCGACTTCGAGCTGCGCGTGCGCGGGCAGGAGACGCACTTCGACGTGATCCTCTCGGCCGAGCTGGCGCGCATCGCCGGGCTCCCCCACCGCATCAAGAGCGAGGGCGGGATCCCGCCCGGGAACGTCGAGGGCCTGCGCGCGAGCATCGCGCGGGCGCTCCTGTGGCAAGGCGGTTCCTTCGCCACGAAGAAGCACAAGAACTTCCTGGCCAAGGACGGCAAGGACGGCCTCGACGGCGGCGTGGTCAACGTGATGGGCCAGCACGCCGGCGTCGGCAAGGCCGACTTCGTGACCAAGACCGAGGCGACGAAGCACGCGGACGGGCACGAGGAGCGCCTGCTCGACGGGCTCTTCGCCGACGCGCCGGGATGCCTGCGCGCCGCGCGTGCCGGGAGCGCGCGCGAGCTGATCCGCGCCTCCTACCGCGCCGCCGACGTCCACGGGCTCGACGGGCTCCGCCCGCTGCTCTTCTTCTACCTCTCCGAGTTCACGCGCCGCTGGGGCTCGGCCACGGTCGCCTCGCAGACCGGGCTGGTCGTGTCGCCCTTCCTGAACCCCGACGTGATCCGCGCCTGCTGCGCGCTGCCGCCCGAGGAGCTGCCGACCAAGCCGCTGCACCGCCACGTGACCGCGCTGCACGCGCCGGACTGGGCCGCCGTGCCCTACGCCGACCAGGTGAGCGAGGCGGACTTCGCCAGCGGCCGCCTGCCGCGCGTCGAGCGCAAGCCCGAGCCCGCCGAGCCGGCCGACACGCCGCGCTGGCGCAGCGTGCGCCACCACCGCAAGTACCACTACAAGTTCTACTGGAAGGACGTCGGCCAGCCGCTCCTGCAGGAGGCCTTCGAGCAGGGCGGCTTCTGGACCGAGGTCTTCGAGCCGAGCGCCGCGCGCAGCGCCTGGGCCCAGTCCGGCTCCACGGCCGACGCGCTCTCCGTCGCGCACCTGCTGCCGCGCGTGCTGGCCGGCGAGCTGCCCGCCGCTCCCCTGGTCGCCGCCCGATGATCCCCTCGGCCGCCAGGCGCCGGCCTGGCCCCGGGACCGCCGCGCTCCAGCCTGGCTGCTCCCTTCCCCCTACCCTCGGCTCACGGATGCCCTCGCATCCACTGCGCGAACCGCTCGGCCACCTCGGCCGGCGTCTCCTTCGGCCGCGGCAGCTTGCGGCTCGCGCGCGGCTCGGTGCGCACGTGCAGGAAGCGCGGGCCAGGGCTCGCGTCGCGCAGCGCCTCGCGCAGCTCGTCCTCGCCGGCGATCCGGCGCACGTCGGGGTAGCCGCAGGCGTGCGCGACGAGCGCCAGGTCCACGGCCGGGGCCACGGTCGCCTGGGCGCCGGTCGAGTCGTGCACACCGTTGTCGAGCAGCACGTGCACCAGGTTCGGCGGGGCCTCGTGGCCGATGGTCGCGCTCGCGCCGAGGTGCATCAGCATCGCGCCGTCGCCGTCCAGCACGACCACGCGCCGCCGCGGCTGCGCCAGCGCCAGGCCCAGACCGAAGCTCGAGACGCAGCCCATCGAGCCCACGAAGTAGAGCTGGTTCGGCCGGTCGCCGAGGGCGTACAGGGCGCGGCCGGTGAAGCCGGTGGTCGCCACGGCGACGTCGGATCCGCCGAGACCCGCAACGACGGCCGCCAGGGCCCGGTCGGGCGCGAGGCGCGCGCTCCCGAAGCCACCGCGCAGCGCGCCGGAGACCTGGCGCTCGCTGGTGCGGTGCTGGCCCGTCTCGCCGGCCTCGACCGCGCCCTTCTGCACGATGAAGGCGTAGGGCAGGCGCTGCGCGCGCATGTGGGCCGTCGCGCGGCCGAGCGCGGCCTCCAGCCCGGCCGCGTCCCGCGGCAGGAGCTCCCAGGGAATCTTCATCAGCTCGAGCAGGCGCGGCGTGATCTCGCCCATGACCTCGTGCTGCGGCTCGTCGTGCTCGCCCCCCGGCTCGCCGCGCCAGGTCGTGATCACCAGGACCGGCAGCCGGAAAGGGTGCGTCAGCGAGGTCAGCGGGTTGACGGCGTTGCCGAGGCCCGAGTTCTGGAACAGCACCACGGCACCCTTCCCGCCGATGCGCGCCCCGGCCGCGACCGCGACCGCCTGGCCCTCGTTGGTCGCGCCGACGTAGCGGATGTCGCGCGAAGCGATCACCGTGTCGATCAGGGGCGTCAGGTAGGAGCAGGGCACGCCCGTGAAGAGCTCGAACCCGGCGCGACGGAAGAGCTGCACGACCTCGCTCGCTCGGATCATGGGGGCTCAGGTTGGCCTGGCGCCTGCTTCCCGTCCACCGGGCACCTCCGGCGCGCCGGGCTCCAGCCCGGCCTCCTTCCGGGCGGGCTCCAGCCCCCGCGTCCAGCAGGCGCGCGGGAGCGCGGCGGCCCCGGGCCTCGCGCGAACCGATAGACGAGCGCAGACTCCCCCTCCCCTGCTGCCATGAAGATCTTCCTGCTCTGGCGCGCGAAGGGCCCCGCGCGCGGCCCCGAGCCCGGTCCCGTCGTGGACGAGCTGGCGCGGCTCTTCGACCCGATCCTCGCGCCGGAGGCCGCGCGCACGACGCGCAGCGAGGGCCCGACGCACCTCGCCTGGCTCGAGCACCCGGTCAAGGGCTTCCGCGCGCCCTTCCTCGAGGAGGACGGACGGCGCTGGGCCTTCGCGCCGGACTATCCGCTCAACGCGCGGCGCCTCCTGCGCGCCCACGGAGCGTTCCCCGCCGACGGGAACGCGCTCCTCGCCCTGACGCGCGAGCTGGAGCGCGCCCGCGAGCCCTACCTGCGCGAGCTGATCCCGCCCGCGGCCCTGATCTGGGCCGAGAAGGGGAGCGGCGAGGTGCGCGTGCAGAACGACGGCCTCGGCCAGGCGCCGCTGTACGAGTACGAGGACGAGCACCGCTGGGCCCTGACGAACCGCCTGTGCGCCTTGCGGGCGCTCGGGGTGGTGCTGAAGCCCGTCGCGCTCGAGTGGGCCGCGCGCTTCACGACGCACTGGTTCCCGCAGCACACGAGCGGCTACGAGGGCGCGCGGCTCCTGACCGGGGGGACCGAGCTCCGCGTGCAGCCCGAGCGCGTGCTGCGCAACCGCTTCGACCCGCTCGGCGAGTGGGTCGCGCCCGCCCCGCGCTCGCGCGAGGAGTGCCTGGAGGCCGGGCGCCAGGCACTGCTCGACCACCTGTCCGACGCGATGGAGCTGTGGGAGAAGCCCACCGTCGGCCTCTCGGGCGGCTGGGACAGCCGCTGCGTCGCAGCCTGCCTGCGCCACCTCGGCGCCGACTTCGAGCTGCGCGTGCGCGGCCAGGAGACGCACTTCGACGTGCTCATCTCGGCTGCGCTGGCGCGCATGGCCGGCCTGCCGCACCGGATCAAGACCGAGGGCGGCGTGCCGCCCGACTCGGCCGAGGGCCTGCGCACGAGCCTCGCCAAGGCGCTGCTGTGGCAGGCGGGCAACTTCACGACCCTGAAGCACAAGAGCTTCCTCTCGCGCGAGGGCAAGGAGCGCCTCGACGGCGGCGTGGTCAACGTGATGGGCCAGCACGCCGGCATCGGCAAGGCCGACTTCGCGAAGAAGATCCACGCCCAGGACCATCCGCCGTCGCGCTACGAGGAGCTCCTCCTGGCCGACCTGGAGGCCGATTCCCCGCCGATCCTGCGCGCCGACCTGCGCGAGGGCGTGCGCGAGCTCCTGCGCCGCTCCTACCGCGCCGCGCTCGACCACGGGCTCACCGGCCGCGGCCCGCTGCACTTCTTCTTCCTGCACGAGTACACGCGCCGCTGGGGCTCGGCCACCGTCTCCGGCCAGACGGGCCTGGTCGTGACGCCGTTCCTGACGCCGCACTTCATCCGCGCCTGCTACGGCATGCCCGAGGAGGAGCTCGTCTCGAAGCCGATGCACCGCCACATCACCGGCCTGCTCGCGCCCGAGTGGGCCGCCTTCCCCTACACCGACCAGGCCACCGAGGAGCACCTCGTCTCCGGCCTGATCCCGCCGGTCGAGATCCCGCGCGAGGAGGGCGAGGAGGGCGCCGAGCTCCCCCGCTGGCGCCAGACCGCGCGCTTCCGCCGCTTCCACTACAAGTACTACTGGAAGGACGTCGGCAAGCCGCTGCTCAAGGAGGCCTTCAAGCAGGGCGGCTTCTGGACCGAGCTCTTCGACCCCGCCCGCGCCGAGGAGGGCTGGAAGGAGTTCAAGAGCGGGGCCGACGTGATCTCGATCGCGCACGTGCTGCCGCAGGTGCTGAAGGGCGAGCTGCCCTAGCCGATCGTCAGATCGGCTACGGATTCCGCCGTCAGCGTGACCGCACCGGTTCTCCGGGCGGGCGCGAGCCCGCCCGGTGATCCGGTGCGCGGATTCCGGGACAGGCTCCTGGCCCTCGGATCCGTGCCCCGCAAGCCCTCGCGCGAGCACGGGCGGGGTGCCTACCTCGCGCCGGACCCCGCCTCGACCCTTCGCGCAGCCTCCAGGGCGAAGCGTGCGATCGCGATCGCGCCGCGTTCCAGCCGCCGCAGGGCCGAGCCGGAGCGGTGGACGAGCTCGGCGGCGACGTGCGCGTGCAGGTGGGCCGGGTCGGGTAGGGCGCCGCCGGCGGAGCGGTAGCCGGCGAGGAGCTCGTCCGAGGCGGCGGCGAGGTCGACGCGCTCGTGCTCGACGATCCAGTCGGCGATCCAGTTGGCGAGGTCGGCGGCCGGGTCTCCCGCGGCGAGGCAGTCGAGGTCCATCAGGATCCAGGGGCCGTCCTGCCTGCGCGCGACCTGGTCGGGGTGGAAGTCGCCGTGGCAGAAGACGCGCGCGCGCGGAACGGGGTGTGGGGCGGCGCGCGGGAGCCGCGCGAGGGTGGCGTCGACGGCGAAGAGCGCGTCGAGGTCGTCCGGCAGGCCCAGCGGCAGCGGGCGGAGCGCGGGCGGCGGCGCGAGGGCGTGCAGGCGCGCCAGCTCCTCGCCGGCGGCGTGCGCGTGGCCGAAGTCGCCGCCGCCGAAGGTCTCGAGCGCGAGCCAGGGCTCGAGCAGGAACCCCTGGCGCAGGTTCGTGGCCGCGAGCGGCGGGGCGAGCTCCTTGCCGCCCGCCGCCTCGAAGGCCGTGCGCGCGGCGACCACGCGCGCCGCCTCGGCCGGGGCCAGGGCGCGCGCCGCGAGGGCCAGCTTCGGCTTGCCCTCGCCACGCAGGCGCAGGTCGAGGCGGTAGACGGCGCGGCGCTCGGGCTTGTAGCGCAGGAGCGTGTACTCGGTCTTGCGGCGCTTGACCGTGCCCGGCGGGACGATGGCGGAGCGCGTCACGAGGTTGCCGAGCTTCTTGCGATCGAGCAGCACCGGCAGCCCGCGCAGCACGCGGTCGGCCGGCGGCACCCACAGGGCGAGCGAATGCTCGGGCAGCAGCGCGCGCGGCCTCAGACGCTCGCACAGGGCCTCCAGGTGCTCCTCGTTGCGCGGGCGGAAGGTGAGCGTGCGCTCCTTGCCGTCGGCGTAGCGCTTGGCGACCACCGGCTCGCAGGTCCCGTCGGCGAAGCGCACGGTGTAGACCGCCGCGATCGAGACGCCCGGCTTCCAGCGCGCGTAGTCCCAGCTCGCCGACTCGATCGCCGGTGCGTCGGGCCGGGCCAGGTGCGCCGCGACGAGCGCGCACAGCTCGGCCGGATCGGGCGGGACGAGGTGCGCCTCGCCGGCCAGGGCCGGCAGGCCGGAATCCCGCTCGCGCACGCGCAGGGCCATCGCGCGGGAGTCTACGGCAGGCCGCAGCGCCCCGCGCGGAGGTTCAGCCGCGCCTGCGCGCCGCCAGGATGGCCTGCAGGAGCTCGGCCGGGACGTCGGCCGGGAAGCTGACCTCGCGCAGGGCCTGGACCGAGAGCCGCATCGTCTTGCGGTAGGAGTCGAGGTAGGAGGTGCAGTCGGAGCAGATCGAGAGGTGGCGCTCGAAGACGGCGCGGCGCTCGGGCTCGAGCTCCTCGGCGACGTAGCGGTCCAGGAACTCGACGAACTCCTGGCACGAGATCTCCCGGCACAGGCTCATGAGGTCGCCGCAGGGCCCGCAGCCGGCCGCGTGGCCGTCGAGCTCGGCGCGCCGCTCGTCGGAGCAGGGACCGTGGAAGTAGCCGTGCAGGCCGGCCTGGAACTCGGTGCAGTTCACGAGCCGGTGAGCCGGGGGCCCGGGAAGAGAGCCCGACCCTGCCTTGCGATCCGGTGAGGGGCGATCCGCTGCGATACGACCATGCTGCAAGCTCCGATTCTGCTCCGATGCGCCCCGGGGGCAAGCGTTTCAGGGCGCAACCGGAATCCGGGCGGGGCGACACGGACGCCCGCCGCGCGGCATCCCAGGCGGGTGGATGCCGGACCGGACGCGCGGTGCGCCCTTGGCCGGCGGACCCCTTCTCCCCATCCTGGCTCTCGCTCCCATGACCCTTCCCCCGATCCAGGACGACCGTCTGCACGATCCGACCCTCGAGTGGCTCGAGGCCGACGGCCTGGGCGGCTTCGCCCAGGGCACCGCCAGCGGGATCCGCACACGCCGCTACCACGGGCTCCTGTGCGCCGCGCGCACGCCGCCGACCGGACGCGTGATGCTGGTGGCGGCGGTCGAGGCCTGGATCGACGTCGGGCAGGGACCGCGCGCGCTCACCTCACACCGCTACGCGCCCGCGGTGACGCACCCGGACGGGGCCGGACGCCTGGTCGCCTTCGAGGCCGAGCCCTTCCCGCGCTGGACCTACGAGGTCGACCACCCCGAGCTCGACGGGGACCTGCGCGTCGTGCACGAGCTGTGCGTGCCGCGCGACTCGGCCCAGGTCGTCCTGCGCTGGCGGCTCGAGGGCCGGGCCGAGCGCGCGCGGCTGACGGTGCGTCCGCTGCTCGCCCTGCGCGACGTCCACGCCCTGCGGCGTGCGGACGCGCGCCTCGACCTCGCCAGCGAGCTGGACGGCGCGCGCGTGCGCTGGCGCCCCGATCCGGCCTTCCCGGCGGTGCACGCGCACTCGAACGGGCTCTTCCGCTCCGAGCCGCTGTGGTACCGGGACTTCCTCTACGAGGAGGAGCGCGCCCGCGGCTACGACCACCTCGAGGACCTGGCCGCGCCGGGCGTCTTCGAGCACGACCTGGCCGGCGGCGAGCTGTGCCTGATCTTGACCGCGGAGCTCGCCGGCCACACGCCCGCGCCGCCGAGCGACGCGCCGGCGCTCGAGCTCGCCGGCGAGCTCCTCGCGCGCGAGCGCACCCGTCGCGCCGCGCTCGAGCCGCTCGACCGCGCCGCCGAGGCCTACCTCGTGCGCCGCGGCGAGGGGCGCTCGCTCGTGGCCGGCTATCCGTGGTTCACCGACTGGGGCCGCGACACGTTCCTGGCGCTGCGCGGCCTGCTGCTGGCGCGCGGACAGGCCGCCGCGGCGGCCGAGATCCTGGCGGCCTGGGCCGACCACGTCTCGCGCGGCATGCTGCCGAATCGCTTCCCCGACGAGGGCGAGGCGGAGTTCAACTCGGTCGACGCGTCGCTGTGGTTCGTGGTGGCGGTCGAGGAGACGCTGGCGGCCGCGAAGGGACTGTCGCGCGCCGAGCGCGAGGTCCTGGAGGGCGCCGCGCTCGCGATCCTGGCGGGCTACGCGAGCGGCACGCGCTTCGGGATCCGCGCCGACGCCGATGGGCTCCTCGCCTGCGGCGTACCCGGGCTGCAGCTCACCTGGATGGACGCCAAGGTCGGGGACGAGGTCATGACCCCGCGCATCGGCAAGCCGGTCGAGGTGCAGGCGCTGTGGATCCAGGCGCTGTCCTTCGGCGCGCGCTTCGACCGGCGCTTCCGCACCCTGGTCGAGAAGGCCAGCGAGGCCTTCGAGCAGCGCTTCTGGAACGAGAACGTCGGCTACCTGAACGACGTGGTCGACTGCGACCACGTGCGCGGCACGGCCGACACGAGCCTGCGCCCGAACCAGGTGCTGGCCCTGGGGGGCCTCGCGCGCGTGCTGGTCACGCCGGAGCGCGCGCGGCGCGTGGTCGAGGTGCTCGAGCGCGAGCTGTGGACCCCGCTCGGCCTGCGCACGTTGCCGTGCTGGGACGCGCGCTACCAGGGACGCTACGCCGGCGGCCCGCTCGAGCGCGACCGCGCCTACCACCAGGGCACGGTCTGGCCCTGGCTGCTCGGACCCTTCGTCGAGGCCTGGGTACGCGTGCAGGGGAGCGGCGACGAGGCCAGGGCGAGCGCGCGCGCGCGCTTCCTCGCGCCGCTCCACGCGCACCTCGCGCAGGCCGGGCTCGGCCACGTGAGCGAGGTCGCCGACGGCGACTTCCCGCACACGCCCGGCGGCTGCCCGTTCCAGGCCTGGTCGCTGGGCGAGCTCCTGCGGCTCGAGCGCGTCGTGCTGGCGCGCGCGCCCGCCGCGGAGCCGGCGCCGCGCAAGGCGGCCAGGAAGCGCTGAGCGACTACCTCCAGGAGTCGTCGCGCATCGCAACGATCCTGCGGGAGGTGGTCGCTCACCGCGTCCGGCGAAGCCGGACGCCACCCGCAACCCTTCGGGATGCCGTCGGCCCTTCAGGACCTGTGCGGGATCGACCGCGCTCGCCTGGGTTGCGGGTGCCAACCCGCGCTGAGAATGGGCCGCCCGGCGGCCGCGTTCGGGTTCCATCATTCCGCACGCGCCCCTTGCGCGCGCCGCAGCGCACCGAAACCCTCGAAGGGACTCGGGAACGGCCTCCCCACCGGTCCGACGCCCGAGCCGGAGGTCGTCGATGCTCCCGTTCCTCACGCTCCTCTCCCTCGCGCCGGTCCTCTTCGCGGGCGACGGCGCCCGGACCCGCACCGCGGACCTGCGCCGCCTGGAGGAATGGATCGAGCTCGAGCAGAGCTTCACGGAGGCGGCGCGGGCCGCGGCGCACGCGGCGGTCGCCGCGCACCTGGAGCGCGGCACGGAGCTGACGGACGCGGCCTTCTACCTGGAGGTGCGCCGGATCGTCGCCCTGGCCGACAACGGGCACTCGAACGTCGACGACACGCCGATCTTCGAGCGCTTCGGGCTCGTGCCGCTGCGCACCTACTGGTTCTCCGACGGCCTCTTCGTCGTGCGTGCGCGCGCGGAGCAGCGCTCGCTCCTCGGGGCGCGCATCGAGGGCGTGGAGGGCCGCACGCTGGCCGAGCTCGAGGACCGGCTCGCGGCCCTCGCCGGGGGCACGCGCGAGTACTTCCGTCACTACAGCGCGGCGCTGCTGCTCCTCTCGCCCGCGCTGATGCACGCCGCCGGGCTGGCGGAGCGGCCGGATCGGCTGCGCCTCGCGCTCGTGGACGCGAGGGGCGAGCCGCGCGAGGTCGTGCTCGCGACCGACCCGGACGCGCGCGCCTTCCGTGCGCGGCCCTGGCGCGCCCTCAACCCGCGGCCGATCGAGGGCGGCGCGGACTGGGCGGCGTTCCACGCGAGCGACGTCGAGCCGCCCCTCTGGCTCCAGGAGGAGGACGAGCCCTTCCGCTACGTTCTGCTGGCCGACGGCGCGCTCGCCTACGTCCAGCTGCGCGGCAACCGCGACGCGGGCGGGCAGCGCATCCGCGACTTCACCGCCCGGACCGTGGAGCGCCTGCAGCAGGACGAGCCGCGCTCGATCGTGCTCGACAACCGCCAGAACGGCGGCGGCGACCTGACGACCACGGCGGACTTCGCCCTCGAGCTGCCCTCCTTCGTGCAGCCCGGCGGACGGGTCTACGTGCTGACCGGCAACGGCACCTTCTCGGCCGGGATCTACACCTCGTACTTCCCCAGGGCCTCGGACCCGGAGAACACCCTCGTGGTGGGCGAGCCGGTCGGTGACCGGGCGGAGTTCTGGGCCGAGGCGCGCGGGCCCTTCGCGCTCCCGGAGAGCGGCTTCGGGATCGGCTACGCGCTGCAGCGCCACGACCTCCTGCGCGGCTGCACGGTCCTCCCGGAGTGCCACATGGCGCAGTACCCGGCCCACTGGAACCTGGTCGTGGCGACGCTCGCACCCGATCTGGAGGTGCCCACGACCTTCGCCGACTTCGCCGCCGGCCGCGATCCCGTGCTGGAGCGCGTGCTGGGGGAGGAGGCGGGGAGGCGCTGAGGGCCGAGGCCGGGCCCACGTGGGGCCAGGGCAGGTTTCCTGGACTTCGTCGCACGGCTCGGGGCCATGGGGCCCTGCGGAGCGGGCCAGGAGATTTGGGTCGAGACCATCCAACGGGCGAAGCGCGCGGAGCATCCCTCCACAGCCACCCCTGGCCGCGCTGCCGCGGCCCGTCGACCCCTGGAGACCACGATGCGCTGGACGATCCCCGCCGCCCTGCTCCTGTCCGTCCTCGTCACCCCGGCCCGCGCCCAGGAGAGCGCGGCGCCCTTCGACGCGCCCCTGGTGACCCTGTCGGCCTTCGACCGCTACGCGTTCCTCGCCGACCTCGACCAGGACGGCTTCATGGATGCCGTTTCGTGGTGGTGGGCGAACGCCACCCGCACGCAGGTCCGGCTCAAGGGCTGGCGCAACGACCGGACGGGGAGGTTCGTCGAGGTCTGGAGCGTGATCGTCGTCGTGCGCGAGGGCACCGGGAACTCGGCGTACAGCGTGCGGGTCCTCCCGTGCCACCTCGACGCCGACGGGAACACCGATCTCTGCGTCGTCTTCTCCACCTGGGGCGAGGCCACGATCCGGGCACTGCGCTCGCGCGGGCTGGCGCATCCCGAGCTCGCCAGCGAGTACTCGGTGACCGTGACCGGCTTCGCGGAGTACCGGAGCCTCCACGGGGTCCTGACCGACTTCACCGGCGACGGCGTGGCCGACGTGGCCTACAGCCTGGGCGACACCCTGCGGCTGCTGGAACAGGTCCCGGGCACGGGGCTCCAGCTCCGCTCCGAGACGATCCCGTTCGGTGGCGCCCTCGCCGTTGGCGGGCTGATGCAGCTCGACGCGGACGGCGACGCGACGCCCGATCTCCTGGCCTGGAGGGGCGACACGATCCAGATGATCGAGGTCGAGGACTGCCTCCCAGTGGCGACCCACTCGTTCACGCAGGGCATCCTGGACAGCCACATGCCCGCCCAGGGCGATGTGGACGGGGACGGCGACGCGGACCTCGTGATCTGGGACATGTCGCGCTACGTCGTCGCACGCCGCACGGGGGCTGCCGGGTGGTCGATCGAGCCGCCGGTGACGGGCGGTCCGGCGGAGTTCCTGATCGACGTGGACCAGGACGGCGACCTCGATGGCGTCTGCTGCGGCGGCGGCGGGTCCTCGATCCCCCAGAACATCAGCACGTCGATCCTGCGTGTGTCCATCAACGACGGCAGCGGCGCCTTCGCGCCGGCGCTGGAGACGCCCTGGCTGGGCTCCGACCACCTGGCGGGCGTGGCCGACCTCGACCACGACGGCGACCTGGACATCGTCTCGGGGCGCTGCGTCCTGTACGCGCGCGGCTCGCTGGCGGAGAGCCTGCATCCGCCCCTCGGGGCCCTGCAGAGCCAGCGCTCCACGGCGGACATCGACGGCGACTCCGACCCCGACTTCACCGTCGGGCTGCGCACGATCGAGCGCAACCGCGGCGAGGGCCTGTGCTCGCCGCTCACCCCCAGCTTCCCCGCCGCGCCGCCGGGCACGGAGCTCGTCGGCCCGGGCTGGCCGGGCGACTTCGACGGCGATGGGGACGTGGACCTGGTCGTCGAGCTGCGCGCCGGCTCGACCTTCCTGGCCCAGCGCCTGCTCGTGAACCTCGGCGGCGGCGCCTTCGCGGACGCGGGCGACTGCGGGCCGAGCGGCCTCGACTTCCTGCTCGGTCCGGGCTCGAACGAGCCCCAGGCGAGCCTGGCCGGCGACGTGGACGGGGATGGCGACGTGGACCTGATCACGCTGCACTCCGCTTCGAGCACGAGCTTCGTCTGGTGGAACGACGGCGCGGGCCAGTTCACGGCCGGGCCCGAGCTGGCCGACGAGGTCGTCCAGTGGATCGGCGACCTCTCGGGGGACGGCATCCCCGATCTGGTGGGAGCCTTGCCCGACTACTACCTCCACGCTGGCTGGAGCGAGGGCCTCGGAGGAGGCGTGTTCGCAGCGCCCGTCCAGCTCCAGCGGATCGACTCGACCCGTAGCCGCTTCGCCGTGGCGGACCTGGACTCCGACGGCGACCTCGACCTCGCGCTCGCCTATTCGAACTTGCTCCACGTGCACTGGAACGAGGGCGCCGGGCTGTTCACGCGGGAGTGGTTGACCTCGGTCTCCCTCTCCTACTCCTCGAGCTACCCGCATCACGTCTGGAGCACGGACCTGGGCGCGGATGGCCGGATGGACCTCCTGGTCACCCAGACCGAGCGCGAGCGGAACGGCGTGATCGTCCTGCGCCGCAAGTCCGACGGCTCGGGCTGGGAGGCTCCCTTCGCGCAGATCGTCTTCCCGCAGGGCCAGGTCGGCACCGCCCCGGCCTTCCTGCGTGACGTCGACGGCGACGGCGACGAGGACCTCGTCACCGACCGGCTGATCCGCAACGCGACGCACACGCCGCCCCTCTGCGGATGGCGCCGGCAGGCGGAGAACGGCACGCCGGGCGCGGGCGGCCTGGTACCGACCCTCGGCGCCGAGGGGCCGTTCCGCGTCGGGGAGTCGGCCGAGCTGCGCCTGCGCGGCGGGCTCGGCGGCGCCCAGGGGCTCCTGACCGTCACCCTGGTGCGCGGCGGCGAGCGCGGCCCGCTCGGCCACGGCTGGATCAACCCGACGAACGAACCGATCCTGGCCCAGGTGCCGCTGGTGCTGAGCGGACCGGCCGGGGTGGCCGGCGCGGGGAGCTGGACCTTCCCCTACACCGTCGGCGCGCACTTCGGGGCCCAGACGCGGCGCTACGTGGTCGAGCTCCTCGACCCGGCCGCGCCGGGCGGCATCGCGCGCTCGAACACGATGGTGATCACCTACGGACCCTGACGGGCAGAGAGGCTGAGCAGGAATGCCGCGGCCGAAGGCGGCGGCATTCCCGCCAGGCTCTCTGGATCGTCCTGGCGCGCGATCCTCGCGCGCCCTCTGATTCCACCTCAGGCTCGGCGCCGAAACGGCGGGGCGCGGGCGGCATCGAAGGCGGGTGCCCGGGGCCTGGCCCCGCGCGCTCCCCGTGTACCGGACCCTGCGTGACCACTGGCCCGAGGCGCTGATCGAGGGCTGCCTCCTGGCGCTCTTCATGCTCTCGGCGAGCACCTTCGGGGTGCTGCTCGAGCACCCGGACTCGCCCGTGCGGGCCGCGCTCGACGACGCGCTCGCGCGGCGTGCGCTCATGGGCTGCGCGATGGGGTTGACGGCCGTGGCGCTGATCTACTCGCCGCTCGGGAAGCGCTCGGGG
The DNA here is from genome assembly GCA_036376275.1 of Planctomycetota bacterium. Taxonomy (GTDB): domain Bacteria; phylum Planctomycetota; class UBA1135; order UBA1135; genus JABFRZ01. The sequence goes on along the minus strand of DASVAP010000258.1, from coordinate 72,282 downwards.
GCGCACATGAACCCGGCGGTGACGCTGACCTTCCTGCGCCTCGGCAAGGTGACGCGCCCGGACGCGCTCCTCTACGTGCTGGCGCAGCTCGCCGGCGGCGTGGCGGGCATGGGGGTCGCGGCGCTCCTGTACGGGCCGCTCCTCGCCGCGCCCAGCGTCAACTTCGTGGTCACGGTCGGCGAGCACGGACCCTGGGTGGCCTTCGCGGCCGAGATCGCGATCACCTTCGTGCTCATGTCGGTCGTCCTGCGCCTGTCGAGCACCCCGCGCCTCGAGCGCTGGACCGGCCTCTGCGCGGGCGCGCTGGTCGCGCTGTACATCACCTTCGAGGCCCCGCTCTCGGGCATGAGCCTCAATCCCGCGCGCAGCCTGGGCTCGGCCCTGGCGGCCGGACAGTGGATGGACTTCTGGGTCTACCTCGTCGCGCCGCTGCTGGGCATGGCCCTCGCCGCCTTCGTCTACACTCGGGCGCGGAGGGTCCCGCCCGTGCACTGCGCCAAGCTCCACCACGCCAACCGCTACCGCTGCATCTTCTGCGGCGCCAACTCCTGACCGCGCCATGAGCCCGAAGACCACCGCCGAGGGGAAGCGCCTGGCCGAGGACGCCGCGCGCACGCAGAACTGGAAGCGCTGGGGCCCGTACCTCTCCGAGCGCCAGTGGGGCACGGTGCGCGAGGACTACTCGCACGACGGCGCCGCCTGGGACCACTTCCCGCACGAGCACGCGCGCAGCCGGGCCTACCGCTGGGGCGAGGACGGGCTGCTCGGCTTCACCGACCGCCAGTGCCGGATGTGCTTCGCCCTGGCGCTGTGGAACGGCAAGGATCCGATCCTGAAGGAGCGCCTCTTCGGCCTCACCGGTCCGCAGGGGAACCACGGCGAGGACGTGAAGGAACTCTACTACTACCTCGACGCGACGCCGACCTACTCCTACGCGCGGGCGCTCTACAAGTACCCGCAGCGCGAGTTCCCCTACCAGGACCTGGTGCAGGAGAACGGACGGCGCGGCAAGCTCGATCCGGAGTACGAGCTGGCCGACACGGGCGCCTTCGACGAGGGCCGCTACTTCGACGTGCAGGCGGAGTACGCCAAGGCCGGGCCGGAGGACCTGCTCGTGCGCCTCACGCTCTCCAACCGCGGACCCGAGGCGGCCGAGCTGTGCGTGCTGCCGACGCTGTGGTTCCGCAACCACTGGAGCTGGGGCCGCGAGAGCGAGGAGCACGGCCCGAAGCCCTCGCTGCGCGCGCGCGGGGCGAGCGAGATCGTGGCCGAGCACCACGAGCTGGGCGCCTACGTGCTGGCGGTCGACGACGCCGAGCACGCCCCGGAGCTGCTCTTCACCGAGAACGAGACCAATCTCCAGCGCCTGTGGAACGTGCCCAGCGCCGTCGCGCACGCCAAGGACGCCTTCCACGACCACGTCGTGGCCGGCAAGCACGAGGCGGTGAACCCCGCGCGCAGCGGCACCAAGGCCGCCGCGCTCTTCCGCCTGCGCCTCGAGGCCGGCGCGAGCGTGGTGCTGCGCCTGCGCCTGACAGCCGGCACGACGCGCCCGAAGAGCGCCTTCGGGCACGCCTTCGACGCCACGTTCGATGCGCGCCTGGCCGAGGCCGAGGAGTTCTACGCCGAGCGCATCCCCGCCGAGCTCACGCCCGACGAACGCCTCGTCGCGCGCCAGGCCTATGCGGGGCTGCTGTGGTCGAAGCAGTTCTACCACTACGTCGTGCCCCACTGGCTCGACGGCGACCCGGCCCAGCCGGCCCCGCCCGCGCAGCGCCGGAACGGCCGCAACGCCGACTGGCCGCACCTCTACAACCGCGACGTGCTCTCGATGCCCGACAAGTGGGAGTACCCCTGGTACGCGGCCTGGGACCTGGCCTTCCACATGCTGCCGATGGCGCGCATCGATCCGGACTTCGCGAAGGCGCAGCTCGAGCTCTTCCTGCGCGAGTGGTACATGCACCCGAACGGCCAGATCCCGGCCTACGAGTGGGCGCTCTCGGACGTCAACCCGCCGGTGCACGCCTGGGCCGCCTGGCGCGTCTACAAGAAGACCGGCAAGCAGGGTCAGCGCGACGTCCTGTTCCTGAAGAAGGTCTTCCAGAAGCTGCTGCTCAACTTCAACTGGTGGGTCAACCGCAAGGACAAGAGCGGCAAGCACATCTTCGCCGGCGGGTTCCTGGGGCTCGACAACATCGGCGTGTTCGACCGCTCGGCGCCGCTGCCGGGCGGCGGCTCGCTCGACCAGGCCGACGGCACGGCCTGGATGGCCTTCTACTGCGGCACGATGCTGTCCATGGCGCTCGAGCTCGCACGCCACGACCCCTCCTACGAGGACCTGGCCTCGAAGTTCTTCGAGCACTACGTCTCGATCGTCGACGCGATGAACTCGCTCGGCGGCACGGGCCTGTGGGACGAGCAGGACGGCTTCTACTACGACGAGCTGCACATGGGCGCAGAGATCCTGCCGCTGCGCGTGCGCTCGCTGGTCGGGCTGATCCCGCTGATCGCGGTCGAGATCCTCGAGCGCGACACGATCGCGCGCCTGCCGGGCTTCCAGAAGCGCATGGAGTGGTTCCTGCGCAACCGCACCGACCTCGCGCGCCACATCGGCTACCTCGAGTGCCGCAACTGCCACGACCACCAGCTGCTCTCGATCCCCTCGCGCGAGCGCCTGGAGCGCGTGCTGCGCTACCTGCTCGACGAGCGCGAGTTCCTCTCGCCCTTCGGCGTCCGCTCGCTCTCGCGCGCGCACGAGGCCGAGCCCTACGTGCTGACCCTCGAGGGCCACGAGTACCGCGTCGACTACACCCCCGCCGAGGGCAACAGCGCGCTCTTCGGGGGCAACTCGAACTGGCGCGGCCCGATCTGGTTCCCGATCAACTTCCTGCTGATCGAGGCCCTCGAGCGCTACGCCCACTTCTACGGCGACGACCTCACGGTCGAGTGCCCGACGGGCTCGGGCCGGCACCTGACCCTGCACGAGGTCGCGAAGGAGCTGGCCACGCGCCTGGCGCGCCCCTTCCTGCCGGACGCGACCGGCGCGCGCCCCTGCCACGGCGGTGACGCGCGCTACCAGGACCCCCACTGGAAGGAGCTCGTCCTCTTCCACGAGTACTTCCACGCCGAGACCGGCCGCGGCGTAGGCGCCAGCCACCAGACCGGCTGGACGGCGCTCGTCGCGACCCTGCTCGACGGCCTGGCGTCCGAGCGGCGCACGCAGCGCGTGCTCGCGGGCGCGGGGACGGCGGACTGAGGCACTGGCAGGAATGCAGCGGCCTTCGGCCGCGGCGTCCTGCCGTCCCTGGCGCGCGATCCTGGCGCGCCCTTCCGCTTCTCGCCCGGGCTCTGGGCCCGCTGATTCGTGCAGTCCTCGGCCCCGACGCCGCGACAGGCCCCTTCCGCGGCGTCTCGCTCGAGGCCTTCATGAACCAGCCGAGCCGAGCGCAGGAGGTCGCCGATCCAGGTCGCCGCGCCTCAGGCGTGGCGGGCGGCACCGGCGCAGCGGTGGCCCGCCAGGGCGCGTCCGAGCAGCGCCCGCAGGCCCTGCCGGGCCCGGTGCAGGCACGCGCGCGTCGCGGCCTCGTCGCTCGCCAGGAGGCGTGCGGCCTCGGAGAGGCCAAAGCCCTCGACGTCGCACAGGAGCAGCACGGTGCGCTCGGGCGCGGGCAGCTCGTCCACGCAGGCGCGCACGAGGGCCTGGACCTCCGGCTGCAGCGACTCGAGGTGGGCGCCCGGGCCCTCGAGCGCCAGGAACTCGTCCGCCTCGTCGCGCGTGCGCACGCCGTGTGCGTGGAAGCACGGGAGGAGCCCGGTGGGCGTGGACCCCGCCGGCGGCGCCTTCCGGCGGCGCAGCACGGCCTCGACGACGCGCCGGTGCAGCCAGGGCTCGAGGGCCGCGCCCGGACGCAGGGTCCTGGCCTCCACGAAGGCGCGCTCGAAGGCTTCCTTCAGGGCCTCGACCGCGGATGCCTCGGAGAGGAAGCGCCGCGCGACGGCGAAGAGGTGCGGCCCGAAGCGGCGCACGAGCTCCTCCTGGGCCGCGGACTCGTCGCGGCGCAGCGCGGCGAGCAGGGCATCGTCGGTGCCCGCGAGGCCCCCCTCGGACACGGCCGGGATCCGGCGCAGGACCTCGCGCACGAAGGCCGAGCCGCCGACGAGGCGCGCGCCGCCCTGGGCGAGCTCCTCGAGCAGCGCGATGGCGCGCGCGTCGAGGTAGGCGAGGCCGTCGAGGTCGAGCGTGAGGGGCTGCCCGGTGCGGGCCGCGTCCGAGCAGGCGGCGCGCAGCTCGTCCACGTAGCGGCCGAGCAGGGAGCCTTCGATCACGAGGAGCGGGGTGGAGGCCGGGGGCTGGGTGATGCGGAGCATGCCCGCCGGAGAACGAAGCGTGGGCCAGGGCCGTGACCGGGGCGCGCCCAGAGGCCGCAAAACGTTGCCAAATCATGGGTTGGGTCCGGAGAGAGGCGCCCGAGGGGTCGCGCGGACCCCACGAGCGCTCGTGGAATCCACGAGGGCCCGGGGGAGGTTCGTGGGTCGGCCAGCGCGACGGTCGGCGGAGATCGTCACCGCGGAGCGCCGGTCGATCGGAAAGGGCGCGCGAGGAGCGCGCGCCAGGACGATCCAGGGAGCCTGGCAGGACGCCGCGGCCTTCGGCCGCGGCGTGCCTGCTCAGCCTCTCTGCAGGCCGAGGCGCTTCATGCGGCTGCGCAGCGTGTTCGGGTGCAGCCCGAGGGCTTTTGCGGCGCCGCGCTCGCCCTCGATGCGCCAGCCGGAGCGCTCCAGGGCCGCCAGGAGGTGCGCCCGCTCGTTCTCCGCCGCGGTGAGGTCCGTGGAGGGCGCGGCGGGAGCGCGCTCGCCGGCGGCGAGCGCCACCTCGGCCCGCAGCATGCCCGGATCGACGACCAGCCGACCCTCCGGCGCCAGGATCACGGCGCGCTCGATCACGTTCTCGAGCTCGCGGATGTTGCCCGGCCAGGAGTACTCGGCAAGGCGCAGCAGGGTCTCCTCGGCGATGGCGTCGAAGCGCTTGCCGATCCTGGCCGCGTAGCGGGCCGTGAAGTAGTGCGCGAGCAGCGGGACGTCCTCGCGGCGCTCGCGCAGCGGCGGGACGGTGATCGGGAACACGTTCAGGCGGTAGTAGAGGTCGGCGCGGAAGTCGCCGGCGGCCACGGCCTTGGCCAGGTCGCGGTTCGTGGCAGCGATCACGCGCACGTCCACCTTGACGGTCTTGGCCGAGCCGACGGGCTCGAACTCCTGCTCCTGCAGGACGCGCAGGAGCCGCACCTGGACCTCGGGCGGCACGTCGCCGATCTCGTCGAGGAAGATCGTGCCCCCGTCCGCCAGGGCGAAGCGGCCGACGCGCTTCTCGAGGGCCCCGGTGAAGGCGCCCTTCTCGTGCCCGAACAGCTCGCTCTCGATCAGGCCGGTCGGCAGCGCGGCGCAGTTCAGCTTGATCAGCGGACGATCCTTGCGCCGCGAGGCGGCGTGCAGGCCGCGCGCGATCAGCTCCTTGCCCGTGCCGGTCTCGCCCAGGATCAGCACGGTCGAGTCGGTCGGCGCCACCTGGCGCACCTTGTCGAGCGCCGCCCGCAGGCCGGGGGAACTCCCGACGATCTGCTCGAAGTCGTGGGCGCTCTTGAGCTCCTCGCGCAGGTAGGCGTTCTGCTGCGAGAGCCGCGCGCGCTCGCGCTCCGCCAGGACACGCGCGGTGATGTCCACCAGCACCGTGCGAGTGTGCTTGCCGTCGGGCTCGGGGCGCGAGAAGCGCTGGATCCACACGGACCGGCCGTCGCTCCGGCGGCGTAGCTCGAGCTCGATGAAGGGCAGCTCGCGGCCCGCACGCTCGGCCTCCAGCGAGGCGCGCACGCGCGCCTGGTTCTCCTCGGTCGGGGCGACGAGGGTCATCCCGACCGTGCCGGGCACCTCCTCCGGCCGCAGGCCGAGGATCTCCTGGGCCGCGCGGTTGGCGCTGACGAAGCGCGTCTCGGTGTCCTCGTAGACGTAGCCGATCGGAGCCTCCTCGAACAGGTCGCGCAGCCGCCGCTCGGACTCGGCCAGGGCCGCCTGCGTGCGCAGGCGCACGAGCTCGGCCGCCGCGCGGGCCGCGAAGATGCGGAAGATCGAGAGCCGGCGCGGCTCCTCGCTCATCGGACGCGTGTCGAGCACGGCCACGTGGCCGAGCACCTGGCCCTGGTCGTCCTGCAGCGGGACGCCCAGGTAGCTCTCGGCGCCCATCTCGACCAGCATCGCGTCGCGCGGGAAGCGGGCCTGGACGCCGTGCGGGTGGTGGCACAGCTCGCCGCGGATCACGTCCTCGCAGGGCGTGCCGTCGAGCGGGTACTCGACGTCGGCCTGGAACTGGCCGAGGCCCCACACCGCCAGCGTGCGCACGTGCTGACGGTCCGGCGTCACCTCGGCCGCGAAGGCGTAGGCGGCGCGCACGGACATGGCCAGGTTGCGCACCAGGGCCCGGAAGAACTCGGCGCCCGTCGCGCGCGCCGTGCCCTCGAGCATGCGCCGCAGGAGCTCGTCGTCGCTCTCCTCGCCGGCCGGAGTGGGCGCCGGCCCCTGGGCCCCGTGCTCCGGCGTTCCCCGCGACGCGCTCATCGGCCCACGACTATAGCGGCGGCCCGGGCTCCCGGCCCTGGCCCGGGAAAGGGCGAAACCCGGCCCGCAGGGGGGCATCGAAGCCGGCCGGAGGCCCGGAATGACCCTGCAACGCCATCACGACGTCATCATCATCGGCACGGGAGCCGGCGGCGGCACCCTGGCGCGCAAGCTGGCCCCGAGCGGGAAGCGCATCCTGCTGCTCGAGCGCGGCGAGCACGTCCCGCGTGAGCGCGAGAACTGGAGCACGCGCGCCGTCAACGTCGAGGCCCGGTACAACACGAAGGAGCACTGGCTCGACAAGGACGGCAAGAAGCTCCACCCGCACACGAACTACTACGTGGGCGGGAACACCAAGTTCTACGGCGCGGCCCTGTTCCGCCTGCGGGCCGAGGACTTCGGCGTGCTGCGCCACCACGGCGGCGTCTCGCCGGCCTGGCCGATCTCCTACGACGAGCTCGAGCCCTACTACACCGAGGCCGAGCGGCTCTACCACGTGCACGGCGAGCGCGGGAAGGACCCGACCGAGCCGCACGCCAGCGCGCCCTACCCGCACCCGCCGGTCTCGCACGAGCCGCGCATCCAGAAGCTCCACGACGACCTCGTGCGCCTCGGGCGCCAGCCCTTCCACGTGCCGCTCGGGATCATGCTGGACGAGAAGAATCGCCGGAAGAGCGCCTGCATCCGCTGCGCGACCTGCGACGGCCACCCGTGCCTGGTCAACGCCAAGGCCGACGCCCAGACCTGCGGGGTCGATCCGGCCCTCGAGCACCCGAACGTCGAGCTCGTCACGGGTGCCCTGGTGACGCGGCTCGAGACCGACCCCTCCGGCCGTGTCGTGACGCGCGTGCACGTGCAGCGCGAGGGCCGGGCCGAGGTCTACACGGCCGACGTGGTCGTCGTCTCGGCCGGCGCGATCAACTCGGCCGCACTGCTCCTGCGCTCGGCCAGCGACAAGCATCCGCGCGGCCTCGCCAACGGTTCGGACGTGGTCGGGCGGCACTACATGGGGCACCTGAACTCGGTGCTGCTGGCGATCTCGCGCGACCCGAACCCCTCGATCTTCCAGAAGACCCTGGCGCTGAACGACTTCTACTTCGGCGCCGACGACTTCGACTTCCCGCTCGGGCACGTCTCCTTCGTGGGGAAGATGGACGCCGACACGCTCTCGGCCGGTGCGCCCAGGATCGTCCCGGGCATGACGCTCGAGATCATGGCCAAGCACTCGCTCGACTTCTGGCTGACCTCGGAGGACCTGCCGGACCCCTCGAATCGCGTCACGCTCGATCGGGAAGGGCGCATCGTCCTCGCCTACCAGCCGAACAACGAGGAAGGACACAAGCGCCTGCACCAGAAGCTCAAGGGCATGCTGAAGGCGCTCGACTGCCACGACCACCTGGTCCCGCTGCAATTCTTCGTCGGCCAGCGCATCCCGCTGGCGGGCGTGGCGCACCAGAACGGGACGATCCGCTTCGGCGACGACCCGCGCACCTCGGCCCTCGATCGCGACTGCAAGGCGCACGAGCTCGACAACCTGTACGTGGTCGACGCGAGCTTCTTCCCGAGCTCCGGCGCGGTCAACCCGGCGCTCACGATCATGGCCAACGCGTTGCGCGTCGGCGACCACCTGCTGGAGCGCCTGAAGTGAGCGAGCCCACCCGCCAGCTGCGGCGAGGCAGAGGAGCCGGAGCGCTCACCCGCAGCTTCTGCGCCGCCCTGCTGCTCGCCTGCGCGAGCTCCGGACAGGCTGCTCCGACCCCGCCCGCGGTCGAGAGCATCGGGCTCACCGTGTCGGACCTCGAGCGCTCGATCGCCTTCTTCCGCGACGTGCTCTCCTTCGAGCTCGTCTCGCGGGCCGAGCACCACGGCCCGGCGCACGAGGCGCTCGAGGGCGTCTTCGGCCTGCGCACCCTGAGCGCGCGCCTGAAGCTCGGCGACGAGCTCGTCGAGCTCACCCAGTACCTCGCCCCCGAGGGCCGCCCGATCCCGGTGGACTCGCGCAGCAACGACCGCTGGTTCCAGCACGTGGCGATCATCGTGAGCGACATGGACGCGGCCTACGCGCACCTGCGCCGGCACCGCGTGCGTCACGCCTCCAGCGGACCCCAGCGCCTGCCGGACTGGAACCCGAACGCGGGCGGGATCGAGGCCTTCTACTTCAAGGACGAGGACGGCCACGTGCTCGAGGTCCTGGCCTTCCCGCCCGGCAAGGGCGATCCGAAGTGGCACCGGCTCGAGCGCGAGAGCGGCCGGCTCTTCCTCGGCATCGACCACACCGCGGTCGTCGTCCAGGACACCGAGGCGAGCCTCGCCTTCTACCGCGACGTGCTCGGCCTCACGGTCGCCGGCGCCAGCGAGAACCACGGCACCGAGCAGGAGCACCTGAACAACGTCTTCGGCGCGCGCCTGCGGATCACCGCCCTGCGCGGCAGCTCCGGACCGGGGATCGAGTTCCTCGAATACCTCGCGCCCAGCGACGGCCGTCCCTACCCGCTCGACGCGCGCGCCAACGACCTCCTGCACTGGGAGACGCGCCTGGGCGTCGGCGGCCTCGCCCAGCTCGAGGCCCGCCTGCGCGCGGCGCACGCCCCGCTGCTCTCGCCCGGCGTCGTCGAGCTGGGGGGCGGACGCGCCCTGCTCCTGCGCGATCCGGACGGACACGCGATCGAGCTGCACGAGCGCCCTCCGCAGTAGGCGCGCGCCGTTCCCCCCTCCAGCACCCCACGCCCTAACCCCACTCCCCATGCGCACCACCCGTCTCTTCCCCCTGGCCCTCGCCCTCGTCGCGCTCCCCTTCCTGACCTTCGAGCGCGCCGCCGGCGCCGTGGCCCCGCTCGAGGGCAACAGCCAGAGCCCGATCGACCTGCGCTCCGAGCAGGTGATCTTCGTGCGCGGCTCCGAGCTACCCGACCTGAAGTTCCGCTACCCGCGCCGGGTCGACCTCGACCTCGTTAACACCGGCGAGACCGTGCGCGCCGACCTGCCCGAGGGGGCGGCGACGCTGCGCGTGGGGCGCCAGGAGTACGCGCTCCTGCAGTTCCACTTCCACACGCCCTCCGAGCACCTCGTCGACGGCTCGGCCGCCCCGGCGGAGATGCACCTCGTGCACCGCTCGGCTGGGGGCGAGCTGATGGTCGTGGGCGTCTTCCTGGAGGAGGGCGGCGAGCACTTCCTCGACGAACTGCTGGTCGAGGCTCCCGAGGAGGAGGGGCTCGCCGAGGAGGTGCGGGACTTCCCGCTGCGCGCGCTGCTGCCGCGCGACCTGGACTCGTACCGCTACGACGGCTCGCTCACGACCCCGCCCTTCACCGAGGGCGTGCGCTGGGCCGTCCTGGCGCAGCCGCTGGAGCTCGACGGCTGCGCGCTCGAGCACCTGCGCGAGCTCTTCCCCGAGGGCAACGCGCGCGAGGCCCAGCCACTCCACGACCGCGCGATCCTCAGCGACCTCGGCCGCTGAAGACGAACGCGGGGCCCGGAACCTCACGGTCCCGGGCCCCGAGCGAGGCGAAGGTCGTCGAATCGCCTCTGCACCGACTACAGCGGCATCCGCGCCAGCGCGCGCACCCACTCTGGCCAGGTGGCCGGATTGGAGCCCTCCGCGAGCACCGGTAGCGCCATGCGCGCGTCGTCGCTCAGCGCGAGGCCGAGCGCGTCCAGCGCGGCCGCGCGCGTCGCCACGGCCGGGTCGGAGTCGAGTAGCGCGACCAGGCCCGGCACCGTGCCCGGCGCGCGGCGCAGGCCGAGCGCGAGCGCGAGGTCGCGCAGCGACTCGGGCCGGCGCTCCGCGTCCAGGAGGCGCACCAGCAGGTCCACGTCCTCGGGATCTCCGTAGAGCGCCAGCGCCAGGGCCATGCCCGAGCGCGCGAAGGAGCAGCTCACGCTGCCGACCGCGGCGCGCAGGGCATCGAGGCCCTCCTCGGACCCGATCAGCCCCAGCGCCACGGCCGCGAACATGCGCGCGCGGTCGGACTTGCCGTCCACCAGGGCGCGCACGAGCGCGTCGTGGGCCTCGGCGTCGCGCGCGAGCCCGAGGGCCAGCAGGAACGCGTCGCGCTCGCCCTTCCCGGCCTTGGCCAGGGCCCCGCGCAGCGCGGCGCGAGCCTCGCCGTCCCACTCCGCGCCCGCCAGCAACCCGAGCGACAGAGCCGCCCAGGGACGCTCGGCCTTGCGGCCGCGCTCGAGACGCTCTTCCAGCAGGTTCCGCGCGCGCTCGCCGCCGGCCTCGCCGATCGCGAGCAGGAGGTGCGCGCGCGTGAGCGGCTCCTCCTCCAGCTCGTAGGCGGTCAGCAGCGGGTCCAGCGCGGCCGGGAAGGCCGCCAGGGCCCCGGCGGCCGAGCGACGCTCGTCCACCACGCGTCCATGGGCCGCGTCGAGCAGGCGCGGCAGCACCGCGACGCCGCCGGCGTCGAAGCGCAGGGCCTCGAGCGCCCGTCCGCGCGTCGCGGGCCGGGCGGTCCCGTGCTCGCAGTCCTCGCGATAGCGTCCGGTGGCGCAGCGCACGCGCGCGTCGAGCGCGGCCGAGGGCGCCAGGGTCTGGTGCAGCAACACCGCGTGCAGGACGTCGTCGTCACCCTTGCGCTCGAGCGTGCCGAGGAGCTGGGCGAGCATCACGTCCGTGCCCTGGCCGCGCCCGTGCATGCGCGCGAGGCCCAGGCCCACGATCGCCAGGGCCCTCGCGCGCGGGGTCGGCAGCGCGGCCTCGCGCGTGCGCAGGAGCGAGAGCAGGGCGTGCACGCCGCGCTCCGAGTCGCTGGCGCCGAGGGCCAGGATCGCGCTCTCGCGCACCGTCAGGCTGGCGTCGGCGAGCAGCCGCTCGAGCTCGGGCACGGCCGCCGCGCGGGCCGCGCGGGCGTAGGCGAAGGCTGCCGCGGCGCGCACCTCGGCCTGCGCGTGGGCCAGCTCGCGCTGGATGCGCGGGACGAGGGCGCGGCGCTCGCGGTCGGCCTCGTTCTCGGGCCGCGTCAGGTCGTCGTCCGACGCCACGCTCGCGCGCAGGGCGGGCGCGAGCCAGCGCAGCTTGTTCACCTCCCACCAGGCGAGCCAGTCGTCGGACTCGCGCTCGACGCCCGCCAGGGGCGTGAACGGAGCGCCCGGCGTGCCCGGGGCCCCCGGCAGGCCGGGCCCGAGGACCGGCACGCCCGAGGTGGGGCCGAAGCCGCCCGTCGAGGAGCCCGGAGCGCCGGTCGCGGGACCACGGCCGGGATTCTCGGGCGAGCCCAGCGGCACGGTGGGAGCGTTGGTCGAGGGTGGCGGCATCGGCGGCGGCGGCTCCGGCGGCGGGTTGGCCGGGCCCTGGATGCGCACCGCCTCCTCGAAGGTGAGGCCGTTCTGCGCGAGCCAGCGTGCGAAGGCCTCGTCCCCGGCGAGCTCGCTCACCCAGACGTGGTTGTTCGCGACGGCCACGCCGCGCACGAGCGCGTCCTCGCCGCTCACGGAGAGGAGCGTCGCGACGGCGCACAGGCGATCCTCGGCGTCGACGAAGTACGGCACGCGCGCGCCGGGGAAGTCGGTGTTGCGCGTGAAGTCGCCGCGCTCGCGGTAGGCGGAGAGCTCGGCGATCAGCGCCAGGCGTGCGCCGAGCTGCGCGGGCGAGAGGTGCGAGACGTCCGCGGCGGCGAGCTCCTCCAGCACGGCGGCGTAGTGGGCTCGAGCGCGCTCCGTGGCCGGATCCACGACCTCCTGGCTGGACTGGGCGGGAGCGAGGGACAGACCGAGGACGCACAACCAGAAGTCGAGGCGCATGGAATCACTCCGCTGGGAGCGCCGCCCAGTGCGCGGCGCTCGGGAAAGGCTCTCGCTAGCGCAAGCGATGTGCCGCCCCGAGCGAACGCGGGACCCGGCGAAAGCGACCCGCGCCCCGTTCGCTCGGCGTAACGGCAAGCGACCCAGGGGATCGCCTTGCAGGCACCTCCGGCGAAACCTCGGCCCGCGCGGGGCATCCGAAGGAGCGCTCTCGCACGCAGGTCGGGCACACGAGCGCGATCGCTCTTTCCCGCCCGAGCCATGCCGCGCCTCCCGGCGTGCATCGGCGCACGGATCTTGGGATCCTGGCCCGAGCGCGCCCCCGTACCCCTCCACGACCCCTGCCCATGACCAGCCCCTTCCAGGATCTCCACGTCGTCGTCACCGGTGCCACGGGCGAGCTGGGGGGAGCGGTGGCCGAGATGCTCCTCGCGCAGGGTGCGATCTGCCACCTGCCGGTGCGCTCGGCCGGGAAGCTCGATCCGGCCCTGGCCAAGGCCCACGTCGTGCCGGGCATCGACCTGGCCGACGAGACCGCCGTGGCGGGCTTCTTCCGGGACCTCCCCGGCCTGTGGGCCTCGTTCCACTGCGCCGGGGCCTTCGCCTACACCCCGATCGAGTCGGCCACGGGTGCCGAGCTCGAGAAGATGCTCGCCGTCAACGCCCGCTCGGCCTTCCTGTGCTCGCGCGAGGCGGCGCGGCGGATGCGCGCGGCGAAGCGCGGCGGCCGGATCGTGAACGTCGTCTCGCGTCAGGCCCTGGAGCCGCGGCGCGGGGCGGGCATGGTCCCCTACACGATGAGCAAGGCCGCGGTGGCCGGCCTGACGGTGGCCCTGGCGGAGGAGCTCGCCGGGGACTCGATCGCGGTCAACGCCGTCGCGCCGTCGATCCTGGACACGCCCGCCAACCGTGCCGCGATGCCGCAGGCCGACCCGACGAAGTGGGTGCGGCTCGAGGATCTGGCCAAGGTGATGCTGTTCCTGGGCTCGTCCCTGTGCCTGGCGAGCGGCACCGTGGCGCCGGTGTACGGGGCGGGCTGAGGCTCTCGGGGCCTGGACCCTGGCCCTCCAGCGAGTTCGAGGAGCGCAAGCGCGGTGACTCGGCCGAACTTCTCCACTACTGCGGCCGTCTCTCCTGGCACTCCGGTCGGCATCCCCCCCGTCCCGTAGAGCCGAGTCCGCGCTCCCGTCCCGCCGCGTCCGTGGCGTGGCGTGGGGTGTGTCTCGATCGTTCTCGGTCCTCTTCCACCTGGCGAGCGCGCCCGGGTGAGCGCGCGGGTGTTGCAGCTCGGCAGCCTGCAATCCCTCTCATCCATGCCACGCGAACCCGTCCGACCGGTCGGCAGGCCGGAGCGAGCGCACCGCCGGGCAGGACGGATCCGGCGCTCGCTGGTCACCCTCGTCCTGACCCTGGGGGTCCTCTCCTGGGCGGTCTCGGGCGGCCTGGCGGCCTGGCAGCTCACCGCCCGGCCGGCCGAGCCGCGCGCGGAGCGCCTGCCGACCTGGCTCGCGGCGGAGGCGGTGCGCATCGCCACGCGCGATGGCGAGGAGCTCGGGGCCTGGTTCCAGCCCGGCCCACAGGGCGGCGGCGTGGCGATCCTCCTGCACGGGATGGGCGGCTCGCGCAGCTCCCTCGCGCCGGCCGCGAAGCGCCTCGAGGAGGCCGGGCACGGCTTCCTGGCCGTGTCGCTGCGCTCCTTCGGCGACTCGAGCGGCGGCGAGCTCGACTTCGGCTGGAGCTCGCGCGCCGACGTGATCGCGGCGGTCGAGCTGGTCGAGCAGCGCTCGCCCGGCGCGCCGATCGTCGTGATCGGCCAGTCGCTCGGCGCGGCGGCGGCGATCTTCGCCGCGCCGGAGCTCGGGACGCGCGTGGCCGGCTACGTCCTCGAGGCCCCCTACCGCGACCTCGACAAGGCCTGCTCCGACCGGTTGCGCCTGCGCCTCGCCGCGCCGCTCGCCTGGCTGGCCGAGGCCGGGCTGCGCCTGTGGGCGCCGCTCTTCCTGCCGGTCGACCGGGCCCTGGTGCGCCCCATCGACCACGTCGGGCACTTCCCGGCCGGGGTGCCGGTCCTGTTCGTCGCCGGCGCACAGGACCGACGGGCACCCCTGGAGGACGTGGCGGTCCTGACCGAGCGCTGCAACGGCGCCGCCGAGCTCGCGATCCTCGACGGACGAGACCACGACGACCTGTGGGAGCTGGACGGGCGGCACTGGGAGCTCTGGGCCGGGCTCCTCGAACGCGTCGAGCGCGCGCGGGCGCCTGTCGAGCCGCACTGAGCGCTGCCGGATCCCCGGGCTTCTTCCTATCCTCGCGGCCCCGATGGGTGCGCTCGTCCGCCTCGCCGCGCTGCTGCTCGTCCTGCCGGCGTGCCGGGCGACGCCGGAGTGGGAACCCGTCGGCGGCTTCGAGCTCGTGCCGAGCGCCGCCGAGTGGCGCGACCTGAGCGCGGCCGAGCTCCGCGCCTGGCTGGAGGCCGCCCGCGCACAGCTGACCCCGGTGAAGGACTACACGGGGACGCTGGAGACGCGCGAGCGCATCGGCGACGACCTCCACCCGCGCCGGGTGATGCACATCCAGCTCCGCGAGCAGCCCTTCGCCGTCGCGATCGAGACCCTGGAGCCCGCCAGCGAGGCCGGTCAGCGCGTGTGGTACGACGAGTCGCGCAGCCGCGAGCTCGTGGCCGAGACGCCGGGCTTCCTCGGCAAGCTCGTCGGGCACGTCTCGCTCGATCCCGAGGGCGACCTCGCCATGGAGAACCGGCGCCACGCGATCACGGACACGGGCCTGACGCGCCTCCTGGAGCAGGTCGAGGAGGAGTTCGTGCCCGCCCTCGCGCGCCGCCCACGCCTGCGCGTGGCCGAGCTCGCCTTCGGGGACACGCCCCTGCGCGTGGTCGACGCCGTCGTGCCGCGCGAGCCCCCCGACCCCCCGCTCGTCCAGCGCCTGGGCTTCCAGGTCGAGGGGGGGCTCCTGACCTACTACGGCCTGGCCGAGCTCCTGCCGGACGGCCTGGCGCTGGTCGAGGAGTACGCCTACCGCGATCTCGTCCTCGATCCGGGGCTCGCGCCCGCGACCTTCGCGCCGCCGAAGTGACGAGCTACGGAGCGCTCGCCCCGACGGCCGCCTTCTCCCCCGGCCAGCCCTTCGCGCGCTGGTAGGCCTTCACGTCGTGCGGCGCCGGCGCGCCGCCGAGCCAGCGGTGGAACCAGTCGAGGTGGGCGTTGTAGTAGAAGGCCATCTCGCGCCAGCTCGGCCAGTGGCCCGCGTTCGGGTAGACGATCAGGCGCGAGGGCACGCCGCGCTTCTGCAACGCGGTGAAGTAGCCGAGCGACTGGGTGTAGGGGCAGCGATAGTCGAGCTCGCCCGTGATCACGAGCGCGGGCGTCCGGAAGTTCTCGACGTGGTTGGACGGCGACCACTTCGCGTAGGTCTCCTCGTCCTCCCAGGGGATGCCGAGGTCGCGCTCGGGGAACCACAGCTCCTCGGTCGCGCCGTAGAACGAGTCGAGGTCGAAGATGCCCATCATCGCCGCCTGGCAGGCGAAGCGGTCGGTCTGCCCCTGCATCCACATCATCATGTAGCCGCCGTAGGACCAGCCCATCGCGCCCATGCGCTCGGCGTCGACGAAGGGCAGCTCCTCGAGCGCGTCCGTCACGCGCATCAGGTCGCGGTAGACGCGCCCGCCGTAGTCGTGGCGGATCGCATCGCAGAAGGGCTGGCCGTAGCCGTTCGAGCCGGTCGGGTTGGCGAAGGCGACCACGTAGCCGGCGCCCGGGTAGACCTGCCAGTCGCCACGGAAGGCGTCGGTCCACTGCTGCTGCGGGCCGCCGTGGACGTTGAGGATCAGCGGGTACTTGCGGGCCGGGTCGAAGCCGTGCGGCTTGACGAGGAACACGTGCAGGCGCGTGCCGTCCTCGCCGTCCACCCACAGCTCCTCGGCCGGGCGGATGTCCACCTCGGCCGCCAGGGCCGCGTTGAAGCGCGTGAGCTGGACCGGTGCGCCGCCGCCCGCGGAAACGGAGTAGAGCTCGTGCGGCGTGCCGACCGAGCGGGCCGCGTAGACGAAGCCCTTGCCGTCCGGGAGCAGCTCCCAGTGGTCGATCTGCGCGTGGGTGTGGAGCAGCTCCGGCGCTCCGCCGGAGAGCGCGAGGCGGTAGATCGGGTTGCGCCCCTGGCGATCGGCGCCGAAGACCAGCGCCTCGTTCCCGTCCCAGGCGATCTCCCCGACCCAGTCGTCGAAGCCATCGCGACTGGTCAGGTAGCGGACCTTGCCGCTGGCCCGCTCAAGGACCGCCACCCGGCGCAGGTCCGACTCGTAGCCGGGCGTCGCCTGGCTGACGAAGGCGATGTGGCGTCCGTCGGGCGAGTAGAGCGGTGCCCCGTCCCAGCCGTCGTTCGCGTCGGTCAGGTTGCGCGGCGCGGCCTCGCCCTCGAGCGGGACGACCCACAGGTCGGCGTTGGTCGATTCGGCGGGCTTCGGGTCGTGGTTCGAGACGAAGCACAGCTCCTTCGAGTCCGGCGAGAAGGTGTAGCCGCGCTCGCCGCCCAGCGAGAAGGTCGGCGCGTCGAAGGGGCCGGGGGTCATGTCGCGGACCACGGCGCCGGTCTTCGCGTCCACCAGCAAGACGTGCGTCGCGCGCCCGTCGCGCCAGCTCGTCCAGTGGCGGTAGAGGAGCTCGTCGGCGACGTGCACGGCCAGCTTGCCGCTGGGCTCCTCGTTCTTCTCCGGGTCGATGCCGGCCTCGGGGTAGATCTCGGCGCTGACGGCGATCCACTTCCCGTCCGGTGAGAGCACCGGGTCGGAGACCCCGGTCGGGAACGAGGTGAGCTGGCGCGGCTCGCCGCCGTCGATCGGCATCACGTAGAGCTGCGTCGCCCCGTCCCGGTTCGAGCTGAAGAGCAGCGCGCCTCCGTCGGGCGTGAACTGCGGGGCCGTGTCCTGGTGCTTCCCGCGCGTCATCTGGCGCGCGTTCTTGCCGTCCACGTCCATCATCCAGACCTCGCACCAGCTCTCGTCGGCCGGGAGGTCGTAGCAGCGCACCTGGAAGGCGACGCGCCGGCCGTCGGGGCTGAGGGCCGGGCTGCCGACCTGCTTCACGCGGTAGACGTCGGCCAGCTCGAAGGGACGCTTCGCGCCGCCCGCCGCGCGCATCGAGCCGGCCGGGGCGGCCAGGGCCTCCGCCCGGGACTCGGGGGGCGTGGTGCAGGCCGCGAGGGGGAGGAGGAGGGAGAGGGCGAGGGTCGTGCGCTGCATCGGGGACTCCGGAGCGCCGGAGCGTAGCACGCTCCTCCAGGTGCCTGGCGTGGCCTGGACCGGCGCTTCGCTCCTCGGTCTGGCGCGCCTTGGGTGGGGGCTTCGGGCTCTCGTGTGGGACGGGTGTGCTCGGAGTGGGCTCGCCCCCTGGGGCCACGCCTTCGTCCGTGACCCGCTCGTCCGGCCCGCTGGCGCCCGTGCGGTCGAGCTCTCGAGGCGCCACGAAGCCGCAGCGGGGCCCCGGCGGGCGCGCGCGCCAAGCCACCGAGACCAATCCCCCGTCTAACGCCCCCCGACCCGCAAGCCCGAAGCCCCTTAAGTGGCTTCGGCCGGTCGATGCGTCCCTGTTTGCATCCGGCCGGCCGAGCTTCTACCCCTGTCTTGTCCCTCTGCGGGCATCCCCTGTCAGGACCCCGCGGAGTGCGCTCGATCGATGGTCAGTCGTTCGAGCTCACCCTCTTGAACGTGAAAGGGGGGCGCCGCGTGGGCGCGATCTCAGTTTTTCCTCTCGCGGGCCTCGGCCAGGGTCCGCAGGGCCTCGCGCCAGACCGGCGCGAGGCGTTCGGGGCTCGGTCCGGCCCGGTCCAGCTCGTCGATCAGGGGGTCGAGCCCCTGGGCCCCCCTCAGGCGCGCGAGCTCCAGCCAGTCGCGGGCCTCGACCAGGTCGCCCCGGAAGCCGGCCGAGAGGGCCAGGGCCCACAGGTCCTGGGGCCGGCGGGAGGCCGCGGGGGCCTGGACCGCCCGCCGGGCCAGCTCGGCGAGCTCGGGGTCGATCCGCGGCCCGGCGGCCCGCTCGGCGGCCGCCTCGAAGCGCCCCAGGCGCAGGTCGGCGACGACCCAGTCCGCGTCCCAGTCGCGGGCCAGGGCACGCACCTCGAGCACGAGGGCCACGCAGAAGAGCGCGATCCCGAGCTTGCGCCAGCGTCCGAGCCGCTGCCGCAGACGCAGCCCGACCAGGGGGTCGCGCTCGGCCGAGCGCAGGAAGGCGACCCGGTCGCGGGTCGAGAAGTGGCGCCAGGAGGAGCGCGCGTGGGCGTGGGCGCCGGTGACCAGCTCGAGCGCGCGCACCAGCGGGCCGCTCTCGCCCACGACGCGCAGGCTCTCGAGGTCGGCCTCCAGCTCGAAGCGCCGCGAGAGGTAGCCGAAGGCCAGGTACCAGAGCAGCGCGATGCCCGCCACGATCGCGCCCAGGACGAGCTCGTCCTCGATCCCCGCGTCGAGCACCAGGCGCTGCGCCGTCAGGAAGAAGCCCAGCGCAAAGGCCCCGAACACGAAGGCGTGCCCGCGCCGCGCATGGCCCATCTCGTGCGCGAAGACGGCCGACAGCTCGCGCGGCCCGAGCTGCTGGAGCAGGAGGTCCGAGAAGAACACCAGGCGCCCGCGCTCGGAGAAGCCGACGATGGCCGCGTTCGACATCTGCTGGCCGGTGCGCCACACGAGCAGCTCGCGGTAGCGGAAGCCGGCGGCCTTCGCGACCTCCTCCAGCATCGTGCGCGCCCAGCCGCGCTCCAGGGGTGCCGTGTCCCAGGCGTAGCGCAGGAAGTACGGCATCGCGCGCAGGAACAGCACGATCAGGAGCGCGAAGGCGGCCGCGCCGAGCAGCCCGACCTCGTCCACGCGCACGCGCCAGACCGGCGAGCGCGCCAGGAGGCTCGCCCCGCCCAGGTAGGCCAGCACGGGCAGCGCGGCGGCGAGGAACAGCCGCAGGTGGAAGGCGCGCATCTTGCCCGGCAGGTCCGGCGGGAACACCAGGCCGCGGGCGCGCGCGTCGATCGCGAGGAGCTGGTACACGAGGAAGGGCGCGAGGCCCGGCAGGAGGTCGAGGCCGGCCCACTCGGCGACCTCCGGCGCGAGACCGGCGCGCTCGAGGGTCGCCAGCCAGCCCAGCTCGGCCACGGCCAGGGCCTGCAGGAGGACCGGGCCCGCGACGAGCAGGCGCTCGAGCAGGGCGCCCGTGCGGAAGCGGCCCGAGAGCAGCGCACGCCGGGCGGCGAGCCCCAGGAGGTGCGGGATGCACGCCAGCGCCAGGACGACCCAGGGGAGCTCGCGCGTACCGCCCCACCCGAGCTCGGGCAGGGCCAGGGTCGCCAGTGCGAGGACGATCTCGAGGACGTAGCTCACGCCATCCGCAACGCTTCCACCGGCCCGGTGAGCGCCAGCACGCCGGTGCCGTCCCAGTCGACCTGCAGGCGACCGCCGCGCATCCCGACCTCGACCGGCGAGCGCGCGTGGCCCAGGACGATGGCCGCGACGGCCGCGGCGCCGGCGCCCGTCCCGCAGGCCGCCGTCTCGCCCACGCCACGCTCCCAGGTGCGCACGAGCAGGCGCCCGCCGCCGGGTTCGACGAAGGAGACGTTCGTGCGCGCCGGGAAGCGCGGGTGGCACTCGATCTCGGCCCCCAGCGTGGCCACCTCGGCCCGCCCGACGTCGTGCACGAGGACGATGCAGTGCGGGTTGCCCATGTCGACCAGGGTCACGGCGAGCGGGCCGGCGGCGAGCGCGAGAGGCTCCTCGCGCGCAACGAGGCGCGGCACGCCGAGCTCGGCCCGCGCCGCCACGACCTCGCGCCCGCGCAGGAAGCAGGTGACGCGCCGCGGACCGGCGTCGGTCTCGATCACGAGCTCGTGGCCGGCGTGCTCGCTCTCGAGGGCCCAGCGCGCCAGGGCGCGCAGCCCGTTCCCGCAGGCCTCGGCGCGGCTGCCGTCGCGGTTGTAGACCAGCATGCGGCAGTCGCCGCCGACGCGCGGGCGCGCGCCGACCAGCAGGCCGTCGAGCCCGTGGCGGGCGCACAGCGTGCCGGCGAGCTCGGCGGGCTGCTCGGGCTCGCGCTCGAAGGCGTCGAGCACCGCGAAGCGGTTGCCGGCGGCGGAGTAGAGGCGCACTCCGGGCTCGTGCGAGGGGTTCATGCTCACACCCGGATCTTCTGGGTGTTCTTGAAGTGCAGCTTGGCGACGCGCCCGAGCGCCTCGCGCCCGTGCAGGCGCACGAACTCGCGCGCGGAGCGGTCGGTGGGCTCGCCGGCGCCCTTGCGCAGGTCGATCGCGGATTCCTCGGAGAGCCGCTTCAGGCCCTCGAGGAACAGGTTGCGGGCGATGACCGAGGCCGCGGCCACGACCGGCTCGCGCTCGGCCTTGGTGCGCTGGTGCAGCTCCAGCGCGAGGTCCGCGAGACGCGTGGCGATCAGGCGCTCGTCGGCGAACTTGTCGACCAGCACCAGCGCGCCCGGGCTGGCCAGCTTGCGGATGCAGCGCGCGTGCAGCTCGGCCAGCAGCGGGTTCAGGTTCCTGGTGCGGGCGTGCTCGGCGTTGTACTCCACCGGCATCAGCACCTCGGAGGCGAAGGCGTAACGCTTCTCCAGTGCCGGCGCGAGGATCCCGACGCGCTCGTCGGAGAGCGTCTTGGAGTCCGCCACGCCGGCCCGCACCAGCTCGGCGCGCTCGCGCGCGTCGGCGCGCACGGCCACGACCACCAGCGGACCGAAGTAGTCGCCCTTGCCGGCCTCGTCGCTGCCGATCAGCGTGCGCTCGCCGACGGCGATCGGGAGGCTCGCCGCCGCCGCCGGCGCCGCCGCGCGTCCGGCCAGGTAGCGCGCGGCGAAACCCTGCACCTCGCTGCCCTGCACGACGAGCTTGCCCGAGCGGTAGAGCGTGGCCACCACGCCCTGGCCCTTCACGCTGAGTCGCGCGTGCGGCACGGCGCGCGTCTCGAACTCCGGCCCGCTCAGCTCGGCCGCCAGCCGCGCCTGCTCGGCGGGCGAGAGCTCGAGCACCAGGGTCTCCTGCGGCATGCGGCGTCCGATTGTCCCTGCGCGGGTGGACACCCGCAACCCAAGGGGGCGCGGTCGATCTCGCGGGGACCTCGCAGGGCCGACGGTTTCCAGCAGGGTTGCTGATGGCGTCCGGCTTCGCCCGACGCGTTGATCTTCTACCGCTCGGGAGAATCTTGCTCGGCTGACAAGCGTTCGAGCAGTAGAGGATCCGGCGCGCCGAGCGGCGGGAAGCGCGCCCCAGCGCAAGTTCGCACACGGCCCACCCGGGAGGTTGCCCGTCCGGCGGGCGCAGGCGAGACTCTGCGCTCTCGTCCTCACGCCCCGAGCCCGCAGGAGCCCGACCCGTGCCCCAGACTCACGCCTCGATCCTCGACGCGATCGGCAACACGCCGATGGTCCGCCTGAAGAACGTCGGCCGCAACACGGGCTGCGAGTACCTGGCCAAGTGCGAGTACCTCAACGCCGGCGGCTCGGTGAAGGACCGCATCGGCAAGCGCATGGTCGAGGAGGCCCAGAAGTCGGGCCGCATCAAGCCGGGCGACACGCTGATCGAGCCCACCAGCGGCAACACCGGCATCGGCATGGCCCTGGCGGCGGCCGTCTACGGCTACCGCATGATCATCACGATGCCCGAGAAGATGAGCCGCGAGAAGCAGGTCGTGCTCGAGGCCCTGGGGGCCGAGATCATCCGCACGCCGACCGAGGCCGCCTGGGACGCGCCCGAGAGTCACATCGGTGTCGCGAAGCAGCTCCAGAAGATCATCCCGAACTCGCACATCCTCGATCAGTACTCCAACCCCGACAACCCGCTGGCGCACTACCACGGCACGGGCAAGGAGATCGTCGAGCAGACCGGGGGCAAGTTCGACTTCGTCGTGCTCACGGCCGGCACGGGCGGGACGATCACGGGCGTCGCGAAGTACGTGAAGGAGTACGTCAAGGGTGCCCGGGTGATCGGCGTGGACCCCATCGGCTCGATCCTGGCCGGCCCCGGCCCGATCGGGACCTACAAGGTCGAGGGCATCGGCTACGACTTCATCCCGGACGTGCTCGACCGCTCGCTGGTGGACGAGTGGATCAAGACCGAGGACCGTGAGTCGTTCCTGATGGCGCGGCGCCTCATCCGCCAGGAGGCCATGCTGGTCGGGGGCAGCTCGGGCTCGGCCATGTGGGCCGCGCTGCAGATCGGCAAGAAGTACGGGCCGGGCAAGCGCATCGTCACGCTGCTGCCCGACTCGGTGCGCAACTACATGACCAAGTTCCTCGACGACCGCTGGATGCGCGAGAACGGCTTCACCGAGGCGAGCTGGGAGACGAGCACGCTGGGCGAGCTGCTGCGCGGCATGCCCGCGCGGCGCAAGCTGGTGGCGATGGAGAGCGCCGACACGGTGGCCGACGCGGTGATGGCCATGAAGGAGCACGGCATCAGCCAGCTCCCGATCCTCGACGACGGCCGCCTGGTCGGCATCGTGACCGAGTCGGACCTGCTCTCGAAGATCGTCGAGGGCCACAGCCTCTCCTCGGCCGTGGCCGAGGTCATGTTCCGCAACGTGCGCACGGTCCAGGTCAACGACGATGCGCGCGTCCTGACCGAGCTCTTCGCCAAGGACCTGGTGGCGCTGGTGGTGGACGAGGAGAAGCGCCTGCTCGGGATCCTTACCAAGATGGACCTGGTCGACCACCTGACGGGCTCCCCGGGGTCCGGCCGCCTGTCGCCCGCCTGAGCCCATCCGCTGGGCTGAGGGCGCAGCGTCGGCGGCTCCCGAGGCCGCTCCGCCGGGCTGCAAGGGGGCGGGTGGCCCTCCCAAGAAGAGCGGCATGCTCCGGCGTCTCCAGGTCCTCCAGGCGAGCGTGGCCCTCGACCTTCGCCTCCGGCGCCTGCGCAAGGAGGAGTCCGCGGCCCTGGCCCAGGCCGGGCGCCTCTTCCGCACGGCCAGCGCCGAGCCCGGGCCGACCCCCACCGGGCCCGTGGCGGCGGCCCTGGCGGGCGTGGCCGAGCTGGAGGAGCGCGCGCGCGTCCTGACCGAGCGCCTGGTGAGCTCGCTCGAGGCCGATCGACGCGACTTCCGGGCCACCGGCTCGGCCCTGGGCCGCGGGCTGATCGTCGTGCGCGGGATCCTGGACCGGATGGTGCTGCGCGACGAGGCCGGGGGCGCTCGCCGGGCCCTGCCGGCCCGGCAGCGCGAGCTTGGACAGCAGGTGGCCGAGGACGGCGAGGCCCTCGAGCGGCTGCCGGCGGCCGATCGCGAGCGTCTGCTGGCGGCCCGGGCGGCGCGCGTGCAGGCCGAGCGGCAGCGCACCGCCCTGCTGGCGCCCCACGGCAACGACCCGCTGCCTCCAGCCCTGCGCACCCTGTGGGGGGAGCTGCGCGCCTTCGGCACGCTCCTCGGGGACGAGCTCACGCGCAAGGTCTACCTGCGCCTGCCGGCGCTGGCCGCGATGGCGGCGGCGTGGTGGCTGACCCAGCGCTACACCACCACGCGGGTCGAGTCCAACCTGCACCGCTTCACGGGCGAGGGCCGGACCGGGCTCTCGGCCGGCGCCTACGACCTGCTCTCCTTCGCCCTGCCGCTGGTGGTCGCCGCGCTGGTCGCGCATCTCCTCGCCAGCATCACCCGGCGCATCCGACGCCGTTACGAGGGCGAGACCCTGGCGGCACGCTAGGGTCCGTCCTGGAATCGCGCCGCGGAGCGCCGGGCGGCCGGGCGACCCCGAATGAAACGAACCCGCCCCTGGCTCGGCTGCCAGGGGCGGGTCCCCCTCCTCGT
This sequence comes from Planctomycetota bacterium, assembly GCA_036376275.1. Lineage (GTDB taxonomy): Bacteria > Planctomycetota > UBA1135 > UBA1135 > JABFRZ01. The sequence continues at coordinate 48,143 of DASVAP010000258.1, read as the reverse complement.
CGGGGGCGTTCAGCCCCCTGTCCTCATTGGCCGTGGTGTCTCAGCGAGTGTGACCGCCGCGGCGCACCACCCGGCGCAGGTCGATCTTCGAGCCGGGGCTGCCGGCCGCCTGCGGCCGGGCGATCTTCCCGATCTTCTCGAAGGTGATGCCGGCCTCGGGCTGGGCAGCCACGCCCAGGTCGACCGAGCGGGTCACCGTGCGGGTGGGGGCGTCCGCCTGCGCGGCCGAGCCCTTGCCCTTCGCCGGGCGCTTCAGCTCGTGCTTGCTCCCGGCGGAGCCGGCCGCCTGGGGCCGGGCGATCTTCCCGATCTTCTCGAAGGTGATGCTGCCGGCCTCGGCCTCCTCGCCCAGGTCGACCGAGCGGGTGACCATCTTGGTGGGCGCCGGGGCGCGCAGGCCCGCGCCGGCACCCCGCGAGGGACGCTGGAGCCCGTGCATTCCGCCCGGACCGGTCCCCTGCGGAGCAGCGATCTCGCCCAGCTTGATCCAGGTCGCGTAGGCCTCTGCGACGGCCTCGTCCAGGTCGACGACCTCGGTCACGAGACGTCCGGAGAACTGCGCTCCGCGGGCGCCGAGGCCGCGCAGGTCCAGTTCCTTCGGCAGCTCGACCACGTACTCGCCGTTCTGGCCGAAGAAGCCGCTGATCACCGCGCCGCCCATGGCGCCGTGCCCGCGGGTGTCCAGGCGCAGGAGCTCGATCGCCGCGCCGGCCCGGACGCCGCCGCCGGAGAGGACCAGCAGCTTGTCGAAGTCGTCCGCGACCGGGATCAGGGCCTGCGGGTCGAACTCACCCCGCAGCATCACGCGCAGGTTCAGGAGCCCCGGGCGCAGGTCGTTCTCGAGCGAGCCCCGCACGAGCTCCTGTCCGCCGCGCCCGTCACTCGTGTGCTGGGCCGAGCCCAGGCCGCCGAGGGCCAGGAGCAGCCCGGCACTCGCCGCCATCTTCATCCCGATTTCCATCCCGTGCTTCTCGATCGCCTTCTTCATGACTCTTCCTCGTTCCTGACTGGGGTCCGTTGTCCGGTGGGGAGGCCCGCTCCCGGGCCGACAAGGGGCTCATGGGGAAGGAGGCGAGGCGGGTGCACGGAATCCGGCGAAACTCTCGCTGCTACCGGAGCGGGCGCCGGGAGCGCAGCGGGCCGTCGCCCCACGTGATGCGCGCCGGAGTCGTTACCGTGCGCTCGAGCGGGGCTACTTCGCGTGCGCTCCCGCGCGCGCTCGGGTGCCCTGCAGCGAGCAGGCACACGGGGCGAGCGGTGCAGGCGTCCGGCTCACGGTCCTCTTCCCGCGAGCCATGCAGAATCCTTGCACGGCCCCGTGTGCGGACGGATCCCGCCGCGGTTCAGAGCAGCTTCTGCAGCAGGAACACGGCCGACTCCGCGCGCGCGCGCAGCTCGCCGCCCTCGTTCACCGTGCACGCGGAGAAGGCCGCCGGCGAGCCCTGGACCAGCGACGAGAACAGGCGCACCTCGTCGATCGTCGCGGCGATCCGGCCGCGCGAGTAGCTGCGCAGGGCGCCGTCCAGCGTGCGCTGCAGGCTCTTCTGCAGGCGCCGGTCCATGCAGCTCGCGCGGTCGAGCACGGTCCCCAGGGCCGCGAGCTTCTCCTGCACGATGGTCGCGGTCGGACGGGTGTCCCGCGCGCTCGCCAGGAACAGCGACCAGTAGCGCGTCATGCCACGCGTGGTGCCGCAGCTGTTCGAGACGTCGCTGAAGACCGGGCTCTCGAGGCTGGACGGCTCGTCGGGCGACGGCACCCAGAAGAGGCGCGGCTGCCGGGTGAGGTCCGGGTCGAAGCAGTCGGGCTGGTAGCCGAGGATCAGGCCCTCGTCGATGACGTGGGCGAGGACGCCGCGGACGTCCACGCTGGTGTCCGCGACGAGCAGCAAGAACGTGGGCGGGCCGAGGACCGGATCGTCCTTGCGGAAGGCGCGCACGTAGGCCGGGATCTCGGCGTCCGGAGGCAGATCGGCGCGGATCTCGCTCAGGCGCAGCGAGCGGTGCAGGGGCTGGTTCGGCGGCGTCGCCACCTCGCTCTCGCGCGGGTCCTCGAACAGCAGCACCGAGACTCCCGTCGCGCCCGCGACGAGGACGTTCTCGATCGTGGTCTGCATCAGGTTCGTCGGACGGATCGTGACGCCGAGACCCGCGGGGGTCGGGACGACGCTGGCCGTGGTCGTCGCGATGCCGACCGGGAACTCGGGGTCGGACACGACGCCGTCGAGCGTTCCGGTGCCGTCCTCCTCGATGCGGAAGCGCAGGACCTCGCCGCCGTTGCGATCGCTCACGAAGGCGCGGTAGGCCGCGGACTGGAGCCCGATCGCGAGCTTGAACTTGCCCTGACCCAGGCCCGTGGCGAAGTCGACGAAGCCGCCCGGGCTCGTGAGGCGCGTGCCGTCCGGACGGTAGTTCAGGATCAGGCCGTCGCCCGAGGCGATCAGCAGGTGACCCTGCGGCGTCAGGTCCATGCCGTTGGGCTGGGCGCCCGGGGGGAAGCGTCGCTCGGACGCCACGTCTGCCTCCGCGGGGTGGATCAGGACCTCGGGCGCGAGCTCGGCCGGCGCTCCACCCTGGGCGAGGGTCTGCAGGAAGGCGCTCACGTCCGCGGCGCGATAGCGCAGGAGCGCGGGAGGATCGCTGGCCAGGACCAGCAGGTCGCCGGCCTGCAGGACGCCGGCGTCGAAGGGCACGACGCGCGACTCCTCCAGGAGCTCCACGGTCCGCACGGTCGGGACGCCGCCGATCGAGAGCGTGATCTGGACCGTGTCGTCCAGCCGGCCGAGCGCGCTCGCGTACCCGCCCGGCAGGCACCCGCTCGCGCACCCCGGCACCCGGCGCAGGACCCACACGCGTGCGTCCTTGTCCGCGCCGACGCCCGCGGCCGAGCTCGTGCCGAAGAGGTTGTCCTGGGCGTCGAGCGACAGTCCGTCCGGATAGGGCGGTTGCCCGGGCGTGCGCCCGTCCAGCAGGACCGCGCCCGCGCCCCGCCCCCCGGAGTAGAAGAGCACCTGCCCGGCCTGTCGGTCGGCGGCGAGGATCTGCACCCCGGACGCGCCATCGTCGCGGAAGACCAGGGACTGGAGCCCGACGCGGCTCCCGGCGTCCGTGTTCAGCACGGTGCTGCCGGGGGGATCGAAGGTGATCTCGAGGATCCTGCCGTTCGAGGCGTTGGCGCACACGACGCGCGCGTCCTGGGCCCAGGGCCGCGTCGTGATCAGGCAGGAGCCGAGCAGGAAGAAAAGGAGCTTGCCGCGGTTGTGGCGCATGACCCAGGGACCTCGTTCCGGGCGGACCGCGTCTGGCCCGCGACTCTAGGGATCTATATCCCCCTCTCAGCGTTGCGGCGTGGACAAGGCCGACGCCACGGCGACGCGACGAGCGTCCTCGGGCCGGTCCGCGCGCTCGAACACGCCGATCAGGAGCAACGCGGCCTGCTGCGCCTCCGGTGCCGCGGCTCCCTGAACCTCGAGGAGTCCCGCGAGACCGTCCTCGAGCAGCTCCATCGCCGGCTCCAGGTCCCCCAGATCACCCAGCGCGGCCCCCAGGACGATCTGCGCGCGGGCGAGCTGTACGGCGTCCGCCGCCTCGCTGCCCGCGAGCCCGAGCCACAGCTCCTCGGCCAGCGCGCGGGCCTCCTCGGCGCGCCCGGCGACGCGCAGCAGCTCGGCGCGATCGATGCGCACGCCCAGCGTGTCGGGATGGGCCGCCCCGAGCTCCAGCTCGCGGCGCGCGAGGACCCGCGTCAGCAAGCCCTCGGCGTTGTCGAAGGCATCGCTCGTGCTGGGATTCTCGTCGCCCAGGGCGCTGCGATAGACGCTCACGGCCTCGAAGAAGCAGGTGCGCGCGCCCTCGTAGTCGCCGCGGTCGTGCAGCAGGAAGGCCAGGTTGTTGAGGGCCTGGCCCAGGCTCGGGTGCGCGCCACCGAGCAACGCGCGCTGCTGCTCGACGGCCGCGCGATAGAGCTCCTCCGCGCCGTCGAGGTCCCCGGCATCGTGCAGGGCGAAGGCCAGGTTGTTGAGGGTCAGCGCGACGTCGGGATGCGCGTCGCCGAAGAGCTCGCGCTTCATCTCGAGCGAGCGACGCAGGAGCGGGATCGCCTCGTCCTGGCGCTCGGCCTCGTAGAGGAAGGTGCCCAGGTTGTTCAGGGACTCCGCGCTGGCAGGATGCGTGCCGAGCAGCTCGAGGCGCAGCGCCAGCGCCTCGCGCAGCAGCTCCTCGACGCCTTCGGTCTCGCCCTGGTCGTAACGCGCGAACGCCAGCTCGTTCTGGCTCGCGGCCACGGCGGGGTGCCGGCCGAGGAAGCGCTGGCGGAGCGCCAGGGCCTCCTCGAGCAGCGCGGTGGCCTCGGCGTGCTGCCCGCGGTCGGCCAGAACGGTGCCGAGGTCGTGGAGGCTCGCGGCCACGGCGGGATCGGCCCCGAGCAGGCGCCGGCGGACCTCGAGCGCGGCGCGCAGCTCGCGCTCGGCGCCCTCGAAGTCGGCCGCCAGGCGCAGGGTCTCGCCCAGCGCGTTGCGACTCTCCGCCAGGCGCAGCTCGTCGTCCTGGATGCGCTGTCGCTCCTCCACGGCCCCGCGCAGGAGCGGCAGGGCCACCGGGTAGAGCCCGAGACGCGAGTAGACCACGCCCATCGTGCCCAGCAGGCTGGCGCGGACCTCGGGCTCCTCGCGCAGCTCGGCGTCGATGCGCTTCGCGCCGCGATCGAGGATCTCGCGCGCCGTGATCGTGTTGCCGCGCGCCTCGCCCGGGTCCACGACCTCGAACAGCCCGGTCAGGAACTCCGTCGTGCGGCGGGCCGTGCTGGCCTCGCGCGTGGCGCGCTCCGCGGCGCTGCTGGCCAGCTCCTCGGCCTGACGCGCCGCGCGCGCCTCCTGGTTCGCGCGCTCCGCCTCGCGGCTCGCCAGACCCTCGGCCTGCACGGCCCGCACGAGAGCGAGGCTCGTGCCGGCGATCCCGGCGCCCAGGGCGACGAGCAGCGCAAGCGCGCTGCCCACGGCCAGCTTGTGGCGACGCACGAACTTCTCGATCCGGTAGGCGCGGCTGGGCGGGCTCGCCAGCACCGGCTCGTCGACCTGGTGGCGCCGCAGGTCGGCGGCGAACTCCGAGACCGAGGCGTAGCGCCGGTCGGGGTGCTTCTCGAGCGCGCGTCCGACGATCCAGTCGAGCTCGCCGCGCAGCGTGCGCGCGAGCTGCAGCGCGCTCGAGCCACGCACCAGGGCTGCCTCCGCGCTCGCCATCGAGCTGGGCGGGGGCGCGTCCACCTCGAGCACCCGCCGGCGGAACTCGAACAGGCCCTCCTCGAGGATCAGGCGCGCGTCGAAGGGGCGCGCTCCGACCAGGAGCTCGAACAGGAGCACGCCGAGCGCATACACGTCGGTGCGCGTGTCCACGCTGGTGCCCTCGAGCTCGAGCTGCTCGGGGCTCATGTACTCCGGCGTTCCGAGCAGCGATCCGGCCTGGGTCAGCCCCAGGTCCTCGGTGTCCTGCGACAGCACCTTGGCCAGCCCGAAGTCGATGATCTTGGGCGTGGCGCGCCCGTCCGCCACCTGAACCAGCACGTTGGAGGCCTTGATGTCGCGGTGGATGATGCCCTTCTGGTGCGCGTGGTGGACGCCCTCGCACACCTGCAGGAAGAGCACGATGCGCTCGTCGAGCCCCAGTCCCTCGCGATCGCAGTAGGTCGTGATGGGCACGCCCTCGACGTACTCCATCACGAAGTAGGGGCGCCCGCTGGCCGTCGTCCCGGCCGCGTAGACCTGGGCGATGTGCGCGTGGTTCATGAGCGCCAGGGCCGAGCGCTCGGCCTCGAAGCGCGCCAGCACCTCGTCGCTGTCCATCCCGCGCTTGACCAGCTTGATCGCCACGCGCCGGCGGACGGACCCCTCCTGCCAGGCCTCGTGGACCTCGCCCATCCCGCCCTCGTCGATCTTGCGCTGGATCGAGTAGCCGGGGACCTCGAGATCGGGCTTGCCGGGGGCGTTCACGGCACACCCTCGGGCCGGGACGCGCTGAGCGTGGGCCTGGGCTGTTCGGGGACCCGGGTCATTCCTTCCGCCCTGGGCGGCGGCCCGGGCCTCGAACTCTACCCCTGTCGGAGGCGGCCGTGCGGCGCGCGGCCACCCGCGAGCGTGGGCGATCTGGCGCTCGCTACGCCCGCAGGTCGAAGACCAGCGGCAGCACGCTCACCGTCACCGCCATCACGACCAGGTCGAGCGCCACGCCCAGGCGCAGGAAGTCGCCGAAGCGGTAGCCGCCCGGGCCGAAGACCATGAGGTTCGTCTGGTAGCCGAAGGGCGTCGCGAAGCCGCAGGAGGCGCCGATCATCACCGCGATCAGGTAGGGCTTCGGGTCGAGGCCGAGCGCGCCCACGGTGGCCATCGTGATCGGGTAGATGATCGCGGCGGTCGCGTTGTTGCTGAGGAACTCGGTCAGGACCATGGCCGTGGCGTAGATCGCCACCAGGATCAGCCATGGATCCGAGCCCGTCGCGCCGATGGCCGTCTCGGCCAGTTGCTGCGCCAGCCCGGTCGTGCGCATGGTCTCCCCCACGCCCAGGGCCGCGGCGATCGTCACCAGGATCTCCCAGTCGATGCTGCGGCGCGCCTGGCCGGCGTTGCAGCAGCCGCTCACGATCATCAGCGCGGCCGCGATCATCCCGGCCTGGACCATCGAGAGCCACTCGAACCCGGCCACGACGACCATCGCCAGCAGGATCGCCAGCGCGATCCAGGCGCGCTCGTGGCCGGGCGGGGTCGAGCCCTCGAGCCGCGAGACCAGGAAGAAGTCCTTGCGGTTGCGCTGCTGGTCGGCGAAGGAGGGGTGCGCCTCGAGCAGCAGCGTGTCGCCGGCCTCGAGCACGATGTCGCCGATCTTCTTGTTGACGCGCTCGCCGCGGTGCCCCACGGCGATCACGGCCGCGTTGTAGACCGCGCGGAACTTTCCGTCGCGGATCGACTGACCCACCAGCGGGCACTTGTTCGAGACCACGGCCTCGATCAGGCAGCGTTCCGAGCGCGGCGTATCGAGCTTGAAGACCTGGTTCGTGGCCGGACGCAGCCCGCGCACGCGCTGCAGGTCGATCATCGAGTCCACCACGCCCACGAACACGAGCCGGTCGTCGCTCCACAGCCGCTCGCTCGAGGCCACGGCCGGCAGCAGCCGCCCGTGGCGCTCGATCTCGGCCAGGTACAGGCCCGGCAGACCGCGCAGCCCGGCCTCCTCGATCGTCTTGCCGATCAGGAGGCTGTCGCGCTCGACCACCATCTCGATCGAGTACTCGCGCGGGTCGCCCGAGACCGAGAGGGCCGACTTGCGGTCCGGCAGGAGCCAGCGGCTCGTCAACAGGATGAAGCCGATCCCCACCACGGCGCAGGGCAGTCCGGCCCAGGCCGGATCGAACATGGAGAGCCCGTCGCGGCTGCCGGTCTCGGCCACGTACAGGCCGTAGATGACCATGTTCGTGCTCGTCCCGATCAGCGTGCAGATCCCGCCCAGGATCGTGGCGAACGAGAGCGGCATGAAGAGCTTCGAGGCCGCGATGCCGGAGCGCTTGGCCAGGTCCGAGACGACCGGCAGGCACATGGCCACGATCGGCGTGTTGTTCAGGAAGGCCGACATCCCGGCGACCGGGAACATCAGCCGGGCCTGGGCGCCGCGCACGGTGCGCGGCCGGCCGAGCAGCGGGCGCGTGATGAGCTCCATCGCGCCGGTGCGCGAGAGGCCCGCGACCACGACGTACAGCACCGCCACCGTGACCACGGCCTCGTTGCCGAGGCCCGAGAGCAGCTTGCTCGCGTCCGGGAAGGCGTCCGAGAAGAGCCCGGCCACCAGGAACAGCACGACGGCCCCGAGCATGATCAGGTCCGAGGCCAGGTTCCGCGCCATGGCCACGACCATGACGAGCACGACGGCGAGCGTGAACCAGGCTTCCCAGGTCATCGGTCGTGCGTATATCGGTCGCGCGGCGGCCCGGCTTGTCTCCGGCCCACGCGGCCGCGGTTCCGGTGCGCCAATGGCCCTAGAATGGGACGGTAACCGAAGGGAGCCACCCATGCACCTCGAGCAGATCTACCTCGCCTGCCTGTCCCAGGCCTCCTACCTGATCGTCGACGAGCGCACGAAGACCGCCGTGGTCGTCGACCCCCGCCGGGACGTTGAGGTCTACCTGGAGAAGGCGGCCCGGCTGGGGGCCACGATCCGCCACGTCCTGCTCACGCACTTCCACGCCGATTTCCTGGCCGGACACCTCGAGCTGCGCGAGCGCACGGGCGCCACGATCCACCTCGGCGCGCGCGGCAAGGCCGAGTACCCGGTCGAGCCGATGCGCGAGGGCGGGACGCTCGAGCTCGGCGACGTGCACCTCCGCTTCCTCGAGACGCCCGGGCACACGCCCGAATCGGTGTGCATCCTCGTCACCGACCTGGCCAAGGACCCCGCGAAGCCGGTGGCCGTGCTGACGGGCGACACGCTCTTCATCGGCGACGTCGGGCGGCCGGACCTGATGGTGGCGGCCGGCATGCGGGCCGAGGACCTGGCCGGCATGCTGCACGCCTCGCTGCAGAAGCTGCTCGCGCTGCCGGACGAGACGCTCGTGTATCCCGGCCACGGGGCCGGCTCGGCCTGCGGCAAGAACCTCTCGAGCGACACGAGCTCGACGATCGGCGTGCAGCGTCGCGTGAACTACGCGCTGCAGCCCATGAGCAAGGCCGAGTTCGTGGGCCTCGTGACCGCCGACCAGCCGGCCGCGCCGGCCTACTTCGCCTACGATGCCGGCCTGAACCGATCCGAGCATGCGACGCTCGGGAAGGTCCTGCAGCGCGCGCTGGCGCCGCTGCCGCTCGACGACGCCCTGCGCCACGTCCAGGGCGGGGCCCTGCTGCTCGACACGCGCGACGCCGACGCCCACGCCGCCGAGCACCTGCGCGGCGCGATCAACGTCGGCCTGTCGGGACGCTACGCGAGCTGGGTCGGGACGCTGTTCGATCCGGAGCGCCCGATCGTGCTCGTCACGGCCCCCGGCAAGGAGGAGGAATCGGCCCTGCGCCTCGGGCGCATCGGCTTCGACCGCGTGCTCGGCTTCGTGGCCGGCGGCACCGAGGCCGCCCGCGGCCGGCCCGAGCTCCTCGTGCGCGGCGCGCGCATCGCGCGCGAGGACCTGGCCCGACGCCTGGCCGCGCCGCGCGCGCCGCTCGTGCTCGACGTGCGCACCAGCAACGAGTGGAACGCGGGCCACATCGAGGGCGCGCAGCACGTCGTGCTCGACGACCTCGCGCGCTCGCTCGAGCGCATCCCGCGCGAGCGCGAGCTCGTGGTCGTGTGCAAGTCCGGGTACCGCTCCTCGATCGCCCGCAGCCAGCTCGAGGCGGCCGGCTTCGCGCGCGTGACCGACCTCGTGGGCGGCATGGACGCCTGGGCCGGAGCCGCCGGGGCCTGCGCGCGCTGAGCGGAACCACGCCGGAGCGAGAAGCGCGGAGGCGCGGGATCCCAAGGAGCTCCCCGGAGGAGACCGGGGGAGCCGGCCCGGAGGCAAGGACCGCGCGCCCCGGGATCGCCGCGCCTCCGCGAGTGGTTCGCGGGTGGAGTTGCCGCCGAGGATCCGACGTTCCCCACAATCCGGAGGGAATCGGGCCGCGCGGGCGGCCGCCGTGCCTCCAGGGCCGCTCAGCCGGTGGTCGAGGTCCCGAGCAGGGCTCCGGACAGCGCGACGAGGTCCGGGAAGACGGTGGCCGGGTCCACGTCCTCCGGCACCGGCTCGTTGCGTCGGTTGATCCAGACGGTGGGGAAGCCGAGCGCGCGCGCGGGCCGGATGTCGTGGTACAGGCTGCCCGCGACGTGCAGCACGCTCTCCGCGGGCATGTGCAGACGCTTCAGGGCCGTCTCCCAGTGCTTCGGCGCGGGCTTGTAGCTCTGGATGTCCTCGGCCGTGATCAGCGCGACGAAGGGCGCGCCGATCAGCTTGACGGAGGCCTGCAGCACCTTCGTCTCGACGTTCGAGAGCAGCGCGAGCACGTACTGGAAGGTCAGCCGCCGCAGGATCTTGCCCGTGTCCGGGAAGGCGGGCCAGCGGTTCATCGTGTTGACGAAGCCGAGCACCTCGCCGTAGGCGAGGTTCCTGCCCTGCTGGGCGGCCGCGACCTTCAGGCTGTCGCCCAGGATCCCGCTGTAGATGCGGTAGGGACCGGCGAGGAGCTCCTTCTCGGCCTCCTCGCGCTCGCGCAGCAGGCGCTCGAGGTCGCAGCCCGCGAGGCCCTTGACCTCCCTCAAGGCCGAGCGGATGCCCTTGTCCCAGTCGATCAGCGTCCCGTAGCAGTCGAAGGTCAGGGCGCGGTAGCGGTTGCCTTCGATTGCCATGGTGACTCCGGAGGATACCTCCCGGCCGGCCGGGCTCCAGCACACCTCCTCGCCTTCCTGGCCGCGCGGGCCGAGCGCGCTCCCGGGTCCCGGGCGCGTTTGCTAGAAACGCCCCCGTGGCGGGCACCTTCCAGAGCGTCAACGTCTTCTTCCGCACGGTCGTGCTGCTGGCCCTGGCGCTCCTGGCCGGCTGGTGGACCCTTTTCCTGCGGGCCAAGCTCGGAGCGAGCGAGCGCGACCTGGAAGCGCGCACGGCGGAGCTGACGGCTGCGCGCAGCGACCTGGAGGAGCGCCGGCTCGAGATCCAGCGCCTCGGCCGCGAGCTGGAGAGCCGCGCCGCCGAGATCCGGCGCCTCGAGGTCGTGGTGGCCGAGCAGGAGCAGCACATCCGCGCCCTCGAGCTCGCCAACCGCCTGCTGAAGGTGCAGCACCGGGTCGCGCGTCTCGAGATCCTGGCCCAGGGCGCGCCGGCCGACGAGCCCGAGCGCGTGCGCACGACCGTGCGCTTCACCGAGCTCGGCCCCGACGGCGCGCCGCTCGCGCCGGGCCAGGAGCTGACCGTCGCGGGCCGCCGCGTCTACGTCGAGAGCCTCGTGATCCAGTTCGAGGACCGCTACGTCGAGCAGGGCGACGCGCTGCGCGGCACCTCGCTGTGCCTCTTCCAGCGCCTCTTCGGCGAGGACCAGAAGCCGGTCGAGGGGGTCGCGCTCGACGCGCGCGGCCAGCAGCCGGCCATCTACGGCGGCGACACGACCCCGGACCCGGTCCACGGAGCCCTGTGGGAGCGCTTCTGGGACTACGCCAGCGACCCGACCCTCGCGCGCGAGCTCGGCGTGCGCGCCCTGCAGGGCGAGGCCCCCTTCGTCGAGGCGCGCGTCGGCAAGACCTACCGCCTCGAGCTGCGGGCGTCCGGGGGCCTCGTGATCGTCCCGGAGTGAGCGCGAGCCTCCCGACCTTCGGCACGCGCCTCCCGCACCTCGCGTACCGTCCTCGTCCAGGCGCCTACGCGCTGGTGTTCGACGCCGAGGGCCGCGTCGCGCTCGTTCACGAGGAGGACGGGTGGTACCTCCCCGGCGGCGGGCTCGAGCCCGGCGAGACCCACGAGCAGGCGCTCGCGCGCGAGATCCAGGAGGAGTGCGCCTGCGGCATCACGCTCGAGGCTCACCTGGCCGACGCCATCGAGCACCTCGTCACACGCTCCGGCCGCGCCCTCGAGGTCCAGGCCCGCTACTTCCGCGCGCGCTTCGTCGGCGCGCCGAGCGCGTGCTGGCTCACCCCCGAGGAGGCCTGCGCCCGCGTTCACCGCCTGAGCGACGCGTGGGCGATCCGCGCCGCGCGCTGAGGCCTCTACGCTCCCGCCTCCTGCCGGGCGCGCTCGATCGCCATGCCGGCCAGGTGCGCGAGGGACTCGATCAGCGCTTCCTCGAACGGCTCGGGCTTGCGCGGCTCGGCCAGGTAGAAGGCGAAGGTGCCGAGCACCTGCTCGTCGGCGGAGCGGATCGGGTGCGACCAGCAGGCGCGGAAGCCCGCGCGCGCGGCCAGGTCGCGGTAGGGCGCCCAGTTCGGGTGGGTGTTCACGTCCTCGACGAAGACGCGCTGGTTCGTGGCCGCGGCGGCGCCGCAGGAGCCGGCCGTGGGGCCGATCGCGAGGCCGCTGATGGCCTGGTTGTAGGCCTCCGGCAGGTGCGGCGCGTAGCCGTGTACGAGGTGCTCTCCGTCCGGCGACAGGAGGAGCACCGAGCCGCGCATGCCCGGCACGAGCTCCTCTGCCGCCAGCACGGTGTCCGCCAGGACCTGCTCGGGGTTCGTGCCGCGCGCGAGCGTGCGCAGCAGGCGGTTCTGGACGCGCAGGAGGTCGGCGCTGCGCGTCTGCTCGCTGACGTCGCTGGCCACCGAGAGCAGCGCGCGGGCGTCGTCACCGAAGCCCTCGCAGGGGATCAGGGTCTCGCGCAGGACGCGGCGCCGACCCGCGGCATCCACCACGACGCGCTCGGGGATCACCCGCGAGCGCTGCTCGGCGATCAGGGCGCGCTCCACCTGCTGGGCCGCGCTCTCGCCCTCCTCGGTCTTCAGGCGCCGGCGCGACATGAGCAGCTCCTCGGGCTTCGTCCCGAAGGCCTCGGCGGCGGCCCGGTTGGCCAGCAGGATGCGCCCGAGCTCGTCGCGCAGGACGATCAGCTCCGGCAGGAGGTCGATGATCGCCCGCAGGCGGCGCTCGGCCCGGCGCGCGACGGCCATCGCCGCCAGGCGGTCCTTGGCCTCCAGCGCGAGCGTGTCGTAGGACTGGCGCACCTCGCGCGTGCGCTCCTTCACGAGGCGCTGGATGCGCGCGCGGCCCGTGGCCACCGCGACCGTCGCGGCCAGCAGCGCCGCGCCGAGCAGTCCGAAGCCGAGCGCGAGCCAGGGCAGCCACGGGCGCGCCATGGCCGCGGCGGGAGCGATGGCGGTGATACGCCAGTTCCGGTCTCCGACCGGGAGATCCTGCTGGTCGCGCGTGTCCCCGCCGTCGATCGTGCCGGCCAGCACGCGCTCCTCGCCCTCGCTCGTGTCGACCAGCCGCAGGGCGAAGTCGGCCGGGGTCGAGGCCGGCTCGGCGACGAGTAGCGCCGCCGGATCCACGAGGGCGCAGACGTAGCCCTGGGCGCGGCTGTCTTGCGGAAGGAACGGGAGCGCGACCAGGACGCGCGTCCCCTCCGTGGCGAACGGGCGGGAGACGGTCAAGGCGCTGAGCTGGCGCGAGCGCAAGAGCGTCGCGACGATCTCGGGCACCGCCCCGAGGTCCGTCCCGACGGCGAATGGCTCGCTCTCGTCGCCGACGAACTGGCTCACTGCGAGCGGAGCGCCAGCGCGCGCCTCGACCCACAGGATCGCGCGCAGCGGCGGATGGTTGAGGAAGCTCTGGCTCGTGAAGGTCTCGAGCTCCTTGGGCACGACCTCGAGAGAGCTGGCGAAGAGCGCCAGCACCGAGCGGACCTGGGCCAGGGTCCCGTCGATCGCGCGCCGGACCTCGGCCGTGCGGTGGGCGGCGTCGCGCTGCTGGCCCATCCCGGCGATGGCCCGCTCGCTCTGCCACAAGCTCCAGCAGAGGGCGCCCGAGGCCAGCAGGCCGGCCCCGGCGATCAGGGCCGGCGCGGTGCGCACGACGCGCGAGCGCTCGGGGCCTTCGTCCGCCCGTTCCATTGACTGCCTCCTGCCGGCTCCGGAGTCCACCGAAGGTCGCCAACGCCGGAGAACCGTGGAGCGACCAGTTCAGTGTAGCGCGCCATTCCCCGGGCAGCCCGAAACGAGCGCCGGAGGAGCGCGTAACGCCCTCCCTGCGGGTCCGCAGCTCCCTCCGTCCCTCCCACGCTCGAACTCCGAGAACCCGATGAAGCCCTCCCTCGCCTGGCTCCTGACCGCCCTGCTCGCCCTGACCCCCGGCTGCATCATCGTCCACGTCCGCGGGGACCTGGACGGCGAGTTCTTTGGCGACGACGGCGACGCGCGCGAGTTCCAGGAGCTGGTCCAGAGCCTGGAGGGCCAGCTCGAGGACGCCGAGTACGACCTGGACGTCTCCGCCAGCCCGTTCCACGCCGAGGCCGAATGGACCGTGCGCTACGCCGGCAGCGGCGGGCACACCGCCTTCGTCCAGGCGCGCGAGGCCGTCCTGCGCCGCATCCAGCGCGATGGCGGGAGCGTGATCCGCGAGACGAGCCAGGGACCGCACGCCTGGACGTGCGCGTTCGAGGTGGAGGGCGAGGAAGGCGAGGCCTCGGTGCGGCTGCGCGAGGAGGCGAAGTCCGGGAAGCGGCGGCCCCACGAGCTGCGGGTGGTCTGGGAAGAGCCCGACTGAGCCACCGGACGCGCGATCCCGCGCGTGCCTTCCTTCCCGGTACGGCACCGCGCGCGACCCGCGGTGGGCCTGGAGCGCGCTGGGCCGGACCGTATCCTCGGGGCGCATGAAGTGCGCGCTCCGCCTCTCCTCGCTCCTCACCCTGCTCCTCGCCCTCGGGGCCTGCCGCACCACGCCGGACTACGGGCGTCCGCTGGGGGCCGGCATGCCGGCGCTCCTGCCGCTCGGGCCCGACGAGGAGATCCCGGACTTCTCCGGCGAGTGGGCGCGGCGCGACGAGCTGCGCCCGGCGCTCGCGCACTCCCTCGACTGGATGCGCCGCCCGCACGCGCCGGGCTTCTTCCCGGCCGCCGGCATCGACCACGCGCGCGCGCTGGCCTCGCTCGAGCGCTTCGAGAGGTTGCTGGGGTCGACCACGAGCGCGGCCGCGTTCCAGGAGGCGCTCGCGCGCGAGTTCCAGGTCTACAAGTCGGCCGGCTGGGACGGCAAGGGCGGCGGCGTGCTCTTCACCGCCTACTGCACGCCGATCCTGCGCGGGAGCATGTTCCCCGACGACGCGCACCGCTTCCCGCTCTTCGCCCTGCCGGAGGACCTGGTGAAGAACAAGGACGGCAGCGTGGCCGGCTGGCGCACGCCGACCAAGCTGTGGCCCGAGTACCCCACGCGCGGGGCCATCGAGGCCAGCGGGATGCTGCGCGGCAAGGAGCTCGTGTGGCTGGCCGACCCGCTCGACGCCTACATCGCGCACGTCAACGGCTCGGCCTTCGTCGAGCTGGCCGACGGCACGCTGCTGCGCTTCGGCTACGCCGGCAAGAACGGACGGCCCTACACCTCGCTCGGGCGCGAGCTCGAGGCCGACGGGAAGATCCCGAAGGGTCAGGTCAGCCTGCGCACGATCCGCGCGTGGGCCGCGGGGACCTCGCCGGAGGAGGTGCAGGAGTATCTCGACCGCAACCAGTCCTACGTCTTCTTCACGCCGATCGAGGGCAACCCGCACGGGAGCCTGGACGTGCCCGTCACCGCCGGACGCTCGGTCGCGACCGACAAGTCGCTCTTCCCGCGCGGCGCGCTGGTCTTCGCCGCCGGGGCGGAGGGGACGGAGCCGGTGAACCGCTTCCTGTTCGACCAGGACACGGGCGGCGCGATCCGCACGGCCGGCCGCGCCGACCTGTACCTCGGGGTCGGGCCCGAGGCCGAGCACGAGGCGGGCGAGACGCGCGTCGAAGGTCAGCTCTACTATCTGTTCCTGAAGCAGAGCCCGGAGTAGCGCGCGTGGCGGCCGCCGAGTGGTGGGCCACGTTCTTCGACGGCGCGGCCCTGGCGACCTGGCGTCTGGCCCACTCGCGCGAGGAGGACCGTGCCGAGGCGCGCGGGATCGAGGGCCTTCTCGGTCTGCGACCCGGCGCGGAGGTGCTCGACGCTCCCTGCGGCGACGGACGGCTGGCGCTCGCCCTCGCCGCGCGCGGCCATCACGTGGTCGGACTGGACGCGAGCACGGAGTGCCTGGCGCTGGCGCGGGACGAGGCGCGGCGCCTGCAGCTCGAGCTGGGGCTCGAGCAGGGTGACCTGCGCGCGCTTCCCTGGCACGAGCGCTTCGACGCCGCCCTGTGCGCCGGCAACAGCTTCGGCCTGTTCGACGACGCCGGCAACGCGGCGTTCCTGCGGGGCGTGGCGCGTGCGCTGCGGCCGGGCGGACGCTTGCTGCTGGAGTACCCGCTCCTCGCAGAGCTGCTGGACGCGCGCCCGCTCGGACGCGACTGGCAGCTCTTCGGCGAGCGGCTGCTCCTGACGGAGGCCCAGCGCGACGCGCGCACGGGCCGCCTGGAGGTGCTGCACACCTTCCTCGACCTCGCGCGGCCCGGGGCGCGCGAGGAGCGCGCCGCCTCCTATCGCGTCCTCGCCCTCAGCGAGCTCGAGGCGCTCGCGCGCGCGAGCGGCCTGCGCGTCGAGGCCCGCCTGGGGAGCCTCGCGGGCGAGCCGTTCGGGGCGGAGGCGGAGGCCTTCTACCTGCTGGCGTCACGGGCCTGAGCGCGGGCTCACGGCAGCGCCAGGCAGCGCTCCAGGCGGAAGCGCCGGTCCGCGTCCGCCTCGCGCTCCAGCAGGGCGGCGCGCGTGCTGGCCGAGGTCTCCGGGTCGGCGAGCTGGATCGCGACCAGGACCATGCGCGCGAGCTGGGCGAGCTCGGCCGGCGCCACGTCGAGGGCCCGGAAGGCGGTGCGCACCTCCTGCTGCGAGCCGCCGCGCAGCTCCTTGAGCAGGGCGCGCAGCAGCCAGGCGTCGTCGGAGAGCGGCGTGCCGCGGAAGGTCTCCAGGCGCTCGCGGAAGAGCTCCACCGGCCGCAGGCGGTCGGGCTGGGAGCCCGCCAGCATCACCGCCTCGACCAGGATCTCCTCCGGGTGGGCCGTGTTGCCCTCCAGGGCCGCCGCGAAGTCCCGCGCCGCGGCTCCGGTACGCTCGAGCGAGCGCAGGGCGCGCGCGCGCGCGAGGTACAGCCCCGGCTGGCGCTCGCCCAGCGTCTCGGCCCGATCGAGTGTCTCGAGCGCCTGGCGCGCGAGCCCGAGGAGCTGGTAGGCGTGGCCGAGCGCGTACCAGGAGCTGGCGCGCTCCGGCGCGAGCCGCGTGGCCTCCTGGAAGTCCCCGGCGGCCGCGCGCGGGTAACCGGCCGCGACGTAGAGCGCGCCACGGGCCTCGAGCAGCGCGGGACAGGCCCCGCGCCGGAGCTCCTCGCCGAGCAGCGTCATCGCCTCCTCGGCCGAGCCGACCTGCTCGAGCAGGCACGCGTCCATCAGCGCCGCGCGCGAGCGCGGCTCGGGACGCACCGCCAGCCAGCGGCCGAAGCGGTGGTGGGCCTGCAGCTCCGCGACCGCCTCGGGCGAGGGCGCGAGGCTGGCGCGGATCTCCCCCAGGTCCGGGCTCGCCCGGCATCCTGAGGTCAGCGCGAGCGCCGCGAGGGCGATCGTCGCCGGCCCCGGCTTCCCGATCGTCGATCGGAAGCGAGTTCCCCCGGTCCCCATGGAGGCTAGCCTTCCAGGCCCGAGGATCGGCCCCGCGTTCGGCCGATCTCCAGCCGACCTCCGCGAAATCGAGCGTCCCATGCCCCTCGCCGCCGTCCTGCTCGACTTCGGCGGCACGCTGGTGCGCGAAGTCCCTTCGCGGGCCGAGATCCACGCCGAGGAGGCGCGCCGGGCGGGGCTGGCCGTGTCGGTCGAGGAGATGCGGGCGAGCCTGGAGCGGGCCCACGCGGCCCTCCCGCGCGAGATCGAGGGCGCCTTCCGCTACTCGGAAGCCTGGTTCCGGGCCTTCCAGCGGCGGGTCTTCGTCGACGAGCACGGACTTCCGCCGGAGCGCTTCGACGAGCTCTCCGCGCGGCTCTTCGCGCGCTTCGAGTCGGCCCACACGTTCGAGCTCCATCCCGGGGCCCGCGAGCTCCTGGTCGCGCTGCGCGCGCGCGGACTGCGCCTGGGGCTGGTCTCGAACTGGAGCGCCCGCCTCCCGCGCCTCCTGGCGGCGCTCGGGCTCGCGCCGGCCTTCGACTTCGTGCTGTGCTCGGCCACGGAGCGGCTCGAGAAGCCCGAGCGAGCCCTGTTCGCGCGCGCCGTGGCCCGCAGCGGGGCTCCGGCGGATCATTGCCTCCACGCCGGCGACCGGCACGATCTCGACGTGCAGGGCGCGCTGGCGGCCGGGCTCTCGGCCGTGCTCGTCGACCACGCCCGCCGCGCCGGACCCGCCGAACACGCCGTCTGTCCGGTCGTGGCGAGCCTGCCGGAGCTGCAGGACCTTATCCTGGCGCGCGCATGACGCCCACGCCCTCCGCCGAGCTCGAGGCGAAGCTCGCCACCTTCCACGAACGCGCGGAACGCCTGCGGGCCGAGCTGGCGCACACCTTCGTGGGCCAGGCGGAGGTGGTCGAGCTGCTCCTGCTCACGCTGCTCGCCGAGGGCCACGCCCTGCTCGAGGGCGCGCCCGGCCTCGGCAAGACGACCCTGGTCAAGGGCCTGGCGCGCGCGCTGGACCTCTCGTTCCAGCGCATCCAGTTCACGCCCGACCTGATGCCGGCGGACATCCTCGGAACGCGCATCCTCGAGGAGGATCCGGGCGGCGGGCACCGCTTCCGCTTCGAACCCGGACCGATCTTCGCGAACCTCGTGCTGGCGGACGAGGTCAACCGGGCCACGCCGCGCACGCAGTCGGCGCTGCTCGAGGCGATGCAGGAGCACCAGGTGACGGCCTTCGGCGAGACGCGCGCGCTGGAGGACCCCTTCTGCGTGGTCGCCACCCAGAACCCGATCGAGATGGAGGGCACCTACCCGTTGCCGGAGGCGCAGCTCGACCGCTTCCTGTGCAAGATCGAGCTGGCCATGCCGGACGAGCGCGACCTCGTGGCCGTGCTGGCCACCACCACCGGTCCACGCCCGGCGCGGCGCGGCGCGGTCCTGGGCGCGCGCGAGCTGCTCGAGATGCGCGCCCTGGTGCGCCAGGTCGCGATCTCGAGCGAGGCCCTCGGTCGCGTCGCGCGCCTGTGCCTGGCCACCGACCCGACCCACGCCCTGGCCTCGGAGCGCCTGCGCGGCCTGGTGCGCTTCGGGGCCAGTCCCCGGGGTGGCCAGGCGCTGGTCGTGCTCGCCAAGGCCCGCGCGCTGGTCGCCGGGCGGCCCTGGGTCGGCGACGAGGACCTGGAGGCGCTCTGCCGGCCGGCCCTGCGCCATCGTCTGGTGCTCAGCTACGAGGGGGAGGCGAGCGGGGTGCGGCCCGACGAGCTGATCGTCGAGGGCTGGAGCAGGTCGGCGTAAGTCAATTTGCAACAACAGATTGCGGGCCTTTGTCCAGATCCGTCTCGAATAGGGCCCTGGCATGGGCGAAATCAAAGTGATATCACTTAGATACCTCCCATCCCAACGAGGACACCCATGGCGACGAATCCTTCGAGCGAAGCCTCCTTCTCCGCGCAGAGCGCCTGGCCCTACGTGTTCGCCTTCCCGGCCGCCGTGATCGCGGTCTGGACCTGGGTCGGCACGCGGGGCGGGCCGCAGCCCTTCCCGATCGTGACCGCGGCGCTGGTCACCCTCGTGAGCCTGGTCTGCCTGGGCGGCTTCTTCATCGTCACGCCCAACCACTCGCGCGTCCTGGTCCTGTTCGGACGGTACCGCGGCACGGTGCGCGCCCCCGGCTTCTACTGGACCAACCCCTTCACCTCGAAGAAGGTCCTCTCGCTGCGGGCCCACAACGTGGCCTCGGAGAAGATCAAGGTGAACGACCTGATCGGGAACCCGATCGAGATCGGCGCCGTGATCGTGTGGCGCGTGCGTGACACGGCCCAGGCCATCTTCGACGTCGAGGACCACGAGAAGTACGTCGACGTCCAGGTCGAGACGGCGATCCGCGAGATCGCCAAGGCCCACCCCTACGACGACGGCCAGACCGACGCCAACCCGATCTCGCTGCGCGGCGACACGTCGGCCGTGGTGGATGAGCTCGCGAACGAACTCCAGGCCCGGCTGCAACGGGCCGGGGTCGAGGTCCTCGAGGCGCGCATCAGCCACCTGGCCTACGCGCCCGAGATCGCCTCGGCCATGCTGCAGCGCCAGCAGGCGACGGCGATCATCGCCGCGCGCCAGAAGATCGTCGAGGGTGCGGTGAGCATCGTCGAGCAGGCCCTGGCCGACCTCGGCCAGAAGCGCGTGATCGAGCTCGACGACGAGCGCAAGGCCACGCTGGTCGGCAACCTCCTGGTCGTGCTGTGCGGCCAGGCCAGCCCCCAGCCGGTGATCAACACCGGCAGCCTCTACTCCTGAGCGGATGGTCCCGTGGTCCGGCGAGACGACATGCCCAGCCAGCAGGAACCCAGGGAGCCCGGCGACGCCTCGCGCGCGCGGCGCTCGTTCCTGCTGCGGCTCTCGCCGGACCTCCTGGACGAGCTGCGCGGCTGGGCCGCCCAGGACCTGCGCAGCCTGAACGCGCACATCGAGTTCCTGCTGCGCGAGGCCGCACGCCGGCGGCGCGGCCAGGCGCCCTGACCCGGCCGGCGCGGGGCGTGCACGTCGGTCGCCGGCGTGCGCGTACAATCCCCCGGATGGAATGCAGGCTCGTCGTCGCGCAGACCAACCCCACCCTCGGTGACCTGCGCGCGAACCTCGAGGATCACCTGGCGCGGATCGACGCGGCGGCGGGCGCGGCGGATCTGATCCTGTTCCCGGAGCTCTCGCTGACGGGCTACTTCCTGCGCGACCAGGTCGAGGACGTGGCCCTGCGGCCCGAGGACGCCCTGCTCACGCCCCTGCTGGAGCGCTCGCGGCAGATCTCGATCGCCTTCGGCTTCGTCGAGCGCTCGCCCGCGGGCCGCCTCTACAACGCGCTCGGCTTCCTGGAGGACGGGCGCTTCCTGGCGATCCACCGCAAGGTGCACCTGGTCTCCTACGGCCTGTTCGACGAGGGCCGGGACTTCGCGGCGGGCGATCGCTTCCAGGTGATCCCGAGCCGCCACGGGCGCTTCGGACCGCTGATCTGCGAGGACATGTGGCACATGCCCAGCGCCTACTCCTACTTCCTGGACGACGCCGACGCGCTCCTGGTCGCCAGCGCCTCGCCCGCGCGCGGCGCCGAGCAGCCCGGCCCGGGACTGGCCTCCGAGCGCACCTGGAACCTGCTCCTGTCCGCCTCGGCCCTGCTCTACCGCACCTGGGTCGCCTTCGCCTCGCGCGTGGGCTGGGAGGACGGCCTGGGGTTCAGCGGGGGGAGCCGCGTCCTCGATCCCCACGCGAACACGCGCGCGGCGCTGGCCGAGCGCGTGCCCGGCACGCTCACGGCCCTGCTCGACTCGGGCACCCTGCGGCGGGCGCGCAGCGAGCTGCCCCTGCGACGCGACGAGCGTCCCGACGTGCTGGCCGCGGCCCTCGCGCGTCACGTGCCACTGCTCGCCGCTCTGCGCGCCGAGCACGCGCTCCAGCATGAGTGAGCTCGACGTCCAGCCGGAGCTCGTGTGCGAGCTGCTGGTGAGCTTCCTGCGCGAGGAGGTCGCCTGTGCCGGGCTCGGACGCGTGGTCGTCGGGCTCTCGGGTGGCGTCGACTCGGCCGTGGTCGTGGCCCTGTGTGCGCGCGCCTTCGGGGCCGAGAACGTGCTGGGCGTGATGCTGCCCTACCGGCTCTCGAACCCGGAGAGCGTGGCCGACGCCGAGCGCGTCGCCCGCTTCCTGGGCCTCTCGACGCGCCACGTGGACATCAGCGCCATGGCGGACGGGTACCTCGGGCCCGCCGGGATCGCCGACGCCCACCGGCGCGGCAACGTGCTCGCCCGCTGCCGGATGATCGTGCTCTACGACCTCTCGGTCGAGTGGCCGGGGCTCGTGATCGGCACCAGCAACAAGAGCGAGATCCTGCTCGGCTACTCGACCCTGTGGGGCGACGCGGCCCACGCGCTGAACCCCATCGGGGACCTCTACAAGCATCAGGTCTACCAGCTCGCCCGCTTCCTCGAGCTGCCCGCCGGGGTGCTCGCCAAGCCGCCCTCGGCCGATCTCTTCGCCGGCCAGACCGACGAGGCCGAGCTGGGCTTCACCTACGCCGAGGCCGACCGCGTGCTCTACCGCATGGTCGACCGGCGCCACTCGGAGGAAGAGCTGGTCGCCGCCGGCTTCGAGCGCGGGCTCGTGCGCCGCATCGCCGCCCGGATCGTCGCCAGCCAGTACAAGCGCTTGCCGCCGGTGATCGCCAAGCTCTCACGGCGGACCGTCGGTCACGACTTCCGCTATCTGCGCGACTGGAAGAAATAGCCCGCCCGCGGCAGGCCGCGCCCCGCGGACCCTACAGTTCCCCGATCAGCTTCTGGCACAGCTCGTCGAGGTCGCAGGCGCGCACCTCGCGCAGGTCGATCGGGCCCAGGCGCTGGAACTTGCGCTGCTCTTCGCGCGAGTTCAGCTCGCTCCGCGCGGCGAGCTCGGGCCGCTCGGGCTTGGCCGGGAGCTGGGCCGGCACGACGTCCTCGCAGGCCGGCTCGCTGGGCTGAGCGCGGGCCTGCTCGCAGCGCTCGAGGGCCTGCTTGGCACGCAGGCACACCCCCAGGGTCTCCTTGAGGTTGCCCTGGATGCGCGTGAGGCGCGCGATGTCCGGGTCCGGCCCGGCCAGGGAACGGCGCACCTTGGCGCAGGCCACCTCGAGCACCGCGATCAGCGTGTTCAGCTTGCGGAGCAGCCGCCGCCGGTACTCGGGCGAGTCGAGGTGCGAGTCGGAGTAGGGCTGTTCCTCGGGCTGGGAGCTCATCGCTGGGATGGTTGCGGGGCTTCGTGTTTGCTGGCGAACACCGAAACCTATCCCGCCCGTCCGGGGCCGGTCCGCCCGACGCGGAAGCCCGTGACGCCCGCGCGCGCGAGGGAGAAATCCGTTCCCGCGCGCCCCGGCGCCTTCAGCTCCTGCGCACCTGCGACCGAAGCCTGGCCGGTGAGTGCCTTTCGCGAGCGACGCCGGGCCACGCGGGTCCCGACCTCCCTGCAGGCCCGCCTCACCCTGCCCGACGGCACGAGCCACGTCCTGCTGGTCGAAGACCTCAGCATCGTCGGCCTGCACGGCCGCGCCGCCGTCGCGCTGGCCGCCGGGCTGGCCTGCCGGGTCGAGCTGGCGACGGACAGCGGCTCGGTCGAGGCCCACGGCACGATCGTGCGCAGCCGCGAGCACGACCTGGCCCTGTGCTTCGAGCACCTGCCCTACGAGAGCTTCGAGCGCCTGAAGGCCTTCCTGCTGGCCAACGCCAGCGATCCGGCCGTGATCGCGGACGAGCTGACCGATCGACTGAGCTTCCTCGAGGAGAGCGCCTGACGCGCCCGGGCGCGGCCGTCAGGGCAGCGCGGACTCGACCAGGTCGAGCAGCTCGGTCTCGCCGACCTTGCCGACCGCGAGGATCCGGAACCCCTCGACGCGCCCCTGGACGGCGCGCGCGCTGCCGAGCTCGAAGACCATCACCTTGCCGGCCTCCACGTCCTGGACGCCCGCGCCCGCGCTGGCCGCGCCCGTGGACCGACTGGCCCGCTCGAGCGCCTGAAGGAAGAAGAGGGTCTCGATCCCGTCGCTGTAGGTGCGCTTGAGCCAGGTCGTCCCCTCGTCGTCCTGCACCGTGGCGACCTCGAACGGACCGTAGCCAGCCGGCAGGAGCCGCGGCTCCAGGCAGCGCACGCCGAGCTCCGTCGCGAGTGCGGGGACGTCCACGGGGCGCTCGAGGTTGCCGGACTGGTGCCAGGCCACCGCGGAGAGGTCCGGCGCGAGCTGCAGCGTCTCGTAGCGCATCTCGGCCACCAGCCGCCCGCCGGCGTCGTACTCGCGGCTCGCGAGGATCAAGCCCGATTCGGGCTCGAGCGCGAGCTCGAAGGCGCGTGGCTCGCCCTGCCGGCGCTCGACGCGGTAGAGGGCGCAGTCGCGGCCCGCGACCACCTCGGTGCGCGGCAGCGTGGACGTGCTCCAGTTGCGCGCGAAGCGCTCGGGATCGCGCACGGCGAAGTCGCGGTAGCGGAACAGGAAGCCCTCGCGCACGCGCTGCACGAGCTCGAACTCCACCCACTCGCCGGCCGAGGCGAGGTGTGCGTCGAGCGGCTCGAGCGCGAAGCCTCCCTGGCCGTCGGTCGTGATGCGCTCGCGATAGGAGCTGGCCGCGCCGGCGACGGCGGGGAATTCGAGGCGCCGCGTGCCGCGGTGGGCCACCGCCTGGCGCGCGTCGGGGCGCGCGAGGAGCGGATTGCCGGCCACCAGTCCCTGGCCGGCGGGAGCGGCGGGCGGCGCGACGCGCTCGCAGGCGGCCAGCAGCGCGAGCACCAGGAGGACCCTCATCGCGGCACTCCCCCGCCCAGGCTCTCGGCCAGCGCGCGGGCCGTCGGATCGAGCGGCTCCAGCGTGGTCGCGTGCACGACCTGGAAGCGGTAGGGTCGCCGCTCGTCCACGCCGGTACGGAGCGCGATCCAGACGATCAGGCTCGCCGCCGTCAAGGCCGCCAGCGGCCCGGCCAGCAGGCGCACGAGCGCGCGCCGGCGCACGCTGGTCGACAGCCGCTCGGCCAGCGCCGCCGGCGCGGGCAGGCGTGGCAGGGAGCCCGTGAAGCGCTCGACCTGCTGTTGCTCGGGATGCTCCAGCTCCTCGCGCAGGAGCCGCTCGAGCACGTCCGGTGCACGCTGCACGTCCAGCGCGCGCAAGGCGCCGGCCTGCTGCTCGTGGCGCTGCTCGGACACCTCGGCGTCCGCCACGCGTCCGATCCAGGCGGAGACGCGCTCGTCGAGCACCGGCGGTGCGCCACGGCGCACCAGCGACTGCAGCGCGCGGCCCAGGCGCGCCGCGCGATCGCCGCCCAGCTCGCGCGCCACGGCCTGCTCCAGCGCGGCGGGCGCGGTCAGGCGCGTGAGCGCTCCGAGCGCACTGCCCAGGCGCTCGCGAGTCGCGACCCACTGCTGGCACGCCGCGCACTCGTCGAGGTGGGCCGACACGGCCACCTCGTCGTGCTCCCATGCGCTCCGGAAGGTTCGGCAGGAATCGCGCACGGCGTCACCCGAGGTAGTGCTTGTCGAGCACGGGCGTCAGCTCGCGGTCGAGCGCCACGTGCGCGCGGGACAGGCGCGACTTCACCGTGCCGAGGGAGAGGCGCAGGGTCTCGGCGATCTCGTCGTAGGAGAGGTTCTCCGTGTAGCGCAGGACGACGATCGCGCGCAGCTTGGGCGAGAGACGCGTGATGGCGGCGTGCACCGCCTGCTCGAACTCGCGCCGCGAGGCCGAGATGCTGGGCATCTCGACCACCTTGTCGGCCAGCTCGAAGGGGTTCGTCTCGCTGGCCTGGAGCTGCTCGAGCGAGGCCAGGCGCCGGCTGCGGGCGCGGCGCCGGACGTCGATGCTCGCGTTCACCGCGATGCGGTAGACCCAGCTCGAGAAGCGCGACTCGAAGCGGAACTCGCGGATGCGGCGGAACAGGACGCCGAAGGTCTCCTGGGAGGCGTCCAGCGCGTCGGAGGGGTTGCCCGTGATCCGGAAGCAGACGTTGTAGACCCGGTCCTTGTAGCGGTCGTAGAGACGGCGGTAGTCCCCTTCCAGGGAACTCGCACTCGTTCGCTGGCACGCCAGGACGAGCTCCGCGTCAGGGTCGCTCTGCATGACCGGGTCCTTCCCGGGGCTCATGGACGAGCGGAGGTCACGCCCGGTTCCATGGGAATCCCCATGCGGAGGAAGGGGTTACGAACCGCCCGGCGGCTCCTGGCGCCAAGCAGGTCACGTACCCGGGAGCTCCCCGGGTCGCGCCCGATCTGCATGTCTTCCCTCAGCCCCCGATCAGGGCGGCTGGATCCGGGAGGTCGAGGGAGGTCCCGACCCCAGCGGCGCAATCGGACGGGCTGCAATGGGTGTCCATGGGGATGCAATCGGCGCCGTCCACCTCGTAGACGATCGAGGCTCCACTGACGCCCACGGCCGCCGTGCGCTGGAAGCAGACCTGGCCGGCCTCCCAGCCCGCGGCTGCGATCTCGGCGTCCCCGGCCAGGGGGCGGTAGATCACGCCGCTGGACGCTCCTCCGCCGTTCGAGGTCAGCCCGAGCCGCCGGCGCTCGATCGCCGTCACGACCCCGCCGAGGCTGGCCACGGACTGGGTCGTCGCCATGCGCTCGAGGGTCGGATCGGTGCTGCGCAGCACGGCGAAGAAGTGGAGGCGCCCGAGCCGATGGACCAGCCGCTGGGGCAGGCCGACCTCCATCACCGCCAGCAGGTCACCGGGGTCGCGTCCGTCGCGCAGGAAGCCGTTCCAGTACCGGAACTCGTGCGGGGCCAGGCGCAGGGGCCGACCGCGGTAGATCACGCCGAGGTCGAGCCGCAGGTCGTCGAGGGGGACGCCGCTCACGTAGACGCTCACGAGCATCTTGACCGTGCCGGCCTCCAGGCTCGCCAGCGAGTTCAGCGCGATCGGCGCCGGATCGGGCGCGGACAGCGCGTTCGCCGGCTCGGAGCCGCGCGCCAGCTCCTCGAGATCGGAGTAGCTGTCGCGATCGGAATCGACCCGCAGGGGCGAGGTCCCGAGCTGCAGCTCCTGCTCGTCGGTCAGGCCGTCTCGGTCCTGATCGCTCCGGTTGTGGTTGCTGGCCGCCGCCAGGCCAGGCTCGGCTCCATCGCCGATCAGCGCCACCGCCCCACCGAGCACGGCACAGGCGAGGGACGCGGAACAGAGGGCACGAAGCTTGTGCAACGCCATCGAGCTCACCCGACGGTAGAGCAGCGGGCCGATCCCGCCACGGCGCCGGGAACCTCGACCGCCATCGTAGGTGCATCCCCCCGCGCCGCCAGGGGGCCGACACCCTTTTTCGCCAGGCCCCCGCCGCGGCCTCCTTGGACAGGTCCGCCGCCAGGCCGCACACTACGCCCCCTCGAGCGCCCGTAGCTCAGCCTGGATAGAGCGTCTGCCTCCGGAGCAGAAGGTCACAGGTTCAACTCCTGTCGGGCGTACCAACTTCCCCCTGGGCCGCGAGGGCGGGGCGGAGGGTGCTTGGGTGGGGGGTCGCCGACGAGCGCCCAGGATCCCCCGCCGCGCGCGACAGGGGCACTTTCGGGGCGGGGTCGCGCTCTCTGTTCGCACCCTGCCCGTGGACACCGGTCGCGCAGGTCGGTGCGAACTGGTCCGTTCCGGCGCCCCGCTCTCTGCTCTCGGGAGAGAGCGTAGAAGTGCTCCGGTATCCCCCACTCCGGAGCCTCGGGACACCGGAGCATGCGACGCGGGCCTCAGGCCGAGAGAGTGGAACAAGCGCCTGGGAGCACCGGAAGGGCGCGGGAAGGCCCTGGACCAGTACAGCCGCTCCAGCCGAAGCCGGCCCGATGCGGTCCTGGGGCGGGGGTGGCCCGCGCTTCGGTTGCAGGGTCGCGAGGCCCGCGACGGAGCCGGGTCCGGGCCGGCTCGAATCATCGGCGCTCGCGACGCCAGGGGGGCTGCGAGGGCGATCGAATCCTCGAGCATTCGGAGGGAACGCGCAGAGCCTCCGTCAGGCGTGCGATGTGCTCCCCGTCCCAGCGCTCGTTCACGGCAACGCCGCGAAAGATCTCCCGGCCCCCGGAGACGGCGCCCGGGGACAGGCTGCTGCCGTCGAGGTCGAGCAGGCCATCGTGCCGGACCGGCTCGGGCGCGCACAGAAAGCCATAGTTGCCGCTGACATAGGCGACCAGCCCGGGTGCGAGCTCGAACTTGCGTCCGTCCCTCATCAGCTCGCGCACGTCGTCGGCCTCCCACAGGTAGCCCTGCCACTCGCAGCAGCACGTGCCGAGCGCCCACTCGCTCTGCGTCGTGACGATCGTCTGGACGAGGTCCTGCGAATCCGGTGGGAGCTCGAGGACCCTCACCGCGACCTCGGGCTCGAGCCGGTAGGGACCGCCTTCGAAGAAGCGGTGCTCCCCGATGAGGTGGGGGTGGAGTCCGGTGGTCCAGAACGACTCTCCCGTCGCGGCGTTCAGGATCTCGTACTCGGAGCTGCAGCTTCCACACCAGGGTCGTCCCTCGGAGAAGGCGCAGAACTGACTGCCCGCCCAGTGGAGCCGGTGGATCCAGAAGCGGCCCAGGATGAGCTTCCATTCGGACCGATCCCGGAGGTCCAGGAGCGAGAGATCCGTGAGCAGGGAAAGCCGATTCGCGACCCGCTCGTGAGTCACGCCGAGGCGGGCCAACCTCGCGCTGTCCTCCTCGACGAGCGACATCAAGGACTGCCGAGGCGTCAGGAAGCCGAGCGCCGAAGCCTGTCCCGGCCGCATGCGCGTCTCCACGCGCGCGAGCTCGGCCGGAGTCAGCTCCGCCGGGTCGCGCCCGCGAGGTGGAGGCGGCATCCGGGGCTGCCCCCAGATCCTCTCCCACCGCTGTGCCGCCGTGAGCAGCCTCGGCCTTCCCATCCCATGAGGCTAGCTCGTTTGCCGCAGGACGGGGCCCAGCGTCCCGCCTTGCCGAGAGCAGGGCGGGACGCAAGGGCGAGGCGCCCGACACCGGTTGCGCTCGCATGGTCCGGTGACGGTCACGAGTGCAAACGAGCGCCCGGGCTCATCGGGATGGGAGCGCGGGGCGGATGCGCGTCGTCTTCCTCCGAGCACGGGCGCCGCGCGCTCGGTCAGCGGCCCGGCTCGGTCAGGAAGCTCGTGTCCGAGGGGCCGACGCCCGTGATGTAGACGGTGGCGCCCTCGGGCCCGGTGTGCGCGAAATGCGCCACGACGGCCGGCTCGAGGTAGTCGCTCCCGGGCGGCAACGCCCGGGTCCGGGTGTCGTCCGCCGCATCCCCGAAGCCGAAGTTCCACGGGCCGGAGACGACCACCGCCGACCGGGCGTCCTGGTGCGTGTGCGCGGCGATGCGCGTGTTCGGCGGCACCGCCGCCACTGGAAGGACGGCACCCGCGCGGTCGTGTTCGAGCCGCTCGACTTCATCGCCCGGCTCGCGGCCTTGGTGCCTCGACCAAGGATCCATCTGCTGATCTACCACGGAGTGCTCGCCCCGGCGGCCGAGTGGCGCGACTCGATCGTGCCCGCCCAGCCGAGTCGCGCACGCCGCGATCCCTCCCAGGCCCTCGCCGGGCGGGCTCTGCGGCCCGATCACGCCCCGAAGAGGCCCACCTGAGCCGGGCTCCTGAAGCGCACGTTCGAGATCGACGTCCTCACCTGCCCCTGGTGCGGCGGGAAGCGCAAGCTCATCGCGCTCCTCACCGACGGCAAGGTCGTCCGGGCGCTTCCTGGATCACCTCGTGCTCCCGA
This sequence comes from Planctomycetota bacterium, assembly GCA_036376275.1. Classification (GTDB taxonomy): domain Bacteria; phylum Planctomycetota; class UBA1135; order UBA1135; genus JABFRZ01. Next base: position 19,245 of record DASVAP010000258.1, on the reverse strand, counting down.
CCGCGGCCCCGACCACTACCTCACCCCATCCACCCACCTCCGCGCACGCGCGGTCGGGGCCCTCTTCGGGGCCGTGGTCTAGCCGACGGATTCGCCCAGACCTCGGCTGCAACACCGCGACTGGCGGCACCTGCAGCGCTTTCGTTCGTGCGAGGTCTCGGCGACGGACAGGGTGGCCTCCGCAGCTCTGCCGCCATTCGCGGTGTCTGGCTCGAGGTCTGATGACAGCGCCGCGGAGGGCCGCATTCATTCATTGAAATGATGGAACTTGCTCGGTTTCCAGATCGACCCCGATTTCCACGAAAAGTTTTGTCGACCCTGCCTCGCAACAGTCGGGTCCAGTCGTATTGGGCTGCTCACTCCGCGGGCTCGGCTTCCATCAGCCATCGCAGTCCGCCGGATCCCCGCCGAATCGCGGTCGGAATGCGTGAACCCAGGGTGGTCACGCTCCGCGTTCCCCCCCAACGACGGATGTTCCCTACTCATGAGCCGAACAGCTCGTTCTGTCGCAGCATCGCTCACGCTCGCAGTCACCACGCTTCCCTGTGGAGCAGCCGCTGCGAGCCCGTCCCTCCGGCCGTTCCGGAGTGTCCATCCGATCGCGCAGGAACACCCAGCGCTCGTCGCTCGCGCTGCGGACCTTGCGGCCCTGCGCGCCAAGGCGACCCGCAGTCCGTTTCGAGAGCTGGCCGCGCGCGCGGCGACCTACGCTCGTGACGAGTCCTTCGATCCGACGGACTCGGACTACTACGCCAAGACCGTGATGACCGATCTCTGCGGCGCGCTCGCGCTCGCCTACGTCATCGATCCGCGTCCCGAGCTGGTCGACAAGCTGCGTGAGACGCTCGCCCACTGGCCGACGTTCTACAGGGCCAGCGCCAGCTCGGGCTCGGCGACCGCGGTGCGCTGGCGTCAATCCGCGATGATCCAGTCGATCATCGCGCTCGACGTCATGCACGATGCGCTGGCGCCCGCCGATCTGGCCTCTCTCGAGGCGATGCTGGACCCGATGATCCTCCAGTGGTGGACGAACATCGCTCAAGACGGGACGGAGAGCACCCCGGGCGTGGTCACGGTCTGGGCGCTCTACAAGGGCGACGCGCAGCTCACCGCTGCCGCCTCGGACATGTACCTGGACCGGCTCTTCGGCGCCCTCGCTCCGAGCGGCGTGTACGACGCGGGCAGCGGGTACGCCTGGGTGCGTCAGGGTGGCGATCGCATCAGCAAGTACGCCCCGGTCGACATCCTGCAGTTCACGGGGACGGACACGACGCTCTACTCGGACCCGCGCCTGCGGACGCTGCACGAGTGGATGTACAGCGGGTCCTTCACGCCGCGGCGCACGAACCTGACCTTCGGCGATACCGACCCCTCCCGGCGGATCGAGGCGCAGCTCGGATACATGCAGCCCTATCGTGCGAACCGGTTCTCCGCGCAGGCCGCGCGGAACGCGGCCTGGGTCGTTCGCGACGTCAGCCCAAAGCCGCTGCTCTCGAACTTCGTGCTGTGGAGCGAGCCGGTCGCGACGCCCCAGCCGCCGGCGAGCACGGTCTGGAAGGACTGCGCCACGTTCTGGGAGGAAGGCGCGTCCACGGACTCGCTGATGGGCGCGCTGTGGAATCCGCGCAGCGCCAGCAGTCACTCGCATCGCGACGTCAATGCGGTGCACCTGTACGCCTACGGCGAGAACGTGCTGCGCAACTCGGGCTACTGCGGCTCGGGCGAGGGGATCGACCTGAACTTCGACTGGAGCTGGGTGAACGACACCGCGGCTTCGAGCAACACGGTCACGATCGATTCCCGCGAGCACGACGAGAAGTTCGGGGCCGGCATCCTCGAAGGCCTGACAGCGTCGCGCTTCGACTATGCCGCGGGCGCCTCCGGCCGGGCGCTCGACAACGGTTCGCACGTCCGCAGCCTGCTGATGGTGCACGGGGAGCCGGGGCGGCCGGGCTACTTCGTGCTGCTGGACGAGGTCGATGCCGACGACGCCCGCGCCGAGGTCAACGTCAGCCTGCACCCCGACTCCGAGCGCTACACCACGCTCGCACCCAGGCGGGAGTACGAGTGGTCGATCCAGCACTTCGGGAACGTGGACGTCGCTCTGACCGTGTTCCTGGGAACGAAGCCGACCTCGGCGGAGGTCCTCGACGGTGGGCTGTGCGCCTTCGATGGGAAGGAATACGTCGGGAAGTACCTGCGCTCGACCTATCTCACGGACGACGCGGGCCGCGAGAACGTGGTCACGCTGGCCGTGCCCCATGCTGCCGGCGCCCCCCGACCGAGTCTGACGCGCATCGTGGTGGGCGACAGCTCGGGCGCGCACGTCGGCTTCAGCGGAGGCGTGGACGATTTCGTGCTCGAGTCGAAGGGGATCGATCCGGTCGTCGTCGGCTCGTCCTTCTTTCTCGGCAAGGCCATCCACTGCCGGAAGATCGGATCCGCGACCGAGCAGTACTTCGTGCGCGCCGGTCGGGGCTTCGACGACGGCGGGACGCTCCGCGTCGGATTCGACAGCGACGCGTCGGTCACCCTCTTCGTCCGCCATCGCGAGGCCCACGTCACCTCGAGTGGTGCGACGGTGACCTTCTTCGATCCCGCGTTGACCGGCAACCGCTTCTCGAGTCCGGTCGGTGTGGCTCGCAGCGCGGGGCCCGGCTTCGTCGAGGTCGCGCTGAACCCCGGGGTGCACGCCTTCGACCTGCACACAGGGGCCGTCCTGCCCTGAACGCTGGCCGGGCGGGTTGTTCGGCCCCTGCAGCACGCGCGTGGGCTCGACGTGGAAGAGCGCGCGGTGGCGGGCCGATCCACAGGAGCAGGTGGTCCCAGAAGTCGAGCGTCGCCTGCTCGAGCGTGCCGGAGCGCGGATCCGCGGGATCGTGGAAGACCCGACCTCCCGGCCCACTGGGCGGATCGGAAGCGCGGCTGCGAGCGCAGGCGTCGGGCGCGTGAGCGACTCCCTCCCGCAGAATCGTCGCTCAGCCGCCGATCCGGAAGCCGCCCCAGAGGCTGGCGTTCAGGCCGACGCCGAAAGCTCCCCTGCGCTCGCGGGCCGTCACTTCGCCGCCGTGCGGGGTGCGTCCTCGCCGAGCGGGGCCTTGTGCTTCACGCGCAGGCTCTCGACCCACTGCCGCGCGAAATCGCGCTGGAAGCGCCAGTTCAGGCCGGCCGTGATGCTCATCGCCAGGACTGCGCCCAGGCTGGCGAGCGCCATGTCCTTGTGCGCGTCCCACACGTCGCCCTGGGCGCCGACGAACGCTTGCCCGGCGCCTTCACCGAACACCAGGGCCGTGACCCACTCGATCAGCTCGTAGAGCATCGACGTGGACATGGTCAGGTCGAGCGGCAGGAAGTAGCCCCAGAAGCCGCGCACGTTCGCGACGCGCAGGAAGACCTCGCGCACGGGATAGGCCAGCAACAGGCCGTAGCTGAAGTGCACGATGCGATCGAAGTTGTTCCGTTCCCAGCCGAACAAGCTGTTGAAGGAGCGACCGGTCGCGCGGGTGAACCACTCGTCGTAGGGAACCTCGGAATAGGTGTAGTGCGCGCCGATCTGGTGCAGGCACATGAACAGGAAGATCAGCGTGTACGACACCCGCGAGAACAGCAGGCGGCGGTGGAGCGTGGCCAGGAGGGCGACCATCACGAAGACGAGCGCGTTCTCCAGCAGCCAGGTGGTCCGGTACCAGGGGTGGATGGCCAGCGTCCCCCACAGCAGGCCGAAGAGCACCCCCAGGACCAGCAGGTACTTCCTGTGGGAGAGGGCCATGACTCGACTCTAACCCGGTGCCCGCGCGCGCATCCTTGCAGCCGCGCGGCAGGCTCCGACTACCTGGATCCACGGAGCGGATGGAGGGAAGCAACGGATTGCCCCGGGCGCGCGCGTGGAGCAAGTCGGAGCAGGAGCGGCACCTGCTCCGTCACCCTCCAACACCGTTCGACACTCACCGATGCACAGCCTCAGCACCTTGCCCATTCGCGCCGGAGTCTTCGAGAGCGAGCCGGACGCCGATCGCGCCGTGGTGGCCCTGCTCGCGGCCGGCTTCTCCAAGGACAGGATCAGCGTGGTCTCCGCGCGGCCCGTCCCGCACCACGCCGAGCACGCGGACGTCCTGGCGGTCGCGCCCTCCGGCGCCCACACCCGGAGCGCCGTCGCGCTCGGCGGGACGATCGGTTCGGTGCTGGGCGGCGCGGCCGTGGTCGCAGGCGTGCTCGTGACGGGCGGGATGGGGCTGATGGTCGTCGGGCCGCTGCTCGTCGGCGCCACCGCCGGGGGCCTGGGCGGAGGGTTCGTCGGTGCGATGATGACGCGCGGCTTCGAGCCTGCGATCGCCGAGTTCTACGACCAGGCGCTGAGCAGGAGTCAGTACCTGGTCGCGGTCGAGGACGACGCGGGCGGCCCGCACCTGGCCTCGGCCGAGGCGGTGTTCGAGCTCACCGGCGCCACACCGATCCCGCTGCGCAAAGGCTGAGCCACCAGCGGATCTCGTTCGTGCTGGCCGTGCCGAGGCCGCGTGCACTGACCTCGGCCGTCGCGCCCTGCGCGCCGGCGAGCAGCGTGAGGAGCTCCGCGCTCTAGCTTGCCGCGCCGGTGACGACCGCGCGCACCTCGCTGGCCGTGTAGGTCGGTGCGAGCGGGGTGCCGGAAAGCGTGCCTTCCGCATGCACACCTGGTCCTCGGCTCGATGCAGGGGTGTAGTGGTCCTGACGCCCCAGGGCCGATTCGACCTTCCGGTGAAGGGGTCCAGCGATCTTGGGAGGGCATTCCAGGCCGCCTCCGGAACGCCTTCGGCCGCATTGCGTCGGCCGTTCCCTGTTCATCGAAGCCGGGCTTTCGGTCTCACCGTGACCGGGAACTGGCAGGTTGCCTGGTTGCCCGAAGCATCGGTGGCCGTGCACTGGACCGTAGTCGTGCCGGGCGGGAAGGTACTACCCGAGAGCGGCACGCAGAGGATGCTGGGCGACGGGTCCCGGTCGTCTGTTGCCATGACGGTGAAGGCAACCGCTTCACCGACGCCGTTGGCAAGACGATCCATCACCACGATCGACGTAGGGCAGGAGAGTACAGGGGGACTCGTGTCGAGGCAGCCCCACTTGGCAAAGCGGTTCGCCGCGACACCGCCCGCGGTCGTGAACTCGCCGCCCGCATGGAGCGCCGGCCCGCCGCCGTCGTCGAAGACCGACAGGGCAAGGACGGTGTCGTTCATCCCGCTGCCCTGGGGCGACCAGCTCGAGCCGTTCCACCTGGCGATGAAGTTCGCCGCGACACCGCCTGCGGTCGTGAACAGGCCTCCCCCGTAGAGCGCCGGCCCGCCGCCGTCGTCGAAGACCGACAAGGCATAGAAGCGGGCGTTCATTCCGCTGCCCAGGGCCGACCAGCTCGAGCCGTTCCACCTGGCGATGTAGTTCGCCGCGACACCGCCCGCGGTCGTGAACTCGCCACCCGCGTAGAGCGCCGGCCCGCCGCCGTCATCGAAGACCGACAGGGCATTGACATGGCCGTTCGTCCCGCTGCCCAGGGCCGACCAGCTCGTGCCGTTCCACCTGGCGAGGGTGTTCGCGGAGACCCCGCCCGCGCTGGTGAAGCGTCCACCGGCGTAGAGCGCGGGTCCGTTGCCGTCGTCGAAGACCGCCAGGCCATAAACACGGTGGTTCACCCCGCTTCCCAGGGCCGACCAGGTCGAGCCGTTCCACCTGGCCATGCGGTTCGCTGCGACGCTGCCCGCGGTCGTGAACTCGCCGCCCGCGTAGAGCTTCGGCCCGCCGCCGTCGTCGAAGGCCGAGAAGGCAAAGACGACGGAGTTCACCCCGCTGCCGAGGGGCGACCAGCTCGTGCCGTTCCACCTGGCCACGCGGTTCGCTGCGACGCCGCCCGCGGTCGTGAAGTTGCCTCCCGCGTAGAGCTTCGGCCCGCCGCCGTCGTCGAAGACGTACAGGGCCCAGACGGTGCTGTTCATCCCGCTGCCCAGGGGCGACCAGCTCGTGCCGTTCCACCTGGCGATGCGGTTCGCTGCGACGCCGCCCGCAAGCGTGAAGTTGCCTCCCGCGTAGAGCGCCGGCCCGCCGCCGTCATCGAAGACCGTCAAGGCATTGACCTCGCCGTTCACCCCGGGCTGGCCTCCCAGGTTCGGCATCCAGCTCGGCGTGCAGCTCCCCGAGCTCAGCAGCAGAGGCCCGACCCACACCCCCGTGGGCGTCCCGGAGAGCGAAACGCTCGAGCTCGCCACGCGGCTCCGACCCCATCGGCCGACGGCCGTGAGCTGGACGCTCGCTGCGTCGAGCGGCACGCCCACCTCGAGCCGGAAGCTCCCGGAGTCGTCCGCGACGGCCGTGCCGCCCGCGCTGCTCACCACGACGGCTCCTTCCGCCGGGGCCCCGTCAGGCTCGAGCACGAAGCCCTCGAACACGGTAGGCGCGAGCGTGTCCTCGTCCTGCGCACGCGTGCCGCGCTCGGGGGTCCGTGCCCCTGGAACGTGGGCGCCTACCCCCGGCTCCTGGGCCAGACCGAGTGACGAGAAGAGAAGGAGCGGAACGAGGAAGCCAGCGTGCAACATGGTGATGGAGACCTGGTGTAGAGAGGGCAGGCTCCGTCAGCCGTCGGAAGGATGGGCGGTTCCCTCGACTGAACCCACGGGCTCCAGCCTGTAGCCAAGTCTAAGCGCAGGCTTCGAGTTCCGGGGCCCTTGCGCATTCCACGTGCGGAAACCGAGGTGACCTGGAACTCAGGCTGCGCCGGTAGCTGTGGTTCAGCCCGCCGAGGCGAGGTCGAGGGGACGACCAGCTGGTGGCGAAGGGCAACGCTCTACAGGGCCAGATGGAGCCTCGGGATCTGCGGGGCTCGAAGCAGGAGGAGCATGGGCTCCCGATCGGCTCAGGCATCCAGGACCGGCCTTCCTGGCCGCCGGACGGGTTTTCGGGAGGGACAGGGATACGCCTGGCCACGGGCAGAAAGGCGTGCCGCAGGCCTCTCTCCGCGTCACTTCTTCTCGTCGAGGCTCTCGCGGATGTGGTCCTGGAAGTCGCTCCAAAAGGGCTTGTCGCGGGCCTCGTCCTCGGCCTCGCGGGCCCTCAGGGCCTCCTCCTCGCGGACCATCGCCTGTTCGGATTCCTCCCACAGGCCGAGCTCCTGGTAGACATAGCCGAGGTTGTGCCAGGCGTCCGGGTTGCCGGGATCGAGCTTGACCGACTGCTCCAGGAGTCGCGCGGCCTCGACGAAGTCCTCGTTCTCGAATGCTGCGAAGGAGTCGTAATAGAGCTCCCACCCGCGCTGTCTCGAGAAGTTCACGTACGGCCGACCGACCGTCGACAGCACGACGATCAGCGGCACGACCGTGGCAAGCCCGATGCGACCCAGCTTGCCCCGCTTCGGGAATGGGGACAGCGACAGCCCGAGGAGGCCTCCGAGCACGGCGCCCATGCCATGCGCGACGTTGGCGATCGGCATCCAGTCGAGGACTGTGGCCGCGATGCAGAAGAAGAACCAGCCGATGAAGAGTCGCGTCGTCTGCTCGTCCATCAGGCCGCGGTAGCTGGGGTGGTAGCGGTGCAGCGCCCAGCACAGCCCGAACATCCCATAGCCCACTCCCGAGAGCCCGATCCCTCCGCCGCTCACGGCCCACTCCGACGCCGAGGCGCCCGCCGCCAGAAGGACGTAGATGCCGATCATCGGGAACAGACCGAAGATCGGCTCGAGGATCTGGCCGAAGCGCCACGTCCAGAACAGGTTGAAGACCAGGTGCATCCAGTCGGCGTGCACGAGGCACGAGGTCAGGAGGCGCCATGGCTCCTGGGGCCACTTCGGGTACTCCATCAGGAGCGCACTCAGGTCGTTCCCCTGGATGGACTTGAAGCTCAGGCCGGCGGCGGCGATGCAAATGACGATCGTCGCGCGGTAGTCCAGCGGGTGGGGATCGACGACGGGTTCGCGTTTCATGGGCCCGCCGCATTGTGCATCCACGCGGGCGGGCAGTGCCCGTGGTGTCCCAGAACCCGGCCGGCGCCCTGGAGGGCATGCGAGCCCTAGTTCGCACCCTTGGCTACCTTGGCCACGCTCAGGAGTCGAACCGAAGAGCCGTTCGCTCCCAGGGGGCTGACCGGGGTACCAAAGTCCCTCGGGGCCGCGACCATGGGGCGGAGGGCGCTTGGGTGGGGGGTCGCCAAGGGGCGCCCAGGATCGCCCCACTCGGCGGTACAGGGGCGCTCGGCCCGATCTGCGCCCCGCTCTCTGTTCTCGGGAGAGAGCAGAGAATGCTCCGGTATCCGTCACTCAGGAGCCTTGGGAGACCGGAGCGTTGAAGCGGACTCCCTCTCAGCCGGTACCTAATTGCGCCAGGGGAAGAGCCGACCGAGCACGTACCAGAACTCGTCGCCGTAGCGCGCGGCAAGCACTCGTGCGACGAGACCGGCGACCATTCCCCCGCCGACCACAAGGCGCCTGACCACGTTCGAAACGACAAGGGAACCGCACACGAAGGGGATCACGAGTCGAGGCGGTCAGGTCGGCCCTCCAGCGCCTCCGGCCCCCCTGCGGACCCCTCTAGGGCCGGCGGACGGCCGCCAAGGCGGTGGGGCCCCCAGGGTCATGTGCTTGGAACGCCCATGCCCGAGCGAACTCGAGCGCGCCGCCATGACGAAGCCCCAATGACACCGCGGATCGGGGCACGCTTCGCCGCGATCGGATAGGGTTCACCCGAGGGGGTGCGCGCGTGGGCCTGCGGAAGAAGTTTCACTGCGTGTTCGTCGGCGGCGGTCCGGGAGGGACCGGGCCGCTCGTGGCCGCGCTGCAGAGGGGGCTCTTGCCGCGCCTTCTCGAGCAGCGTCTCGCCGTCGTCGAGCGAGGTCGGGGGCTGGGCTCGGGAACGCTCGGGGCCTACGAGCTGCGCTCCGATTCCATGGCGGGCGCATTCCTGGAGTGTCTCGAGCCGGCGCCGGCGCGCGAGGTGTTCGGAGCGCTCGCGGAGCGGCCGCACGTGCAAGAGCTCCAGCGTCTGCGGACGACGCACGCGCCGCTGCGCTTGGTCGCACGCGTACTCGACGACGTGGGCGCGCGCCTGCAGCGCGAGATCGAGCAGGCCCGCGGCTGCGAGGTGCTCGCTCGGCACGAAGCCTGCGAGCTGCGCGCGGCACGCGACGGCGGCTGGAACCTGAGCGTGCTCACGCCCGAGGGTCGGGTTCGCACGCTCGCGTCGCGATCGATCGTCCTCGCCCTCGGCGGCACGCAGGGCCTCGAGGAAACGCTGACCGCGGAGCTCGGTCCCGGCTTGAGGCTTGCCGATCGCTGGCGCGAGCGGGTCGTGCTCTCGGACGGGCTCTTCAGCGCCCTCGGGCGCGCGCGGCTGCGCGCCCAACTCGCACACGCAGGCCCGCGCGCGCGGCTGGTCGTCCTGGGCGGCTCGCACAGCGCCTTCTCGGCCGTCTGGACCGCGCTCGAGGTCGCAAGCGATCTCCTGGGGCCGGGCGCGATCACGCTCGCCCATCGCGGGCGCTTGCGCGTCTTCTATCCGAGTCCGGCGGACGCCGCGGCCGACGGATACCGAGACTTCGGACCGACCGACGTCTGTCCGCTCACCGGCCGCGTGCACCGCCTCGGAGGCCTGCGCGGCGACGGGCGCGGACTCGCGCGCCGCATCCTCGGGCTGGGAGGTCTCGCACCCGAGGAGCGCGTGAGCCTGCGCGACCTGGACGCCGAGCGAGATCCGCAGCGTCTGGCGGCGCTCCTGGACGAGGCGACCTGCATCGTGGCGGCCTTCGGCTATCGCGCCCGCACGCTGCCGACCTGGGGAGCGGACAGGCAACGACTCGAGCTCGGCCTCCCGCTCGAAAGACGGCTCGTCGACGACGACGGTCGCGTCCTCGACGCGCGCGGCGCGATCGTGCCGGGGCTCTTCGGCATCGGTCTGGCGAGCGGCTGCGTTCCGCGCGGCGAGCAGAGTTTCCGCGGTCACACGAATGGTGTTTGGCTCTACCAGAACGACACGGGCGAGCGGATCCTGCGCGGGATCGGAGTCGCGGCGTGACCAGACGCGGTCCGCGGCTCTTGCTCGTCGGTGGAACGCGCCCCGAGGTGCTCAAGCTCGCGCCGCTCGTACGCGCCCTGGTCGCCGGCGGCGAACTCGAGGTGCGCCTGGGGCTGGTCGGACAGCAGCGCGAGCTCCTGGAGCGGACCTGCGACGACGTCGGGCTCGCGCCGGATGCGTGCGAAGCGCTCGAGCGACCTAGCACAAGTGGCCCGCCCGATCCCGATAGCCTCCGCGCCGCGGCGGAACGACTCGTGCGGCGCAGCGCACCGGACGCCGTGCTCGTGCAGGGGGACACGAGCAGCGCCGCCGCCGGAGCCCTCGCCGCAAGCGTTCAATCCCGCCCGCTCGCCCACATCGAAGCCGGCTTGCGCACCCACGACCTCGAGCTGCCCTTTCCGGAGGAAGGTCACCGCGTGCTCATCGATCGCCTGTCCCAGCGTTGCTACGCGCCGACGGGCCACGCGCGACAGAACCTGCGGGCCGAAGGCGTGAACGAAGAAGCGATACTGGTGAGCGGAAACACCGGCATCGACGCGTTGCTCGCGCACGGGCTTCCGCGCCGAGATCCGGCCGCGCTGTGGAGCGCGCGCCCGCGCGAAATCCTCGTCACGGCCCACCGCCGCGAGAACCATGGCCTACCCATGGTGCGCTTGCGCGTCGCGCTCGAGCGGCTGCTCTTCGAGCACCCCGACCTCGTCGTGCACTTCATCGTGCACCCCAATCCTCGCGCACGGGTTCCCGACCTCGTCCGGCTCGCGCGGACGGGCCGGCTGGTGTGCCATGCGCCGCTGCCTCAGCGCTCCTTCCTGGAGCTCCTGGCGCGCGTGCTGTTCGTGCTCACCGATTCCGGCGGCGTGCAGGAGGAGGCGCCGTACCTGGGCGTGCCCGTGCTCATCCTGCGCACCAAGACCGAACGGCCCGAAGGCCTGGCGGCCGGCACGGCGCGTCTGGTGGGCTGCGACCCCGACGCGATCCTGAGCGCCGCTCGAGAACTCCTCCGCGACCGCGCGGCGTTCCTGGCAGGCGCGAGACGGTTGCGGCCCTACGGTGACGGCCGAGCCGGCGAACGCATCGCCACGGATCTCGCACGATGGTTGCGTTCAGCGGCGTGAATCCGGTGCGCGTGGGGCTGGCGCGGTTCCTGTGCTCGAACGCGATCGTGGGCGCGGATGGGGCGGTGCTCTCGTGGTGGAACCCCGCACACGAGGGGTATGCGTACCCGGAAGCCGCTGGGCTCCTTCTGTCGGCCCTCGCGCAGCACGTGCCGGACTCGGGCGCGACCCGTGCCCGCGTCGCGAGCTGGCTGTGGAGCTCGCGCGGCCCGCACGGCGGCATCGGACGTGCCGGGAGGGAGTACACCTTCGACACCGCGATCGCGCTGCGCGCGTGCGTCAGCCATGCTCTGGTCGAGGAGGGCGCCGAGCGCGAGCGCTGGCTGGCGCGCGCCGGCGAATTGCGCGCGGCGATCCTGCCAGCCTTGAGCGAGCCCCGACCCTTTCTCGAAACCGAGGTCGGGCGCGGCGATCATTGGAGCCTCGCGACGGGCGCGCACCTCCTGAAGGGAGCCGTCGCCCTGCGGGCCCTCGCCCACGCGCGCGGCGCGTGGGAAGCAGCCGAGCGACGGGCTTGCGAGCGGTTGCTCGAGAGCTCGAGCGGGCTCGAGTCGGACGGGCGCTGGCGCACGCATGCGAGCTCGACCCGTTGTTACCTGCACGCTCAGGCCTACGCGCTCGAAGGGCTGTGCGCGCTGGTCGAAGAATGGCCGGCCGTGCGAGCCCTGCTCGAGCGCGGAGTCGATCGTCTCGCTCGTCTGCAGCGCCCCTCGGGCGGGATCCCGGCCTGGGACGACGCCGAATCAGCACCCGAACGAGCCGATGCCACCGCGCAGGCCGCTCGCTTGTGGTGGCTCGTCGCCCCTTCGACCTACGCGGGTGAGATCGCCCGCGCACGAAGCTTCCTCGCTCGACTCCAAACCTCGCTCGGCGGGATGCCCTATGAAACCGGCAGCCGCGACGAGAATAGCTGGTGCAGCGCCTTTGCCCTCCAGGCCGAGGCCTGGTCCGAGCGCGGCTCGGGCTCGATAGAAGAGCTCTTCTAGAATCCGCGGCCTTCGGATCGCCCCGCGGTCTCCAGAGGTTCCAGGGAACTCCATAGGTTCTCCCCGCAAGGTCGAGGGCGCCTGCGTCGAGTGCCGCGAGGTCGCGGCGGTCGTCGGCGACCTGCTGGTTGGTTTCGGCCAGCTCGCCGACGACCAGGTTCCCGAGGCGCAGGACTACAAGCTGCGCCATGCCCTCCGAGGAACCGCGTTCTGGGCAGGATATCTCACCGACGCCATCAAGGATTTCGAGGAGAATGTCGCAGGCAACGGCCGGAAGTACCTTGCGGGGGGCAGTGCCAACCGCTGGACGAGTCGTTACGACCGGGTCCGGCTGTTTGCCATCCTGACCTGCCGCGACGCCCCACGCCCTTGACGGATCTCGCAACGCCGGGTAATTAATGTCCATTGCCTGCGCCGAGGAGGCGGGGCGTTTTCCGCATCGGAGGTCGTCATGCGTACCATTGAGCACAGCTCTCGCGTGTCGAGCCTCGGCGGCCCGAAGGGCTAGACGCACGCGCGTCGGTCGGGCTGGCCGGGCTCCTGGTTCCATCCCTGAGGTTCGTGCGGACGGGGACTGTCCGCACCCGACGAGAGCGACGATGCGACAGAGACGATTCCGACGGGGCAATTCTGCCCCCGACCCCGGTGGTTCCGGCCTCGAGCGCCGGGACCAGCAGCTCGGCCGCCAGGCCGAGCGGATCCTGAGCCTGACCTTTGCCGACCTGGACGATCCCGGGCTCGAGGACCTCGAGCTGGTGGAGGTGCAAGCCCAACACGGCTGCCTGACGGTCGTGATGCTCGCACCACCCGGCTCCGATGTGTCGGCGGTGCGGGACTACCACGCCCGGCTCGAGGCCGCGCGCGGCCGACTGCGCTCCGAGCTGGCGCGCGGTCTCCATCGCCGCCGCGTCCCCGAGCTGGTCTTCCTGGTCGACTCCCTGCCGGGAGGCGGACCGTGAGCGCTCCGGAGAGCGGAGCGCCGGTGACCCGTTTCCTCGCCGAGCCGCCGCCGTCCGACGTGCGGGCCGCTCTCGAGCGGCTCGCACGCGCGGGCGACGTGCGGCGCGTGGCGGTGATGCCCGACGTGCACCTCGCGCGTGACGTGTGCGTGGGCGTGGCCGTTGCGACCACGCGGCGGATCTACCCTGCGGCGGTCGGCGACGACATCGGCTGCGGCATGGCGGCGCTGCACCTCGGCTGCGAGGCCGAGCGCCTCGACGACGACAGCGCCCAAGCCATGCTGGCGGACCTGCGGCGAGCCGTTCCGACCCTGCGTCAACCGGGATCGGGCGGCCATGCCCTGCCCGAGGCGCTCGCCGAGCGCTCGCTGTCCTTGCCCGCCCTGGAGTCCGAGAAGCGCCGCACCGCGGCGCGCCAGCTCGGGACCCTTGGACGCGGCAACCACTTCGTCGAGTTCCAGGCCGACGACGAGGGCGCTCTGTGGCTCATGCTCCACAGCGGTTCGCGCTCGATGGGCCAGGCCGTCCGCCACAAGCACGAGCCGCGAGCAACGGGGCGCGAGGCCGGGCTGGCCTGGTTCGACGCCGAGGACGAAGCGGGTCGCGCCTACCTGGCCGACATGGTGTGGGCCCTGGAGTTCGCCGAGGTCAACCGGCGGCGCATCCTCGAGCGGGTCTCCGCGCTGGCCGAGCAACGCCTGGGCGCGCGTCCGGACGAGGCGACGCTCCTCACCTGCAACCACAACCACGTGCGGCGCGAACGTATCGGGGACGAGGACCTCTGGGTGCACCGCAAGGGTGCGATCCCCGCGCGCGCGGGCGAACCGGGGATCATCCCCGGCTCGATGGGCGCGGCCAGCTACCATGTCGAGGGGCGTGGCCACGAGGAGGCCCTGCATTCGAGCTCGCACGGAGCGGGCCGGGCGATGAGCCGCAGCGAGGCCCGCCAGCGCATCTCCCTGCGCACGCTCGAGCGCGAGTTGCGGGGCGTCTGGTACGACCAGCGTCTGGCCCCACGCCTGCGCGACGAGGCGCCCGGCGCCTACAAGGAGATCGGCGCAGTGATGCGCGCGCAACGCGAGCTGACGCGCATCGTGCGGCGCCTGCGGCCGCTGCTCAGCTACAAGGGAGCGTGAGCGAGCCGGAGTGCCGACATCCGGGCCTTCGTTCCCCACAGCGCCTCTACCACGTCGGGTCCGGGATCGGCCCGCCTCGGCGGCAAGCTGGTCGATCCCCTGAAGACGACCAACGTGCAGGGGTTGCGTTGCATTACGACCTCGGTAGTGAGGACCGCCGTCGAGAACGACGTCGCGCCTCATGGTCCGACGAGGTCGGCTTCACCTGGATGAGGAGCTGCCAGCAGCTCTGCTCTAGAATGACGGCCACTTCACCTCATCGAGCAAGGCCAAGCGCTGCCCGCCTGACGGGTAGGGTGAGCAGTCACCGACCATGAAAGAACACTTCGAGCGACATCGGCAGCCCTGGACGGCCAGCGAGATTCAAAAGCTGCACCTGATGGCCGGGAAAGGAATGAGCCTGAAGGCCATCGGCAAGGCCCTCAAGCGCAGCGAGGAATCCATCCTGTCGAGGGCCAAGCTCGACAAGCTGGATATCTCGCGGAAGCGCTGACTGGCCGGGGTAGGAGCCGAGAGACGGTCGGCGTACCGCGCCCTGTCCGAAACCAGGGGGATGACTGGCGTACCAATCTCCCCCCGGGCCGCGAGGGCGGGCCCGAGGGGGCTTGGGAAGGGGGTCGCCGAGGGGCGATCCGGATCTGCCCCAGCAGCTCGATCGTGCTCAAGCCGCTCGTACCTGGACCACCTCGGGCTTCCCACTACGGCCCCCATCCTCGCGCCGGCCCGCTCCCCGCCGTGTTGATCCGGCCGCTTCCCCGTGGCTCGCGTTCGCTCCACCTTGGCGGCGCGTTCATCGGCACGCCGTTCGGCTACATCCCGATCGACACGACCTACGAGATCACCGTGTTCTGAAGGCGATTGACCCCTGTCCAAGGTCCGGACGAACGTCGAAACCACGGCCGGTGCCTGGCTCCTTGTGGAGTCGGTCCTTCCGTGGAACGATTTCCGCGAGGAGAGGAGGCGAGATCGACTGGGTTCCGGGAATCACCAACCGCTCGAGAGCACCGCACGTCTCATATCCCTGGCCAAGGCCGGGGACCCGGCAGCTCGGGCAGCGATGCTGGTGCAGTACCGCGAGCCGTTGGCGCGCTTCCTGCACGGGCGCCTGGCGCCGTCGGCGCGAGGGTCGCTGGACACGGACGATCTCGTCCAGGACACGCTCATGGCGGCGCTCGAGCGCCTGCCGACCTTCGAGTACCGCGGCCTCGGCTCGTTCTGGGCGTACCTGCGCAAGGCCGGGGTGAATCTGATCGTGGCCGAGGCGCGCAAGCGCCGGTTGGAGAACCTCAAGCTCAACGATTCGAACGACGCGCCGGCGGCCCCGTGCCGTTCGCCCTCCTCCGAGATCGTGCGCGTCGAGGCCAACGAGGCCTACGAGAACGCGCTGGAGGAGCTGCCCGAGCAGCAGCGCAACGCCTTCCTGCTGCGCCACGAGCTCGCCCTGCGCTACGAGGTCATCGCCGGTGAGTGCGGCTACCCCTCGGCGGACGCGGCACGCATGGCCATCGCCCGCGCGACGATGAGGCTCGCCAAGAAGCTGGCGGATTTCGAGGAGTAGGGCTCGCGGGCATGGAACCAAGGTTCGGTCCACGGCCTTCGAGCGTTTCCCCCCGATCCGGGGCCGTCCCTGTCTCATGACCTCCTCCAGCGAAGAGCACGAACGACTGGCGCTGGCGATCGCCGACGGGGAGACGGTCGACTGGCTGCGCATCGAGGCGGAGGGGCGGCTCTCTCCCCGCGACATCCAGGCCCTGCGGGCCCTGGAGGCGCGGCGCATCCTCCGCCCGGAGCCGGTCGGGCCGGGGCTCGCGGCCGGTCGCATGGTGGGCGAGTTCCGGCTGCTCGCGCTGCTGGGCGAGGGTGGGATGGGTCAGGTGTGGGAGGCCGAGCAGGTCTCCCTGCGCCGGCGCGTCGCGCTCAAGTTCGTGCGGCCCGAGTGCGTCTCCGAGAAGCAGCTCGCGCTCTTCGCGCGCGAGGCGCGTGCCGGCGGCCGCCTGTCGCACCCGGGGCTGGTCGCGGTCCATGCCCACGGCCGCTCGGACGGGTTCTCGTGGATCGCGCTGGAGCTGGTTACGGGCGCCTGGGACCTGCGCACGCACCTGGACGACCTCGCGCGCGCGACGCGCCTCCCGGAGAACCACGAGCGCGAGGCCGCGCGCATCACGGCCGAGATCGCGGACGCCCTGCAGGCCGCGCACGTCGGCGGCGTCATCCACCGCGACCTGAAGCCCCAGAACGTGCTGCTCACGCCCGACCAGCACGTCAAGGTCACCGACTTCGGCGTGGCCCGCATCGCGGACGAGGGTTCGCTCTCGCTGACCGGCGAGGTCGTGGGCACCTGCTTCTACATGAGCCCGGAGCAGGCCACGGCGCGCAAGGACGCGCTCGACCACCGCACCGACGTCTTCTCCCTGGGCGCGGTGCTCTACGAGCTCCTGACCCTGCGTCGGCCGTTCACCGGCGACACCACCGTCCAGGTGCTGCAGAACATCCTGACGGTCGACCCGCCCGACCCGCGCACGATCCGCTCGCGCGTGCCGCGGGACCTGGTCGTCATCGTCGGCAAGGCCCTGGAGAAGGAGCGCGAGCGCCGCTACGCGAGCATGGCCGAGCTCGCCGCCGACCTGCGCCGTTACCTCGCCGGGGAATCGATCCATGCCCGCCCGCCCACGCGCCTCGACCACCTGCAGAAATGGCTGCGGCGCAATCCGGCCAAGGGCCTGGCCTTCGGGATCACGGCGGTCGCCCTGCTCGTCATCTCCGTCCTCCTCGTGCTGAACCTGCGCGCGAACCGCTCGCTGCGCGCCGAGCGCGCCCGGCTCGCCGAGACCAACCGTGCCCTGCGCGACGCGACGGTCGAGGCCGAGCGCAACGCCGCGGCCGCCGGCGCGCAGGCCCGGATCGCCGAGACCAAGGCCGGCGAGGTGCTGCGCCTGGCGGCGCGCCAGCGGCTCGACGACCTGGTGCGGGAGGCCGACGAGCTCTGGCCGGCCGTGCCGGAGCGCATCGTGGACTATCGGGCCTGGATCGCGCGGGGCGACGCGCTGATGGGCGAGCTCCCGCTCCACGAGCAGCGCCTGGCCGAGCTCGAGCGCGGCGCTCTGCCGTGGAGCGCGGCCGAGCTCGAGGAGCACCGCGCCCGCCATCCCTTGCGCGCCGAGCTCGAGCGCGAGCGCCGCCGGGCTGCGTACCTCGCGACCGTGAGTGCCGTGCTCGAGACGGGCACGCCTCCGCCCGAGCCGGAGCTGCCGTCGCTCCCGTCCGCCGACGAGGCGGGCGGCGCCCTGTCCCTGGCCGGATGGGCCTGGACCAAGGTCGATCCGCTGCGCACGGACTGGGGCGGCGAGGGGCTCGGCCTCGCGCTCGCGCGGCGGGCGCTCGCCCTGGCCCGTGAGGAGGAGCGCGCGCGCGTGCGCATGACCTTGGCCTGGGCGCTGCTCGCGAACGGGCGCATCGACGAGGCCCTGACCGAAGGCGAGCAGGCCGTGGCGAGCGCGAGGCCAGGAGAGAAGGAACTGCTCCAGGCGCGCGGGGACGAGCTCGTCCGCGTCGTCGAGGAGCGCGCGAGCCTGGAGGGGATCGAGCGCGAGGCGCGCGAGCTGGCCGAGGCCGAGCGACGCATTGCGACGCTCGCGGCCGCGGTCGAGGCTCCGCCGCCCTTGCGCTTCGCCAGCGACTCGGAGCACTGGTGGCACGGGCAGCTCGCCGCGCTCGTACGCGACCTGCACGCCTTCGCCGATCCCGAGCGCGGCCTCCTCTCGGACGGGGTCGACGCCGAGACCGGCTGGGGCGTGCGCCGGCGCCTGGCCTTCGCCGAGACCCTGGCGGAGCGCAGCGTGAGCGGATCCGAGGCGCGCGAGGCCTGGCAGCGCGCGGTCGCCTCGATCGCGGACGAGGCCGAGTGCCCGGCCTACCGCGGGCTGCGCATCGAGCCGCAGGTCGGGCTCCTCCCGCTCGGCCGCGACCCCGCGAGCGGGCTCTGGGAGTTCGCGCACCTCGCGAGCGGTGAGGCGGCCGAGCGCGGGAGCGACGGGCGGCTGGTGCTGCGCGACGGGACCGGGATCGTGCTCGTGCTGCTTCCCGGCGGTCCCTTCTGGATGGGCTCGCAGACCACCGATCCTGCCGCCCGCAACTACTGCGCGAGCGCCCAGCCCGAGGAAGGGCCCGTGCACCAGGTCGTGCTGACGCCCTTCTTCTGCTCGAAGTTCGAGATGACGCAGGGTCAGTGGCTGCGCGTCACCGGCCTGAACCCGAGCCGGCTGAACGGAGTGAGCTGGCGGCCGGATCTCGTGAGCACGGGCCCGTGGACTCCCCTGCACCCGGTCGAGCAGGTGAACTGGGCCACCTGCTCGCGCGTGGCGCGCCAGCTCGGGCTCGCGCTGCCCACCGAGGCCCAGTGGGAGTACGCGGCGCGCGGCGGGACGGACACGCCCTGGTGGTGCGGCGCGGACAAGACGCGCATCGCCGCCGCGGGCAACGTCGCCGACCGCTATGCGCAAGAACACGGCGCAAACGAGTGGGGCAAGCACGAGGACTGGGACGACGGCGCCGGCGGGCACGCCCCGATCGGGACCTACCTGCCCAACGCCTTCGGCCTGCACGACGTCCTGGGCAACGTGTGGGAGTGGTGCCAGGACGGCTTCGACGAGGGCTTCTTCCGCCGCGCACCCCTGCGCGATCCGCTGGCCGAGCCACTCCATCCGCGCGCCGACCGCGTCTGGCGCGGCGGCGGCTTCAACGAGCAAGCCAGCGAGGCGCGCTCGGGCTACCGCTCGGGCGTCTCGCCCGAGATCGCGGCCTACATCCTGGGCCTGCGACCGGTGCGAGCTCTCGAGCGTCGCCCGGCCAGCGAGGGCCATTGAATGGAGGCGGCCGTGCACGTGAGCGCGCCAGGCCCCTCGACCGGGGAGCACGGAACGCGGTGGATCGTCTGATGTCGAATCCCGACCAGGAGCGTGAGCGGCTGGCCCTGGCGATCGCCGACGGCGAGCGCATCGACTGGGAGCGCGTGCGGGCGGAGGGGCTCCTCCCCG
>DASVAP010000257.1:0-48001 GCA_036376275.1 Planctomycetota bacterium | reverse complement strand
GTGGACCGGGCCATCTCGCCGCGCATCCTGTGCGCGAACCACATCCTGCGCTTCGTGCGCTCGCGCTCGGTCTCCTCGATCGCGGTCATCGCCGACGGACGCGCCGAGGTGCTCGAGCTCGAGGCGCACTACAAGGACGGCAAGCCCGAGCGCAAGGTGCGCAACCTCGGCCTGCCGCGCGGGACCGTGGTCGGCGCCACGGTGCGCGACGGCGAGGTCGTCATCCCCGGCGGCGAGACCGTGATCCGCGACGGCGACCAGGTGATCCTGTTCACGCTGCCCGAGAACGTCTCGGCCGTGGAGCAGATCTTCCGGCCCGGCACGCGCGGCGAGTCGTCGTGAACAAGCGCGCCGTCGGCTGGCTGCTCGGGCGGGTGGTGCTGCTCCTGGCGGTCTTCCAGCTCGTCCCGGCCCTGGTTGCGGCCTGGTACCGGGAGCGCGCGGTGCTGGAGGGCTGCCTGTATTCCGCCGGAACCTGTGCGCTCCTGGGCGCGCTGCTCTCGCTCGCCTTCCGCGGCTCGAGCCTGACGCGCGAGGGCCGGCCGGACTACTTCCGGCGCGAGGGCCTGGCGGCGGTCGGGCTGGCCTGGCTGACGGCCTGCGTGCTCGGCGCGCTGCCGTTCCTGTTCTCGGGCGCGATGGGCTCGGTGGTGGACGCCCTCTTCGAGTCCACCTCCGGCTTCACCACGACCGGCTCCTCGATCCTGACGGGGGCCGAGATCGACGCCCTGCCGCGCGGGCTGCACTTCTGGCGCGCCTTCAGCCACTGGCTGGGCGGGATCGGGATCATCATCGTGTTCGTGCTGCTCTTCCCGGCCGGCGGACGCAGCCTGTTCCGCTCGGAGGTCTCGGGCATCAGCCGCGAGGCGGCGCGTGCGCGCGTGCGCGACAGCGCCTTCGGGCTCCTGCGCATCTACGTGTTCCTCACCGTGGTGCACGCGGCGCTCCTGTATGCCGTGCACGCGGACCTGTACGACTGCGTGATCCACGCCTTCAGCACGCTGGCCACCGGCGGGTTCTCGAGCCACGGCTCGAGCGTGGCCTTCTTCGCCTCGTGGAAGGTGGAGCTCGTGATCGTGCTCTTCATGTGCCTGGCGGGCGTCAACTTCGACGTCTACGACACGGTGCAGCGTCAGGGACTGGTTGCGGGGTGGCGCGCCTTCACGCGCTCGAGCGAGGTGCGCGCCTTCTTCGGGCTCGTGCTGGGCTCGGCCCTCGTGCTGGGCGTGACGCTGTGGTTCTGGGGCGGCAGCAACGGCGCGCCGGACAGCGCGCTGCCCGACTACACGCGCCTGTCGCGCTGCCTGCGGGATGCCCTGTTCACGGTCACGAGCCTGCAGACCTGCACCGGCTACGCGACCGCGAATTTCGACCTGTGGCCGGACGCCTGTCGCCTGTGGCTCGTCGTCCTGACGGCCGTGGGAGCCTGCGCCGGCTCGACCGGTGGCGGCCTCAAGGTCGTGCGGCTCGTGATCCTGTGGAAGGCCACGCGCCAGGGCATCACGCGCTTCGCGCGCCCGCGCGCGGTCGAGCCGGTGCGCATGGACGGGGCCTCGCTCGAGGACGGGACCGTGCAGGGCGTGCTGGCCTACATCGGCCTGTGGCTGATCGTGGTGGCCCTCAGCACGGTGGGGATCGTGGCCACCGGCTTCCAGTCGCCGCACGGCTTCGGGGACCAGCACATCCTGAGCGCCTTCACCGCCGTCGTGGCCAGCCTGTCCAACTGCGGCCCGGGGCTGGCCGCGGTCGGGCCCTACGAGTACTACGGCTTCCTGCCGGCGGTCTCGAAGCTGCTGCTGTCGTTCCTGATGCTGCTCGGGCGCCTGGAGTTCGCGGCCATGGTCGTGCTGCTGATGCCGCGCTTCTGGCGCGCTTGAGAAGAAGAGGACCGCGGAGACGCGGAGGGAAGACGCGGAGGGCGCGGAGGAGGAAGGGGAGGAGGAGGCCGAGCAGGGGCGGCGCGATCTGGAGCGAACGCCACGGACAGGGCTGGGGTGTGACCCTCCTCGTCTTCTCTTCCTCTTCTCCGCGTCTTCCGCGTCTGCCCTCCGCGCTCCTCCGCCTCTGTCTTCAGCGCGGGTTGGCACCCGCGACCCGAGGCCCGCGATGACTCCTGGAGGTCGGAGCTCAGAGCACGTCAGGCCGGTACACCTTGCGGCGCGGACGCTCGGCGTTGCGCTGGTGCACGACCAGCCGCCACAGCTCCTCCGGCCCGAGCACCGTCACGTAGTCCTTGCGCTCGTCGAGCGTCAGGCGCCCGGAAACGAGTCCGAGGAGCTGCATCGGGCGACCCGGCACCAGCAGGAACACGCCGGCGCCGAGCTCGGCATCCGTCAGGGCGTCGAGCTCCGGGCTGGGCTCGAGCAGGAGCCCCGTCACGCGCGGCTCGGTCACCATCCTGGCCTCGAACTCGAAGGGCTGGCCTTCGCGGCGCCCGCGCACCCACACCTCGCTGCCCGGCGGCGGGGCCTCGAAGCACAGCGGCACGGCTGGCAGCTGGATCTCGGACTCGGTCGCGAAGACCCCGCCGCCCATGGCCACCACCAGCCCGGCCTCGCGCGCGGGGCCGTCGCCGAAGAAGGCCGTGAACTCGATCCGCCCGCTGCGCGCCGTGCGCCCGAGGAAGACCACGCCGTAGGTGGTCGAGACGCCGAGCTCCTCGCCCTCGAGCCCGTGCACGACCACCACCGGGTCGACGGTGACGCGCGCCGTGCTCTCGATCGTGGTCTTGATCTGGCACGCGGCGAGGAGCGGCAGCGCGAGGAGGATCCGCATGCGCCCCAGGCTGTCGCGCCGGAGGCCGCGCCGCAAGGCCCCCCTTTCGCACGCGGGCGTCACGAATCGGCCGGGCTCACTTCCCCTGGACCTTGGCCGCGAGGAGGTCGAGGAAGGTCCGGTGCGAGGCCGCGATGGCCTCGTTGTCGGGCTCGAGCTCGCTGGCCAGGCCGAACTGGAGCTCGGCCTCGATCAGGGCCTCCTCGTCGCCCGAGAGCTCCTGGCCCTCCTCGGGGCCCTTGTGCACGGTGATGCCGCCGGCGCGCACCGAGAGCCCGGCCAGGATCTGGGCCAGGCTGGCGCGGTAGGCGCCCTTGAGCGGCGCGCGCAGGACCGCCTCGCGGTAGTCGGCGACGGCCTTCGCGTCGTCGCCGGTCACGATGAGCTGCAGCGTGCCGCGCAGGGCGAAGGCCGCCGGGTCCGTGATCCCGCCCGCGAGGGCCGCCTCGACGTCCTCCAGCGCGCGCTGGAGGTCCTCGCGCTCGTCGGCGGTGAAGAGCGTCTCCTGGGCGCGCCGCAGGCGGGCCTTCGGAGCGTCGATCGGGATGGCGGTGACGAAGGCCTTCCACTCCTCCTCGAGCGCCACCGCGTCCTTCTTGCCGAGCTTGTCCAGCAGCAGCCGGCGCACCTCGACCGGCGGCACGATCTTGACGCCGCCGTACTTGTCGTTCGTCTCCTGCAGCGTGAAGGCGACGCCCTTGGCGATCGTGTAGAGGTCCTTGAAGAACTTCTTGAAGGCCTTCTCGTACTCCGGGCGGGCGTTGTTGAGGAAGTACACGAACGACCAGGCGTGGGCGTAGTCGAAGGCGTCGAACTCGGAGTCGGGCGTCCGGAACAGGTCCTCGAGGCGCACGTAGCTGTCGTCGGCGATGGCGAGCTGCACCGTCAGCACGCGCTCGAGCAGGAGCTGGCCGGTCTGGATCTCGAGCTTGCCCCGCTTGTTGCGCGTGATCGTGGCCGAGCCGAAGTAGTCGGCCACGCCCTCGTTGATCCAGATGCAGGGGTCGGCCTGGGGCTCGATCAGGAACGTGAGCAGGTGCGTGCCCTCGTGCAGGGCGACCCACTCGGACTCGGAGGGGCTCTCGTAGTCGTGGTAGAAGTGCAGCTCGCCCTCGCTCGGGCTGAAGAAGCCGGCCACCTGCGGCGGGACCTTGGTCAGCTCGGTGAACTCCGGGCGGCTCTTGTAGATCGAGACCTTCTGCTTGGTCTTCTTGAGCGTGGGCGAGGGGTCGATGCCCACGCGCTGGTCCATCAGGTCGTAGAAGGCCTCGAGCAGCTCCGCGTAGTGCTCGAGGATCTCGGGCGAGGTGTTGGACTTGAGCACGAAGTGCTTGGTCTCCTTCTCCCAGCCGTCGTAGAACTTGGAGTGCCTGGCCAGCTCGGCCGTGCGCGCCTTGCTGCGCTCGGCCTCCTTGGCGAGCTCGGTCTGGTAGGCGGGCTTGCTCAGCCACTTGCCGCGGTAGCGCACGTAGC
This sequence comes from Planctomycetota bacterium, assembly GCA_036376275.1. Taxonomy (GTDB): domain Bacteria; phylum Planctomycetota; class UBA1135; order UBA1135; genus JABFRZ01. The sequence continues at coordinate 43,753 of DASVAP010000257.1, read as the reverse complement.
CGTCGGCCAGCTTCTTCTTCTCGTCCTCGTTGGCCGGGACGTAGTCCGACATGTCGCCCTCGATCTCGACCGAGGCGACGAACTCCTTCGGGCAGGTGATCGTGCCGCTCTCGAAGACGAGCTCGTAGCTCCCGTCGGCGAGCGTGCGGGCCTTCTTGACCGCCAGGATGCGCCCGTCGTGCGTCACCAGGCGGTCGGCGCGGGCGGGCGGGGCGAAGGAGGGGGCGAGGACGAGCGCGAAGGCGAGCCAGGGGCGCATGGAGCTGTTCCGGAAGGGGGAGGACGATCCAGCCGCAGGATGGGCGCGTGGTCGCGGGTCTACATCATCATGTCGCGCCAGCTCGCCTCGAGCGCGGCCCAGTCCACGTCGGAGAAGGCCGTGTCGACGGCCTTCTCGAGGTCGCCGGTCTCGAGCAGGGTCTTCAGGTACGTGTCGAGGATCGTGCCCCAGGGCTTCTGCCAGCCCTTGGCCTTGCCCTCGCCGTGGCGCAGGAACCAGATCATCGACCAGCCCTGGGCGTAGCAGGCCCAGCCGGGGAGCGTGCCGCCGGCGTTGCCGTTGCCCTCGTTCTGGCCGTAGTACTGGGACTGCGTCCAGCGCACGAAGTCCTTGAGCGGGGCGTACTTGTCGCGGATCAGGAGCAGGTTGTCCTGGCGCCCCTTGTCGATCTTGGGCGTGAACTTCTTGGTCTTCGAGTTGAAGTCGAAGCCGGCGTAGTAGTCGCCCGTGCCCTCGTTGTACCAGGAGTGCGGCGAGACGTTCCCGAAGAAGGCGTAGATGTACTGGTGGAAGCCCTCGTGGTTCATCACGGACCAGGTGGCGTCGCGACCCTCGTCCTCCTTGTCGTCGAAGATGAGGAGCTCCTCCTCCATGGGGCTGAAGTAGCCGCTCGTCCCCTGGCGCCCGCCGTACTGCAGGTACTGGTCCTTGTTGAGGCACAGGCGCACGACGCTGCACTTGCCGAGCTCGAGCGCGTCGACCACGGCCGTGCTGCGCTCGGCGTCCTGCGCCGGGGCGTCGCCCGCGGCCGGCTCGGGCTGGGCCTTGGGCATGGGCTTGACCTTGATCTTGCGCGAGAGCTCGGGCGGGTAGTCCTTCTCGTAGACGAGGCGGATCGCCTCGAGGCGCAGCTTCATCTCCTCGATCAGCTGCTTGTCGTCGCTGTTCGAGAGGATGAAGTAGTTGGGCGTCTCGTACAGGCTCCAGCCGGGGCTCTTCTGGACCTCCAGCTCGAGCTTGGCGCGCTTCTGCGAGCGCGGGTCCTTGCCGACCGCGGCCGTGTCGGCGGTCTTGACCGCCAGCAGCTGCAGCGACTTCGCGATCGAGGCGTAGGCGCTCTCGAAGGAGCGCCACTTCTTCGAGTCGCCCGGACCGAGACCGACGATGGCGAGGTCCAGCTCCGGCGAGAGCGCGTACACGGCGGCGTACGCGCGCAGGGGCACGGTGGGCGGACGGTCGCTCGGGTCGCCGTAGTACTTGGACGACTCGCCCTCGTAGAACCTCACCTTGGCCTCGAGCGCCCCCTTGAGTGGCTTCTGATCCTCGCCCCGGCGCCACTTCTGGCCCTCGTCGAGGGCCTTCGTGACCCACTCGTCGATGTCCTTCAGGCCGAGCCCGCTGATCTCGACCTTGTGCTCGCCGATCTGGCGCTCCTCCTTCTTGCTGGCGGAGGCGCGTCGGTCGAATTTCACCAGGTACACCGCCGGGTCGAGCACGTTGCCGCGGCCGAGGTGTACCTCCCCGCCCTTCTCCGGGGCGTACTTGCCGATCAGGTTGCGCTCCATGGGCGAGCCGGGCACGAAGACCCAGTCCTTGGGCGCCTTGACCTTGAAGCCGAGGTCGACCGCGTCCTCGTACCAGGCCGAGCCGAGCTTGGGCTCCTGGCGCGCCCCCGGGGGCGTGCCGACGAGCAGCGCGGACGCGAGGATCAGGGCCGGGGCGGTGGAACGGAGGCTCAGCATGCGATTCCCTCTCGCCATCGCGGGCACGTAGGCTCCCGGACCCCGGGTGCCTGCCGCCCCGCTGGTGCCGGCGCATCTTCGCTCCGCGAGGCGCGGGAGCGCAAGCCGGGCCCTCTTTTGTGCCCCCGGAGCCCATCCGGCTCCGCGCGGGGCCGTAGCTCGTGAGGAATGCGTGGCGTACGGCCCCGGGCCTCGTCCGCCGCGCTCCGGGCGGCGTCTAATGGCGGCCTGCGCCAGCGCGAGTCCCCGAGCCACGATCCTCCCATGGGCAACCGACTGACCCTTCCCCTCCTGCTCCTCGCGGCCCTCCTGGCCGGCGGCGCCTTCTTCTGGATGAGCGGGAGCGAACGCTCCACGGGCCCGCGGCGCGGCGAGGCGTCCGCGCCGGACGCGCCGGCCGAGCGGGGCCCGGCCACGCTCGAGGCGCCCGCGACGGACGGCTCGCAGGCCCCGGCCGAGCCCGCGCGGGCCCCGGCCGCGAGCCAGCCCGAGGCCGCCGAGCGCGCCGCCACGAAGGGCACGGCCAGCGCCACCGCGGCGGTGCGCGGGCGCGTCGTCGACCGCTTCGGCGCGCCGGTGCCCGGCGCGCGCATCCTGGCCGCGGCCGACACGGGCTTCCCGCTCGACCTCGAGCTCGAGGAGGAGCTCCCCTGGCTGAAGCGCACGAGCACCACCAGCGACGCCGAGGGGCGCTTCGCCCTGAGCGGGGTCGAGCCCGGCACGCTGCGCATGGGCGTGCGCGCCAGCGGCTTCGCGCCGCACGACCAGCGCGGCGTCGCCGTGCCGGCGGGCGGGGTCGACCTCGGCGACGTGGCCCTGACGCGCGGCGCGATCCTGACCGGCATGGTCGTCGATCCGGACGGGCGCGGCGTGGCCGGAGCGCGCATCGTGCGCGAGGAGCTGGAGAGCGCCGGCCTGTTCCTGATCGGCTCGCGGCGCCCGAGCGCGGTCAGCGGGCCGGACGGGCGCTTCCGCGTGGACGAGCTCGCCTGCGGCGCCTGGCGCTTCCTGGTGCAGAGCGACGACCACCCCGACCTGCTGGTCGAGGGCCTGGCGGAGGAGCCGGGCGTCGAGAAGGGCGGCCTGCGCTGGCAGCTCGCGCCGGGCGCGACCCTGGCCGGCACGGTGACCGGCGTTCCGGCGGCCGAGCGCGGCCAGCTCGAGGTGCGCGCGACGCGCGGCGCGGGCGGCGACGGGTTCCTGAGCACCGGCCGGGGGCGTACCGCGACGGTCGACGCGAGCGGAGCCTTCCTGCTGCGCGGCCTCACGGTGGGGGAGAGCTACACCCTCGAGGCGCGCCGCCAGCGGGCCGAGCGCGAGTTCGGCTTCTGGCAGCGCTCGCGCTCCAACGCGGTGCAGGCGCGCGCCGGCGACAGCGGCGTGATCCTCGTCTATCAGCCCGAGGCGGCCGTGACGCTCACGGTGTACGACGCGCGCACGCGCCAGCCGATCGAGCGCCTGGAGGTCGAGGCCGGCATCGAGTGGCCCGCGCCCCTGACCGACGACGACGGCAACCTGCGGCGCCTGTTCCCGGGCGGCAGCGTGCGCGTGGGCGGCCTGCGACCCACGACCGACAGCGAGCGCGTGCAGCTCACGGTCAAGGCCACCGGCTACCGCGAGTACGAGCGCGCCGACATCGCCGTGCGCCCGGGCCAGGAGCTCGACCTCGGGCCGGTCTACCTGGAGCCCGTGCCGCTCCTGCGCGTGCGGGTGACCGACGCGAAGTCCGGCCGGCCGCTCGAGGGCGCGCTGGTGCGCGTGCAGAAGGAGGAGCAGGGTGGCGGGCTCCAGGTCAAGCGCTCGATCGCGATCTCGAGCGACTCGGGTCACGAGGCGATCGAGTTCGGCGAGGCGCGCAGCGCGCGCACCGACGCCCAGGGCTGGGCCGAGGTCTCGAGCTTCGAGGGCGAGAGCGTGACGGTCACGGCGCGCGCCGACGACCATGCCCCGGGGCGCCTCGAGGGCCTGGCCTTGCCGCACGGCGAGAGCCTGGAGCAGGAGCTGCGCCTCGGCCCGGGCGGGGCGGTGCGCGTGCAGGCGCTCGACGCCCAGGGCCTGCCCCTGGCCGGGGCGGCGATCGAGCACAAGGCCGACGGCGGGCCCGAGGGCGGGACGTTCGTGATCGGGGGGCCGCAGGGCGAACAGGAGGTCAGCGACGCGCAGGGCTACGCGCTGTTCGCGAACCTGGCGCCGGGCCGGCACTCCTTCAAGCTGGCCGAGAAGGGCGGGGGCGGCGGGGCCTTCGCGACCATGGACCATGTCGTCGTGGCCGGGCTGGGCGGTGGCGACGATGGCGACTGGAGCCCGGTGCAGGTGGTCGAGGGCGAGACCAGCGAGCTCGTCCTGCGCGCCGCGCCGAGCGCGACCCTGCTCGGGCGCGTGCGCGAGGCCGGCAAGATCCTGCCGGGGGCCACGCTGAAGCTCGAGAAGCCGGAGGGCGAGTCGAGCGGGCCGAGCTTCCGCCTCCCGGGCATGTCCGACGGCCCCGAGGGGCGCAGCGATGGCGAGGGCCGCTACCGCATCGCCGACGTCAAGGCCGGTGCCTACGAGCTGGTCGTCGAGCACCCCACCCGGCGCATGCCGGCGCGCTACCCGCTGGAGCTGCGCGAGGGCGACAACACCTTCGACGTCGACCTGTCGCTGGCGATCCTCGCCGGGCGGATCGTCGACCAGGAGGGCAAGGGCATCCCGGGCGTGCGCGTGTGGCCCGAGCGCCAGGAACCCGAGGGCCGACAGGTGCGCTTCCGCATGATCATGATGGACGACGGCGGCAACGGTGGCGTGATGGACTCCGGCCAGTTCGGCGAGCGCGCCCTGACCGACGCCGAGGGCCGCTACACGCTGCGCGGCGTGGCCAGCGACGCGGACCTGGTCGTGCGCGCCGAGGCCGACGCGGTGCAGCCCGGGCGCTCCGAGGTCGTGCGCCTGGCCCCGAACGAGGTCAAGGAGAACGTCGACGTGCGCCTCGAGCCGGCCGGCTCGATCCGCGTCGAGGCCAGCCTGGCGGACGGCGCGCCGGCGCGCTTCCAGCTCGTGCAGGCCGAGTTCCTGGACGAGGCCGAGCCGCGCCCCGAGCCGAAGTTCGCCTTCCTGCAGCAGGGCTCGACCGAGCTCGGCGGCCTGAAGCCCGGACGCTGGAAGGTCAACGTGAAGAGCGCCCAGGGCGGCCCCGGCCAGGGCGATCCCGGCCAGGACCAGGAGATCGTCGTGCGGCCGGGCGAGACGGTGACGGCGAGCTTCGAGGTGGATTGAGGGCCACGGAAGAAGGAGCGCGGAGACGCGGAGCGAAGACGCGGAGGTCGCGGAGGAAACCCAGGGGGCAAGGCCCGCGCTGCCACGGACCTCCCTGATCCTTCCGCCTGCTCTCCCGTCTTCTCCTCCCTCCTCTTCCCCTCCCCCCTTCTTCTCTTCTCCGCGCCATCCGCGTCTTTGCTCCGCGCCTCCGCGTTCCTCTTCCTCCGGCCCTTCAGGCCCCGAACAGCTCCTCCGCCAGCTCCGCGATGGTGTCCGTGTTGTTGTTCCCGATCACGCGCCGCGCCGCCGCCAGCACGCCGGGCATCGCGTTCTGCATGGCGACGCCCAGACCGGCCGCGGTCAGCATCGGGAGGTCGTTGTCGGCGTCGCCCACGGCCACGACCTCCTCGGGCGCGATGCCGTAGCGCTCCGCGAGCACGCGCAGGGCCTCGCCCTTGCCGCGGCAGGGCGGCTGGACGTCGACCACGGAAAGCGCGCTCGCGCGGTGCGGCGCCAGGGCGTTGAGCGGGAAGTGCGTCAGGTGCAGCGGCTGCGCGATGGCATGCTCGACCTCGCTCGCCAGGACCCCGGAGCCGGCGTGGCGGTCGGAGAAGTAGGTCACGCGGATCACGTACTCGCGCGGCAGCTCGGCGAAGGACACGTGGCGCAGGCCCTCGAGGCCGCGCAGGGCCAGCCGCTCGTGCTCGTCGCGCGGGTGCGGCGCGTACTTGGCGCCGGCCACCTGGATCATCGTCATCAGGCCCGAGCGCTCGGCGAACTCGAAGCAGCGCGCCACGACGCGGTCCGAGAGCAGGCGCTCCTCGAGCAGACGCCGCTCGCTCGGACAGAAGAGCCCGGCCCCGTTGTAGACGATGGCCGGGGTGTCCATGGCCAGCTCCGCCAGCACGGGCCCGGCCCCCAGCTCGGAGCGGCCCGTGGCGATCATCACGCGCACGCCGCGCGCGTGGAGGGCGCGCAGCACGGCCAGGGTGCGCGGGTGGATCGTGCCCGCGTCGTCGAGCAGGGTCCCGTCGAGATCGAGGACCAGGGCCCGGTAGCGCGTGCTCACGTCGCCTTGTTCTTCTTCGCGGGCGCGGAAGGGGCTGCCTCGCCCTTCTTCTTCGTGCTGGGCGCCTCGGCGGCCGGCGCCTTGGCCTCGGGGGTCTTGGCCGGGCCCTCGCCGCCCTTGTCGGCCGGCTTCGACTCGGCGTCGGCCGCCTTGCGGTAGGACTCCGAGCGGTAGTCGGTCAGGTAGAACCCCGAGCCCTTGAAGAGGAAGCCGGCTCCGCCGCCGATCTTGCGCTCGAGGCGGCTCTTCTTGCAGGCCGGGCACTTCTTCTTGGGGGCCTCGGAGATGTTCTGGAACAGCTCCAGCTCGTGCCCGCAGGCCTTGCAGACGTAGTCGTAGGTCGGCACGCGGCTCAGCCCTCCTCCGCGGTCCCCGCGGCCACCGCCACGCGCGCCGGGCGCAGGATGCGGCCCTGCCAGGTGTAGCCCGGACGCAGGGTGGCCACGATCGTCCCGGCCTCTTCCGGCCCCGGGCGCGTCTCGATCGCCTCGTGCAGGGCCGGGTCGAAGCGACCGCTGGTGGGCACGGGGCGCACCTCGACCTGCTCGAGGGCCTGCGTCAGCTTGCCGCGCGTGAGCTCGACGCCGGCCGCCAGGGCCCGGCTCTCGGGCGTGGTCGTGGGCGCGGCCAGGGCCATGTCGAGGTAGTCGGCCACGAGCAGCAGCTCGTCCAGCAGCGGCTGCAGCGTGCGCAGCAGCGCCGATTCGAGCTCCTGCTGCGCGCGGCGGCGGGAGTTCTGGTAGTCGGCCTGGGCGCGCAGCCAGCGGGCCTCGATGTCGGCGCAGCGCGCCTCGAGCTCGGCCACGCGCTCGTCCGGGTCGGCGGCGGCGCTGGTGCGCGGCTCGGCCGTCTCGTCGGGGTCGGTTTCCTTCATGGTGTCCTCGCGATCAGCTGAAGTAGTCGGCCAGCTTCTCGAAGAAGCTCTTCTTGCCCGTGCGCTCCTGGTCCAGGCGCTCGAACTCGCGCAGGCACTCCTTCTGGCGCTCGGCGAGGTGCGTCGGGACCTGCACGAACACGCGCACGAGCTGGTCGCCGCGCCCGCGGCCCTCCAGGTGCGGCAGGCCCTGGCCGCGCAGGCGGAAGACCTTGCCGCTCTGCGTGCCCTCGGGGATCTGCATCTCGGCGCGCCCGCGCAGGGTCGGGATCTCGACCGAGTCGCCCAGCGCGAGCTGCGCGAAGGAGCAGGGCACCTCGGTCATCACGTCGGCCCCGCTGCGCTGGAAGATCTTGTGCTCGTGCTCCTTGATCACGACCAGGAGGTCGCCGCGCGGCGCGCCCGGCTCGCCGGCGTCGCCGGCCTCGGGCACGCGGATCGTCATGCCCTCCTCGACCCCGGCCGGGACCTGGATCGTGAGGTCGGACTTCTTCTGCTCGGTGCCGGCCCCACGGCACTGCGCGCAGGGGGATTCGATCACGCGCCCGGCGCCGCGGCAGCGCGGGCAGGTGCTGGCCATCGTGAAGAAGCCCTGGCTGCGGTGCACCTGGCCGCGCCCGCCACAGGTCGCGCACTGGATCGGCGCGGTGCCGGGCTTGGCCCCGCTGCCCTGGCAGGTGCCGCAGGTCTCGTGGCGCTTGAGCGCGATCTCCTTCTCGACGCCCTGGTCGATCTCCTCCAGGGAGAGCTCGAGGCCGATGCGCAGGTCGCGCCCGGCGCGCTTGCCGCCACGCGTGCGCCGGCCGCCGCCGAAGAGCTCGCCGAAGAGCCCTCCGCCGCCCCCGAAGACGTCGCCGAAGGCCTCGAAGATGTCCTCGATGTTCGTGAAGCGCGTGCCCGCGAAGCTGTCGGCCCCCAGGCCCGCGTGGCCGAACTGGTCGTAGCGCTGGCGCTTCTCGGGCGAGGAGAGCACGTCGTAGGCCTCGGCCGCCTCCTTGAAGCGGATCTCCGCCTGCGGGTCGCCCTGGTTGCGGTCGGGGTGGAACTCCAGCGCCTTCTTGCGGTAGGCGCCCTTGATGTCCTTCTCGGACGCGTCGCGCCCGACCCCGAGGACCTCGTAGTAGTCGCGCTTCTCGCTCATCGTCCGCCCTTCACGAGCGCGGGGCGGGACCGCGGACGGTCCCACCCCGCGAGATCGGCGCGCGATCGCACTAGGCGATGCTGCCGACGACCTTCTTCTTGTCGTCCTTGAGCTCGGTGACCATCGTGTCGGTGGTCAGGAGCAGGCCCGCGATCGAGGCCGCGTTCTGCAGGGCCGAGCGCACGACCTTGGCGGGGTCGATGATGCCGGCCTTGAACATGTCCTCGTACTCGCGCGTCAGCGCGTTGAAGCCGTAGGTCTTGCCCTTCTCGCGCACCATCTCGACCACCACGGAGCCGTTCTCGCCGGCGTTCTCGGCGATCCAGCGCAGCGGCTCCTCCAGGGCCTTCTCGATGATCCTGCGCCCGAAGCGCTCGTCGCCCTTGCCCTTGGCGTTCTGGATGGCCGGGATCGCCGAGAGCAGGGCCACGCCGCCGCCCGGCACGATGCCCTCCTCGATGGCCGCGCGCGTCGCCTGGTAGGAGTCGTCCACCAGGTCCTTCTTGGACTTCATGGCGGCCTCGGTGTCGCCGCCGACCTTGATCACGGCCACGCCGCCGGTGAGCTTGGCCAGGCGCTCCTCCAGCTTCTCGCGGTCGTACTCGGAGGTCGTCTTCTCGATCTGGGCGCGGATCTGCTTGACGCGCTCCTCGACGTTCTTCTTCGCGCCGGCGCCGGAGATGACCGTGGTCGAGTCCTTGTCGATCACCACGCGCTTGGCCTGGCCGAGCTGGGACAGGGTGACCTTCTCCAGCGTTAGGCCGAGCTCCTCGGTGATGGCGATCCCGCCCGTCAGGACTGCGAGGTCGCCGAGGTAGGCCTTGCGGCGGTCGCCGAAGCCGGGCGCCTTGACGGCGCACACGTTGAGGATGCCGCGCAGCTTGTTGATCACCAGCGTGGCCAGGGCCTCGCCCTCGATCTCCTCGGCGATGATCAGCAGCGGACGGCCCGTCTGGGCGGCCTGCTCGAGCACCGGGATCAGGTCGCGCGCGTTGGTGATCTTCTTTTCGTGGATGAGGATGTAGGGGTCCTCGAGCTCGGCCGTGAGCTTGGCCGCGTTGGTCGCGAAGTAGGGCGAGATGTAGCCCTTGTCGAACTCCATGCCCTCGACCACCTCGAGCTCGGTCGTGCGGCCCTTGCCCTCCTCGACCGTGATCGAGCCCTCGTCGCCGACCCTCTCGAAGGCCTCGGCGATGAGCTTGCCGATCTCCGGGTCGTTGTTGGCCGAGATCGTGGCCACGCTGGTGCGCTCGGCCTGGCTCTTGAGCTTGCGCGACTGCTGCGCGATCGAGTCGACCGCCAGCTTGACGGCCTCGTCGATGCCGTTGCGCAGGGCGACCGGGTTGACGCCGGCCGCCAGGTACTTCAGGCCCTCCTCGTAGATCGCCGCCGCCAGCACGGTCGCCGTGGTGGTGCCGTCGCCGGCCACGTCGCCGGTCTTCTTGGCGACCTCGTTGACCAGCTTGGCGCCCATGTTCTCGAAGGGGTCGGCCAGGTCGATCTCCTTGGCCACCGAGACGCCGTCCTTGGTCACGTGCGGCGTGCCGAAGGACTTCTGCAGGATGACGTTGCGGCCGCCGGGGCCGAGGGTGACACGCACGGTCCGGGCGAGCTTGGCGATGCCTTCGCGCACCTTCGCCCGGGCTTCGTCGTCGAACATGATCTGCTTGGCCATGGGAGCTTGTTCCTCGTTGGGTCTGGTGTTCGGTGGGGTGGGTGGGGGCGCGCCTAGAAGTCCATGTCTCCGCCGCCGCCCATCTCGTCCATGCCCTCCATGCCGCCGGGCGCGCCGCCCTTCTTCTTGGACTCGGGCTTGGTGGCGATCAGGGCGTCCGTGGTGAGCAGCAGCTGGGCCACGCTGACCGCGTTCTGCAGCGCGGCCTTGGTGACCTTGGTCGGGTCGACGATGCCGGCCTTGAGCATGTCGACGTGCTCGCCGCTCAGGCTGTCGAAGCCCCAGCTCGGGCTGGCGTTCTGGAGCGCGCGGTGCGAGACCACGTCGCCGTCGAAGCCGGCGTTGTCGGCGATCGCCTTGGCCGGGCGGCCCAGGGCCTCGTGCAGGATGTCGAGCCCGGCGTCGAAGTCCTCCTCGCCCTTGCGGACCTTCTTGAGGACCGCGCGCGCGCGCAGCAGGGCGAAGCCGCCGCCCGGCAGGATGCCCTCCTCGACCGCGGCGCGCGTGGCGTGCAGCGCGTCCTCGATCAGGGCCTTCTTCTCCTTGACCTCGGTCTCGGTCGCGCCGCCCACGTTGATCTGGGCGATGCCGCCGGTGAGCTTGGCCAGGCGCTCCTGCAGCTTCTCCTTGTCGTAGTCGGAGGTGGTCGTCTCCATCTCGGCGCGGATCTGGGCGATGCGCGCGTCGACGTCGGCCTTCTTGCCGGCGCCGTCGAAGATCGTGGTGTTGTCGTTGTCGATCACGACGCGCTTGGCCGTGCCCAGGTCGGTGAGCTTGATCTTGTCGAGCTCCTTGCCGAGGTCGTTCATGATCGCCGTCGCCCCGGTCAGGGCCGCGATGTCCTGCAGCATGGCCTTGCGGCGGTCGCCGTAGCCGGGGGCCTTGACCGCGCAGGTGTGCACGATGCCGCGGATCTTGTTGACCACCAGCGTCGCCAGGGCCTCGGACTCGACGTCCTCGGCGATCAGGAGCAGCGGGCGCTTGGTGCCCTTGACCAGCTCCAGCAGCGGCAGGAGCTTCTGGATGTTCGAGATCTTGCCCTCGTGCACGAGGATGAAGGGCTTGTCGAGCTCGCACTCCATCTCCTCGGGGTTCGTCACGAAGTGCGCCGACAGGAAGCCGCGGTCGAACTGCATGCCCTCGACCAGGTCGATCTCGGTCTCGAGCGCCTTGCCCTCCTCGACCGTGATGACGCCGTCCTTGCCGACCTTCTCCATCGCGTCGCCGATCAGCTTGCCGACGGCCGGGTTGTTGTTGGCCGAGATCGTCGCCACCTGGCGGATCTCGATCGAGCCCTGGATCGGGCGCGCGACGCGCTCGAGCTCCTTGACGATCGCGGCCGTGCCCTCGCGCAGCCCGGCGTTCACGAGGTTGGGCGAGTGCCCGGCCGTGATCGCGCGCAGCCCCTGGGTGAAGATCGCCTCGGTCAGGAGCGTGGCCGTCGTCGTCCCGTCACCGGCCTTGTCGCTGGTCTTGCTGGCGACCTCCTTGACCAGCGCCGCCCCCATGCGCTCGTAGGGATCGGAGAGCTCGATCTCCTCGGCCACCGTCACGCCGTCCTTGGTCACCGTCGGCGCGCCCCAGCCCTTGTCGAGCACCGCGTTGCGGCCGCGCGGTCCGAGCGTGCTCGTGACGGCCTTGGCGAGCTTCTGCACGCCGCTCTTGATCGCGTCGCGGGCATCGGACTGGAAAACCATCTGCTTGGCCATGGGCTACGGGCTCCTCCGTGAGCGTCGGTGGATAGGGGATCTCTGGGGGGACGGGCCGCGCGCGATCGCAAGAAGGGTGCCGCGGCCCGGAACCGCGTTCTGCGGGTCCGTGGAGGGGGGAATCGAGCCGCTCGGCTGTCCTTTTGGCAGCCGCATTCGGGCTGTGATCGGCGCTCTGTCGAACTGGCAGCGGGCTGTCCCGGAGGCGCGCGAGAGGGGATAGTGGGCGCGACGATGCTGCTCGCGCTGCTCCTCTCGCTCGCTCCCGCCGCGTTCCCCCAGACCGGCGCCGAGGGCGCCACGCCGCGTCTCGCCACCGAGGACCTCGAGGGGCGGCGCGGCCTGCTCGACCCGGCCGACCTGCCGCTGGCGGACCCGCGCACGAAGGGCGTGTGGATCGTGCGGCCGGAGGGCTTCGCGCTGCCGCCGGCCGCGGACGACCCGGCGCCGCGCATGCGCCTGACGCTGGTCGGCGGCGACGTCCTGGGCGGGCGCGTGCGCGGCGGGTCGGGCGAGGTGCTGGAGCTCGAGCTGGCGGGGGGCGTCGTGGTGCCCGTCGCGATCGACGACCTGGCCAGCCTGGTCGCGCTCGAGGGCGTTCCCGAGGCCGCCCTCGCGACCTTCACGCCCGCGCCCGAGGGCGACCGGCTGTACCGCCTGACCGGCGCGATCGAGCCCGTCGACGGGACGGTCGAGGGCTTCGCGGCCGACGGGGTGCGCTTCGACAGCGTGCTCGGCTCGCGCACGACGCCCTGGGCCGAGGTCGCGGCGCTGTTCGTCGAGAGCCTCTCCGGCGCGACCGCGCCGGTCGCCGCCGAGGTGCCCGTGCAGCTCACCTTCGCGGGGACTGCGGGCGGGCGCCTGCGGGCCGGGCTCGTGCGCCTCGAGCGCGAGCACTGCCGCGTCGTCCTGGGCGGGCGCACCGAGGTCGCGCTGCCGCTCGGGGCCCTGTCCGAGCTGCTGGTGGCCGACGGACGGCTGAGCTATCTCTCCGACCTCGCGCCGCTGGCCGAGAGCGGCCGTGGTGCCCCCTTCGGCGACGAGCTCGGCATGCTGTGGCCGCACCGGCGCGACGCGAACGTGGCGGGGGGGCCGCTCGTCGCCGCGGGGCGGACCTACGCGCGCGGGCTCGGCGTGCACGCGCCCAGCCGGCTGACCTTCGCGCTCGACCCGCCTGCGCGCGCGCTGCGCGGCAGCGTGGCGATCGACGACTCCACGCGCCTCTTCCCGCGCGCGGCGCGCGGCAGCGTCGTGTTCCGGCTGTGGGCCGACGAGAAGCTGCTGTGGGAGAGCCCGGTCGTGCAGGGCGGCGAGGCTCCGCTGGTGCTGCCGGCGCTGGCCCTCGCGGGCGCGCGCGAGCTCGTGCTGGAGGTGGACCCGGCTGGCGACTTCGCTGGCGATCGGGCGGACTGGCTGGAGCTGCTGCTGGTGCGCTGAGCGCGGGGTGGCGGAGCGGTGCGACGCCTCAGCGCGCCTCCGCCAGCGAGCTCGATTCCTCGGCGGGCGGCTTGCGGAAGTAGATCGCCTGGTTGCCGCCGCGCGCCTTGGCCAGGCGCAGGGCGACCTCGGCGTGGCGGCGCAGGGTCTCGAGCGAGTCGAGGTCACCGCCGTCGAAGGTCTCGAAGCCGATGCTGGCGCTGACCGGGACCTCCTCGCGCGCGCCCTCGACGCGCCCCGAGAGCTTCGCGATGGCGGCGCGCAGGCGACTGACGACGCTGGCGGCGTTCAGCTTGCCCGTGTAGGGCAGCAGCACGGCGAACTCGTCGCCCCCCAGGCGCCCGGCCACGTCCTCCGTGCGCAGGTTGCGGCGGATCACCTCGCCCACCTTGGCGATGATGGCGTCGCCCACGGTGTGATCGTGGCGCTTGTTGATCGCGCCGAACTTGTCGAGGTCGATCAGCACCAGGGCCAGCTCGAGCTGGTGGCGGTGGGCGGCGGAGAAGTGCTCCTCCAGGCGCTCCTGGAAGGACTTCGGGCGCAGGAGGTCGGTGCGGTCGTCGTGGGAGGCCGCGTGGCGCAGGGCGTCGCGCTCGCGCAGCAGGGCGGCCTGCTCGAACAGGCGCCGGACGCGCAGCTCGAGCTCCTCGTCGGGGGCGTCGCGGAAGAAGAGGTCCCAGGCCCCGCCCTGGAGGGCCCGGCCGGCGCGCTGGGGCGCCTCGCGGTCGGTGCGGTCGCACTGCAGCAGCAGCGGCACCTCGCCGCGCGCCAGGTCCAGGGCGGCCAGCTCCTCCTCGCCGCTGCGGGTCATGGGCTCGAACAGGATCAGGGCCGGGCGCTGGGCCCCGATCCGGCGCACCGTCTCGCGCAGGGAGCCGCTGCGCTCGACCTCGAAGGCGCGGCTGCCCAGGAAGCGGGCGCGCGCCTCCAGCTCCCCGCCGCGGTGGTCGGCGACGAGGATGCGCTCGGGCTCGCGGGGCATGGGTGCGGGTCTCGGTGCTCCCAGGAGGGAGGGGGCAGTCCCCCAGGGGATGATACCAGCTTGCTTTTCGGGGGGCGGGCCCGGCGTGCGCGGCGGCCGGTCCTGCGCGCTCCGGGCACCCGGGAGGCGGGCTGCACGATGGAACTCCCGCGGGGTCGTCGCTACACTTTTCCTCCCTCGTATTCCCGGCAGCCGGTGTGCGGAGCGCGTCTCCCCCGCGGCGGCCGGGGTCTCGTCTCGATCCGGAGACCCGAGGCCCGTCGTCGTGGCGTGGCCCGGTCGTCGCCGGCGGACGAGCTTTCCCCCGTCCTAATGGAAACCCTCACCGTCCAGCAACTGATCGACGCCGGAGTGCACTTCGGATGCCGCGTGTCGCGGTGGAATCCGAAGATGGTCCCCTTCATCCACGGGCGCCGGAACCAGATCCACGTGATCGAGCTCCGCGAGACGCTCCGGGGCCTCATCCGCGCGCAGAACTTCCTCTACCACACCGTCGCCGAGGGCAGCCAGATCCTCTGGGTCGGTACCAAGCGCCAGATCAAGGGCGTGATCGCCGAGGCCGGCGAGCGCACCGGGATGCCGGTCGTCACCGAGCGCTGGATCGGCGGCACGCTGACCAACTTCTCGGTCATCCGCAGCCGGCTGCGGCGGCTCGAGGAGCTCGAGACGCTGGCCGAGACCGGCGCCGCGGGCCAGTACTCCAAGAAGGTGCTGTCCTCGCTGCGCCGCGAGCAGCGCAAGATCACGCGCAACCTGGCGGGCATCCGCGAGATGACCTCGATCCCGGGCGCGATCGTGATCATCGATCCGAGCCGCGAGGACAACGCCGTGCGCGAGGCCAAGAAGATGGGCCTGGTCGTGATCGGCATCCTCGACACGGACTGCGATCCGGACGGCATCGACATCGTCATCCCCGGCAACGACGACGCGCTGCGCTCCGTGCGCCTCCTGGTCGAGACGCTGGTCAAGGCGGTCGAGGAGGGCGCCGCCACGCACCGCGAGCGCATGGCCGCCACCGGCGCCGCCGAGCGCACGGCCGACCAGCCCGTGTCCGACGAGCCGCGCCCGACGCGCCAGCGCACGCTGCCGCGTCCCGTGCGGGCCATGCCGGGCCTGGGCTCGAGCGAGGAGACGGGGCTGGACGACGCCGAGCCCGAGGTCCGCGGCGGCCCGCGCGTCCCCGCGCCGGAGCCCGCCGAGGCGCCGCGCGAGTAGCGCCGGCTCCCGTCGCGCCCGCGCGGTCCGCCCGCCCGTGCGCGCTCGTTCCTCGTCCCGACCCACCGACCGCTACCGAACCGTCGCTCTCGAACCGCCATGGAAATCACGACCCAGATGGTCCGCGACCTGCGCGACCGCACCGGCGCAGGCATGATGGAGTGCAAGAAGGCCCTCGACGTCGCCAAGGGCGACATGCGGGCGGCCGAGGACCACCTGCGCCTGCAGGGCCTGAAGGCCAGCGCCAAGAAGGCCGAGCGCTCCACCGCCGAGGGGCGCGTGTTCGCCGTGCGCCAGCCGGACGGCCGCCGCGGGCACCTGGTGGGGCTGGCCTGCGAGACGGACTTCCTGGCCAAGTCGGAGCGCTTCGAGGCCTTCGCTGCGGACCTCGCCAGGCACGTGGCCAGCCAGGACCCGACCGGGCTCGAGGGCGGTGCGCGGTCGATCCTCGACCAGCGCCTGCACGGCGAGGGCGCGCCGATCCGCCAGGTGCTGCAGGAGATCGTGGGCGTGTTCGGCGAGAACACGCGCATCACGAACTGCGTGCGCCTGGAGTGCCCGCAGGGGCAGGTCGGCACCTACGTGCACCACGACCACAAGCAGGCCGCCATCGCGGCCGTCGCGACCCAGGTCGAGGCCGGCAAGGCCGCCGACGTGCTCAAGAACCTGTGCCAGCACGTCGTCGTCTTCCGCCCGACCTACGCCAACCGCGAGGACGTGCCCGCGGCCGAGATCGAGCGCGAGCGCGCCGTGATCCTGGCGGCCGACGACATGAAGTCCAAGCCCGAGGGCGTGCGCGAGAAGATGGTCACCGGGCGCCTGAACGCCTTCTTCGCGCTGCACTGCCTGGCGGAGCAGCCCTGGATCCTGGACGACAAGCAGAGCGTGCAGCAGGCCCTCGCCAAGGTCCTCGGCGCCGACGCGAAGATCCGGGCGTTCCAGCGCGTCCACCTCGGCACCTGAGGCGCCGGCCGGGGGGCGCGCCCGCCGGCTCCGGCCCCTTGCAACGCGGCGGCAGGCCGTGCACGCTGCTCGACCGATGAGCTACCAGCGCGTGCTCCTCAAGCTCTCCGGCGAGGCCCTCGGAGATCCCGAGCGCGGGCACGGGATCGACCCCGGCGCCGTGGGCTCGATCGCGCGCCAGGTTGCGCGCGTCGCGCGCCAGGGCGTCGAGACCGCGATCGTCGTCGGCGGCGGCAACATCCTGCGCGGCGCGACCTTCAGCCAGAGCGGCGCGCACCGGGCCAGCGCCGACTACATGGGCATGCTGGGCACGGTGATCAACGCCCTGGCGCTCTCCAACGCGATCGAGGAGCACGGCCTCGAGACGCGCGTGATGACGGCCCTCGAGATCCGCCAGGTGGCCGAGCCTTTCGTGCGCCGCCGCGCGCTGGCGCACCTCGAGCAGGGCCGCGTCGTCCTGCTGGCGGGCGGCACCGGCAACCCCTTCTTCACGACCGACACGGCCGCCGCCCTGCGCGCGGCCGAGCTCGGCTGCGAGGTGCTGCTCAAGGCCACCAAGGTCGACGGGGTCTACAGCGCCGACCCCAAGAAGGACCGGAAGGCCGAGCGCTACGTCGCCCTGACCTACATGCAGGTGCTCGAGCGGCGCCTGAAGGTCATGGACGGCACCGCGATCACCCTGTGCATGGAGAACCGCCTGCCCGTGGTGGTCTTCGATCTCTTCGTGGAAGGCAACATCGAGCGTGTCGTGAAGGGCGAGCCCCTCGGCACGACCATCAGGAGCGAAACATGAGCACCCATGCAGTCCTGGACGACGGCCGCGCGCGCTTCGAGAAGGCCCTGACGCACCTGCGCGACCAGCTCAAGAAGATCCGCACCGGGCGCGCCTCGACCGCGCTGGTCGAGGGCCTGCGCGTCGACTACTACGGCACGCCCACGCCCATCGGCCAGATGGCCCAGATCTCGATCCCCGAGCCGCGCCAGATCCTGATCAAGCCCTTCGACGGCTCGATGCTGAAGGAGCTGATCAAGGCCGTCTCCCAGGCCGACCTCGGCGCCTCGCCCCAGAACGACGGCAAGGTCCTGCGCATCACCCTGCCGCCGCTCTCGGGCGAGCAGCGCCAGAAGTACGCCGCCAAGGTCAAGGAGATGTGCGAGGAGGCGCGCATCTCGCTGCGCAACTCGCGCCGCGACCTGAACAAGCACGTCGACGGCCTCTCCAAGGATGGCGGCCTGACCGAGGACGAGCACAAGAAGCTCCAGACCCAGGTCCAGGACCTCCTGAAGGAGTACGAGAAGAAGGTCGACGACACCCAGAAGGCCAAGGTCACGGAGATCGAGCAGGTCTGAACGCGCGCCTCGGGCCGCGCGCGTTCGGGCTCGAGCCCGGGCGCGCGCTCCGCGCGCCCCCGCCTTCCACCCGCTTGCCTCGCTCCCCCCGCGACCGTATCCTCCCCGCCCTCGCCGTCCGACGGGACGGCCCGTGGGCGCATAGCTCAGCCGGTAGAGCAACTGGCTTTTAACCAGTAGGTCCCAGGTTCGATCCCTGGTGCGCTCACCACCTCCTCGCGCGGCTTCCGGCGGCCGCGTCGGCCTCGATCAGCCCAGGTCAGAGCCCCGGCACCTTGTCGGCCGAGCTCAGGCCGCCCAGGGCGCGGTAGATGCGGGCCCAGTAGCCGGCGCGGGTCACGCCGGCGAAGCCGTTGAGGGCCAGGACGACGAGCAGGAGCGGCGTGTTGCGCAGGGCGCCCGGGGCGAGGATGCCGCTCACGAACAGCACCGAGAGGAACAGGACGAAGTCCACCAGGGTCGCGCGCAGGGCGCCCAGCGGCGAGGCGCGCACCAGGCGCCAGGCGTGGGCCAGGGCCGAGGCCACGCCGCGGCGGTTGTGGGCCAGGCTGTGCAGCGCGAGCTGGTTCAGCACCATCAGGACGGCGGCGTAGGCCAGGACCAGCAGCAGCGCCGGCAGGATCAGCCCGGCGGTGAGCGGCGAGAAGCGCGCCAGGCCGAACAGCTTCAGGAAGGCCACCACGGGCCCGATCAGGACCAGCATGGCCCCGAAGAGCAGCAGCAGCAGCGTGCTCCACAGGCCGAAGGCGACCACGGCCAGCCCGCGGCCCTCCTGCCACAGGCGGCGCAGGCCCGGCTCGCGTGCGCCCTGCACGCTCGAGCCCTCGGCGCGCAGCTCGACGGGCTGCTCGAGCCCGGGCGCGACGTAGAGCGGGTCGGAGACGCGCGCCAGGCCCACGATCGGCCGGCACAGGAGCAGCACCAGCGGCAGCAGCGCCAGGACCGGCCCGAGCTCGCTCTCGCCGTCGCTCCCCAGGGCCGGCAGCCCGGGCACGAACAGGCGCACGAAGCCGCCCATCTCGCCCGCCAGGGGCAGCTCGATGCCGCTGAACTGCTCGGCCATCGCCAGGACGCCGCGCACGAGGTCGAGGTTCAGGTTCAGGCTCGGGTAGACGATCCCGATCAGCCACAGCGCGCTGGGGCGCCCGGCGCGCCGCGCGGCCTCGGCCAGGGCGTCGACCGAGCGAGCCAGCGAGAGACGGTCGTGCGGGTGGCCGAGGAGCAGGGACACGGCGCGCGTAGTGCGCCGCTCGCGCCCGGTCTTTTCAAGCCCGGGTCAGGATCGCGTCGCCCCGGCCGGCTCGCGCGTGCCCCCGGGCGCGAGGCTGCACAGGGCCTCGATCTCGTCCGGATCGGTGGGCAGATCGCGGGTCAGGACCTCGTGGCCCTCGGCCGTGACCAGGCAGTCGTCCTCGATGCGGATGCCGATCCCGCGCCAGCGCGGCTCGACCGTCTCGTCGTCCGGCGCGACGTACAGGCCCGGCTCGACGGTCGTCACCATGCCCGGCACGAAGGGGCGCGGCTTGCCGCCCAGCGCGTAGAGACCGCAGTCGTGCACGTCGAGGCCCAGCCAGTGGCCGGTGCGATGCATGTAGAAGCGCCGGTAGCTCTTCTCCTCCAGCACCGACGCGCGCGTGCCGGCGAGGAGCCCCAGCCTCAGCAGCCCGTCGACCAGGACCTCCAGCGCGGCCGCGTGGACGTCGTCCTGCGTGGCCCCCGGGCGCACGACCTCGAGCGCACGGCGCTCGGCCGCCAGCACGACCTCGTACAGCGCGCGCTGCTCGGCCGAGAAGCGCCCGCCGACCGGGAAGGTGCGCGTCACGTCGCTGGCGTAGAAGTCCCACTCGCAGCCGGCGTCGACCAGGCACAGCTCGCCACGCACGAGCGGCCGGTCGTTCTCGTGGTAGTGCAGGATGCAGGCGTTCGCGCCGCCGGCCACGATGTTGCCGTAGGCGGCACCCGTGCCGCCCTGCTTGCGGAAGGTGTAGTCGAGCAGGGCGTCGAGCTCGCGCTCGTTCACTCCGGGCCGGGCCGCGCGCATCAGCGCGCGGTGGGCCTCGACCGAGACGCGCGCGGCGGCGCGCATGCACTCGAGCTCGTGCTCGTCCTTGACCAGGCGCAGCTCGTGCAGCCACTCGGCCGGCTCGACCCACTGGCGCGGCAGCACCTGCGTGCTGCGCCCGCGGCGTTGCAGGGTCGCGACGGTGTCCAGCAGCTCGCGCTCGAAGGCCGCGTCCTCGCCGAAGGCGTGGACGATGCGCGCGTGGCCCGGCAGCAGCTCCGCCAGGCGCGTCCACAGCTCGGCGCGCGGGTAGGCGCGCTCCACGCCCAGGACGCGCGGCGCGTCGGCCACCCCCAGGCGCCGGCCGGTCCAGGTCTCCACCTCGCGGTCCTTCTCGTTGAGGAACAGCACGCTGCGCGCCTCGGCGTGGTGGGGGAGCAGCACCAGCACCGCGTCCGGCTCGCGGAAGCCGGTCAGCCACCAGAAGTCGCTGCGCGGGCGGAAGCGGTACTCGCTGTCGTGGTTGCGGATCCGCGCTGCCCCGGTCGGGACGATGGCGGCGGCGTCCTCGGCCGCGAGCCGGGCGAGGAAGCGCTGGCGGTGCTCGGCGAACATGCTGATCTTCTACGGCTCGAACGCTTCCCGGCCGAGCAAGAATCCCGCCAGCCGCGCGTCCGGCGGAGCCGGACGCCACCGGCAACCCTCCGGAGGCCGTCGGCCCCGCGGGATCTCGACGCGGGCGGCAAGCCTGCCTTTCTCGGGTCCCGGGTGTCCGCCGGGCTCTATCGGACCGGGCCGCGCAGCGCAAAGGCCTCGGCCAGCCCGAGCAGCTCGACCAGCTTGCGCTCGGCCGACTCCGGCGCGTCGAAGCGCAGGCGCAGCGGCTCGAGCTCGCCCGGCGCGGGTGCCCCCGGCGGGACGAGCCGCGCGGGTGCCCCGAGGAGCTCCTCCAGGGCCTCCGCGAAGCGCGCGAGGTGCGGCTCGTCGCCCCGCGGCGAGACCAGCAGCAGCGTGCGCCCCGGGGCGAGCGGCGCGAGCGTCTCCGGCAGCGGCAGCGGCCAGCGCTCCCGGGGCGGGTGGAACGTCAGCCACAGCGAGTGCTCCGGGTCCTCGGCCGAGAGCTCGAAGGGCACCGGGCCCACGTGTCCGGGCAGCTTCTCCCAGTCGGCGAACAGCAGCCCCGCGTCCACGCCGCGCGGCAGGGGCGGCAGCACCGCCACGCGCGCGGGGCCGCCGCCGCGGTGGTGCAGCTTGACCTCGAGGCCGTCGCGGTCGACCGCCACGGCCAGCGTCAGGCGCGCCGCGCCCACGCCGAACTCCGCCGACGTGATCTCCGTCCCCGCCAGGAAGCGCAGCGCGGCGCGCGGGTCGTCGCTCGGCGGCAGGGCCGGGCGCAGCAGCACGCCGTCCGGCAGCGCTCCCGCGCGCGCGAGCTCGCCCTGCGGCACGCCGGGCGCGAAGAGCGGCAGGAGCGTCGCCACCAGGCCTGGCTCCTCGACGCAGGCGGCGAGGTGCCGCCAGGCGTCGGCGTCGCGGCCCTGCAGGCGTGCGAGCACGGCCAGCTCCGCCCGGCGCCGCGGCCGGCGCTCGCCGCGCTCCGCGCGCAGGAGCTCGACCCAGCGGCGCCAGGCGCGCTCGCCGCCGAAGCCCTGCGGCGTGCGCTCGCTCCACTCGGGCCAGGGCTCGCCCCAGGCGACCGGAGCCGTGCCGGCCGCGCCCGCCAGCACCTCGGCCAGGCTCCCGGCCGGCAGGCGCACGCCCTGGACCACGACCTCCTCGCCTGCCGGGGCCGCGAGCGCGGACAGGAGCAGCGGAGCGAGGCTGGCGAGCGCCATGCGCGCGGGCGAGTGTACCGCGCGAGGCTGGGCGGCCGGCGCGGCGCGGAGTATCCTCCCCGGCGCATGGTCGAGAAGGACCTGCTGGAGCTGATCCAGTGCCCGGAGTCCCGCCAGCCCCTGCGCGAGGCGCCAGCGGGGCTGCTCGAGCGTCTGAACGCGCGCCAGGCGCGCGGCGAGCTGCGCAATCGAGCGGGCGTCGTCGTGGCCGCGCCGCTGGCCGGCGGACTCGTGCGCGAGGACGGGCGCGTGCTCTACCCGGTGCTCGACGGGATCCCGATGCTCCTGCTCGAGGAAGCGATCGCGGTCGAGTAGCGCCGCGCCACGATGCTCTTCCACCATCCCGACCGGCCGGGGCTCGGGGTGCACCTCTCCTACGGGCTGAACCTGTACCCCTCGCGCGACGCCGCGGGCGTGCTGGCCGGCCTGCGCGAGCTGGCCCTGCCGCTGCGCGCGCGCCTCGCGCCGGGCGCGTCCGACTTCGGCGTGGGCGCCTGGATCCCGGCCCGTGCGGCGCGCGAGTTCCTGGCGGACGAGCGCCTGCGCGGGGAGCTGTTCGAGCTGTGCACCGGCGCCGGCCTCGATCCGGCGACCTTCAACGCCTTCCCGCAGGGCGACTTCCACGGCCCGGGGCTCAAGGCGCGCGTCTTCGTCCCGCCCTGGAGCGAGCCCGCGCGTCTGGCCTACACGCTCGACGTGGCGCGCCTGGCGGCCGGGCTGCGCGCGCGCCGCGGCGGCTCGCGTCCGGGGCAGCACCTCTCGATCAGCACGCACGCCGGGGCCTTCGCGGCCTGGCTCGAGCCCGGCGAGCGCGAGCGCATCGCGGCCGCCTTCCGCGCCGCGGCCCTGGCCCTGTCCGAGCTCGAGCGCGAGACCGGCGAGCGCGTGGTCCTCGCGCTCGAGCCCGAGCCGCGCTCGAGCGCCAACGACACGCGCGAGCTGGCCGAGCTCCTGGAGACGCTGCGCGCGGGCGCGAGCCCGGCCGAGGAAGCGGCGCTCGCGCGCCACCTCGGCGCCTGCCTCGACACGTGCCACGCGGCGGTCGAGTTCGAGGAGCCGGAGGCGGCCCTGGCGCGCGCCACGCAGCACGGGACGCCACTCGGCAAGCTGCAGTTCTCCAGCGCCCTCGCGCTGCGCCGCCCCGACGACGATCCCGACGCCTGCGCGCGCCTCCTGGCCCTCGACGAGCCCGTGTACCTGCACCAGGTCACCGGACGGCGCGGGGCCGAGCACCTGCGCGCGCTCGACCTCCCGGAGCTCGCGCGCGAGGCCTCCGCCTGGCGCGGCTGCGACGAGTGGCGCTGCCACTTCCACGTGCCCGTGGATCTGGCCCACTTCGGCACCGGCGCGGGCCTGGCGACGACCCGCGCCGAGGCCGAGCGCACGCTCGCCGCGGCCCTGGCCGCGCCCGAGCGCTGGGGTTCCTCCGAGCTGCACGTCGAGGTCGAGACCTACACCTGGAGCCTGCTCGCGCCGGGGGCCGCGGGCCTCGACGTCGTGCGCGCCGGGCTCGAGCGCGAGCTGGCCCACGTGCGCGGGCGCCTCGTGGCCGCCGGCTGGACGCGAGATTGACACCCCCGGGACGGGACCCTATCTTTCCGCGCCCACGGAGCCCGGCGACGGGCTCGACGGACCGCGTGGCCCCATCGTCTAGTTCGGCCTAGGACACCAGGTTTTCATCCTGGCGACAGGGGTTCAAATCCCCTTGGGGTCACCATCCTCTGCCGCGACGAGGCGCGGGAGGAGCGGGGGCCGGCGCCGCAGCTCGCTGCCCTACGTCCACTCCAGCCACTGCGCGATGACCGAGCGGCACAGCCCGTCGTCCACGCGCCGGAAGCGCAGCAGCGCCTCGGTCAGCTTGATCGTGTGCACCGAGCCGCTCTCGGCCGCCTGGCGCGTGAGCACGGGCCAGGGCGGGGTCGAGGCGCGCAGGTGGGCGCGCGGCTCGTAGGGCGCGCCGAAGGCGAGGAACAGCGCCAGGGCGGCCTGGCGCGCGTGGGCGGCGAGCAGGCGCGCGTCCGGGGGCGCGAGCTCGGGCGCGAGCAGCGCCGCCGCGGCCGGTCCGGTCACGGTGTGCAGCAACCAGAGGCGGTGGCGCTCCTGGACCAGCATCTCGAGGAAGGCCTCGGCCGCCTCGCGCACGAGGGCCGCCAGCTCCGCCTGCGCATCGGCGCCGAGGGCCGCCGGCTCGACGGCGGGCGCGAGCGGCGCGCGCGCCAGGCGCGCGTGCACGTCGTCGAAGGGCACGTCCTCGACCTCGTCGAGCCAGCGGGGCCGCAGCGCGGCCAGCGGCGTGCGGAGCGCGGGTCCCGCTGGGTCGGGCGCGAGCTCGACGTAGCTCGCGGCCCAGTAGGCGAGCGCGACGGCGAGCTCGTCGCGCCGGGCCGGGCTCGCGTGCCGTCGCAGCGCACGCACGGCGTGCGCCGTGCGGATCAGCCCGTGGAAGACGGCGGCCGAGGCGCCCGGCGCGAGGCGCGGCACCCAGCGCGCGACGACGTCCTCCCACGGCGCGCGCGCCAGCTCGGCGCGGAAGAGCTCCAGCCAGTCCCCGTAGCGCTCGCGCGCGCCCAGCGCCGCGCCGGGGTCCGTGAGCGGCGCCAAGCGCGGCAGCGGACCGGCGTAGCCGGCGGCGCCGGCGCGCCAGGCGAGCGGGATGAGCTCGGGGCGGTCCAGCGCCTCCAGCGCCTCGGCCGCCATCGGGTAGTGGTTCGCGCCGGCGCCCGCGCGCTCGGGCAGCACGTCGGCCTGGGCGACGAGCAAGGCGTCGAGCGCATCCGACGGCTCCGCGGACGCACCGCGCGCCGCGCAGCCAGCCACGAGCGCGCCGCTCCCGGCCAGGAGGTGGCGGCGGTCCAGGCTCACGTGGGCCGGCCCGAGGCGTGGCTGGAGTAGAAGGTGAGCACGTGCCCGGCCGGCTCGCGCAGGTGGAAGACGCGGTGGTCGATGCGTGGCAGCGCCTCGATCGCCGAGGGCGCGAGCCCGAGGGCGGCGAAGCGCGCGTGCGTGGCCTCGAGGTCGTCCACCATCAGGTCGAAGGGCGCGTCCCCGGGCACGACCTCCTCGGCCTGCATCAGGATCACGTGCGTGCCGCCGCGCAGCTCGAAGATCGACACCTTCGCGCCGTCGTGCACGGGGCGCATCCCGATCGTCCTCAGGAAGGCCGCGCTCTCCGCCATGCGGTCGGTCGGGAGCACGACGTGGGCGATCGCCAGCGCCGGCCGGGGATCGGGTGCGCCGGTCGGCGCTGCGCCGTGCGCGGTCTCCATGGCGAGGCGATGATAGCGCCGCCGGGCCGAGGCCCGCGGCGCGAGGCGGCGTTTGCCGGGGCAGAACTCCGCTGGCGCGCGGCGACGCGCGCGCGGGTCCGGTATGCTCCGGCGTTCCGCGCCAGCCGCGTCGAGCGCCATGACGACCCCCTCCCTCCTCCTCGCGCTCTTCCTCGCACCCCAGGAGCCGGCGGCGCCCGCGCAGCCCGCCGAGACCCCGGCCGAGGAGTTCCGCCGCATCGGCCAGGCCCTGTACGAGGAAGAGAACCCCTTCATCAGCCTCGCCCAGCAGCAGCGGCTCGAGCAGGAGCTGGCGGACCCGGAGCTGCCCGTCGAGCGGCGCGGCGAGGTCCTGCTGGCGCTCGGGCGCGAGTACCTGAAGAACGCCGACGCCGCGCGCGCCGTGGCGGTGCTCGAGCAGGCCTTCGAGCTGGCCGGCAAGCGCGCCCCGCCCGACCTGCGCCTGCGCCTGCACCGCCAGCTTTCCTTGGCCTACCTGCGCCTGGCGGAGCAGGAGAACTGCATCCGCCGCCACAACCCGGAGTGCTGCCTGTTCCCGCTGGCGGGCGGGGCGATCCACACCGAGCGCGGCCCGGCCGAGAAGGCGCGCCAGCACCAGCTCGCGCTGCTCGAGCTGGCGCCCGACGACCGCGAGGCCCTGTGGCTGCTGAACATCTCGGCCATGGCCCTGGGCGAGTACCCCGAGGGCGTGCCCGAGCGCTTCCGGCTGCCGCCCGCGGCCTTCGCCTCGCAGGCGGAGTTCCCGCGCTTCCACGACGTGGCCAAGAAGCTCGGCGTGGACGTGATGAACATGGCCGGCGGTGTCGCGATCGAGGACTACGACGGCGATGGCTGGCTCGACGTCCTGACCTCGACCTGCGACCCGCTCGGACCGCTCTCGCTGTTCAAGAACGGCGGCGACGGGACGTTCGCGGACCGCTCGAAGGAGGCGCGCGTCGACGAGCAGCTCGGCGGGCTCAACCTGGTCTCGGGCGACCCGGACAACGACGGCGACTGGGACGTGCTCGTCCTGCGCGGGGCCTGGCTGCTCGACTTCGGGCGCATCCGCAAGAGCCTGCTGCGCAACGACGGCGGGGCCTTCACCGACGTGACGCGCGCGGCCGGGCTGGCGGACCCGGCCTATCCCACCCAGACCGGCCTGTTCGGCGACTTCGACGGCGACGGCTGGCTCGACGTCTACGTCGGGCACGAGTCGCGCGCCGAGTTCGAGCAGGCGATCCAGTACCCCTCGCAGTACTGGCGCAACGAGGGCGACGGGAGCTTCGCCAACGCCACGCAGGCCGCGGGCGTCTCGAACGATCGCTACGCCAAGGGCGTCGCGGCCGGCGACTACGACAACGACGGCGACCTGGACCTCTTCGTCTCGAACATCGGCCTGAACCGCCTGTACCGCAACAAGGGCGACGGCACCTTCCGCGACGTGGCCCACCGCGCCGGGGTGACGGGCGAGCCCGGGCGGCACTTCGCCACCTGGTTCTTCGACCTCGAGAACGACGGCTGGCTCGACCTGTGGGTCGGCGGCTACCAGGCCAAGCTGGCCGACATGGCCGAGTGGGCCCTCGGGCGCGCCGACCAGGCCGTGCGCCCGCTGCTCTTCCGCAACCAGCGCGATGGGACCTTCCGCGACGTCGCCGCCGCGGCCGGGCTGTCGCGGCCGTTGCTGCCGATGGGCGCCAACTTCGGCGACCTGGACAACGACGGCTTCCTGGACCTCTACCTCGGCACGGGCGAGCCGGCCCTGCAGGTGCTGGTGCCCAACGTGCTGCTGTGGAACCGCGGCGGCGAGCGCTTCCTCGACGTCACCACCGCGGCCGGCATGGGGCACCTGCAGAAGGGGCACGGGGTCGGCTTCGCCGACCTCGACCGCGACGGCGACCAGGACGTGTTCCACCAGCTCGGCGGCTTCTTCCTCGTGGACCGGTTCCACAGCGCGCTGTTCGAGAACCCCGGCTTCGGCAACCACTGGCTCGTGCTGCTCCTGGCGGGGACGAAGGCCAACCGCTCCGGCCTCGGCGCGCGCGTCCAGCTCGTGCTGGAGACGCCCGGCGGCACGCGCGAGATCCACCGCGCGGCCGGCTCGGTCTCGAGCTTCGGCGGCTCGCCGAGCCGGCTCGAGATCGGCCTCGGGGACGCGACGCGCATCGCGCGCCTCGCGATCCTCTGGCCCGGCACGCGCGAGCCGCAGGTCTTCACCGACGTGCCGCTCGACGCGGCCGTGCGGGCCCGCGAGGGGACGCCGCAGCTCGAGCGGGTCGAGTACACGCCCGTGGATTTCTGAGGGGACCTCGGAGGCGCGACCGGGAACCTCGTCGAGGCCGAGCGGGACGGCCGCGCGGCCCGTGGCGGACCGCTCAGCGTCGCAGGGCGGCGGCGAGCTCGGTGGCGGCCACGTGCTCCTCGACCGAGCGCTGCTCGTCCGCCAGGAGCGCCAGCAGCGCCGGCAGGGCCTCGCTCCCGAGCGTCCGCGCGCGCTCGGCCACGGCCGCGCGCCAGGGCTCGGCCGCGTAGTCCGGGCTCTCGAGCGCCTCGGCCAGGGCCGCCGTGGCGGAGCCGACGCGCGTGCGCAGCTCGGCGTGGCTCGCGTCCTCGCGCCGGCCCGCCTCGGCCGCGCGGCCAGCGGAGACGGCCGGCCGGTCCGCGGGCTCGGACGGGACCGAGGGGGCGCCCGCCCCCTCGGCAGCGGGAGCGCGGCGCGGCTGGAGGATGCGCGGCGCGACCAGCGCCACGGCCAGGAGGTGGAGCGCGAGGCCCAGGCGGAGCCAGACGCGCGCACGGGGGAAACGGGAATCCATGGGGTTGCCTCGCTCGAAGTATTCCCCCGAAGACGCCGCGCGGCCGGTGGAAAGCCCTTCCGGGGCCGGAAGCCGGCCGCGTATCCTCGCGCGCTTCCCGCGCCTCTTCCCTCCCCGCATGCGCACCGGTCTCCTCGCGCTCCTCCTGACGCTCGCCCCGGCCTGCGCGCTGACGCGCTCGACCGACAACCGGCCGCTCGCGCGCGAGTCCCTGGCGGCGCTGGAGCCCGGCCGGACGACCGCGCGCGAGGTCGTCGAGCGCCTGGGCGCGCCGGTCGAGGTCGTGCAGCTCGGCAAGCGCAGCGCCTACCGCTACCAGTTCTCGCAGACCAAGCGCGCGGTCCTGTTCCTGGTCGTGCTCGCCTTCCAGAACGAGGACGCGCGCGCGGACCGCGCCTGGCTGTTCTTCGACGAGGAACAGGTCCTGACGCACGTCGGGATCACGCTGGAGGGCGACCAGCCCGAGTACGCGATGCCCTGGGAGGAGCTGCACGAGTGAGGGCGGTCGCGGCGCTGCTCGTCGCCCTGGCCTGCTCGGGCTGCCTGCGCGTCGCCTGGGAGCGCCAGTCGCGCCACACGCCGGTCACGTCCGCGGCCCTGGAGCGCCTGCGGCCGGCGGAGGCCGACCTCGCCGCGTGCCTGGCCGAGCTGGGCGCGCCCCTGTGGGTCTGGGAGCACGTCGAGGACGGGCGCGCGAGCGCCGTGCTGGCCTACGGCTGGTACGACCAGCGCGACCTGGGCCTGCGCCTCAGCATCCCGGTCTACCGCGCGCTCTCGGCCTCCTTCGAGTACGACAAGATCGACGAGCGCATGCGCGGCGCGGTCCTGTTCTTCGGCCCGGACTGGAGGCTCACGGCCCGGCGCGAGGGATTGCTGCGCGACCTCACGGTCGAGCTGCGCCCGAAGCGCCCGCAGCCGGTCGAGGAAGACGCCTGAGGCTTTCCCAGAACCCGTCCTGAGCAGGTTCCGCCGGCATCCGCCGGCGGGCGAGGCGCGACGACGACCGCGTATCCAGGGCGATACGCCGAGGAGGAGCAACGACGCCAGGCGGCGGAGGACGGCGGAAGAGGCTCGTGACGGGCTCTGGGATAGCCTCTTGAGCGGCGCCGCGGCGCGCGTACCCTGCGCGCCCCCGTGGCCGCCTCCTCGCCCGCGCCGGACCTCTCGAAGCTGAACGCCGAGCAGCGCGCGGCGGTGCTGCACGGCGAGGGGCCGCTGCTCGTGCTGGCCGGGGCCGGCAGCGGCAAGACGCGCGTGATCACGGTGCGCATCGCGCACCTCGTCTCGAAGGGCGTGGCGCCCGAGCGCGTCCTGGCCGTGACCTTCACCAACAAGGCCGCGCGCGAGATGCGCGAGCGCCTGGCGCACCTGATCGGCGCCGAGCGCGCGGCGCTGCCCTTCGTCGGCACCTTCCACGCCTTCTGCCTGGAGGTCCTGCGCGAGCACGGGGCCCAGGTGGGGGTCGGCAAGGCCTTCACGATCAGCGATGGCTCGGACCAGCTCGCGCTGCTGCGCGGCGTCCTGCGCACGCTGCAGGTCGAGGGCGCGACGATGCAGGCCGGCGACCTGCAGGCGCGCATCTCCCTGCTCAAGAACCGGCTGGTGGCCGCCGACGCGTACCTGGCGAAGGCCGCCGACGAGCAGGAGGAGCTGATCGGGCGCGCCTTCGCGCGCTACGAGGAGGAGCTCTCCCGGGCCCGCTCGCTCGACTTCGACGACCTCCTGCTGCGCACGGTGCAGCTCCTGAAGAAGAAGGACGGACCGCTCGCCGCGCTGCGCGAACGCTTCCGGTTCGTGCTGGTCGACGAGTACCAGGACACCAACGCGCCGCAGTACGAGATCGTGAGCGCCATCGCCGGGGCGCACCGCAACCTGTGCGTGGTGGGGGACGACGACCAGTCGATCTACGGCTGGCGCGGGGCCGACGTCACGCGCATCCTGTCCTTCGAGAAGGACTTCAAGGGCGCCAAGGTCGTGCGCCTGGAGACGAACTACCGCTCGACCGAGCCGATCCTGCGCGCGGCCAACCGGGTCATCGCCAACAACCCGGACCGCCACCCCAAGGAGCTGCGCTCGGCCCTCGGCCCCGGCGAGCCCGTGCGCCTGGTGACCGCCGAGGGCGAGGCCGAGGAGGCCGACCACGTCGCGCGCGACATCGTCGCGCTGGTGGGGCGGCGCGCGGCGCGCTTCGGCGACTTCGCGGTTCTGTTCCGCACTGGACCGCAGGCGCGCGCCTACGAGGAGGCCTTCCGCGCGCGCGCGATCCCCTACGTGCTGGTGGGCGGGCGCTCCTTCTTCGACCGCAAGGAGGTGCGCGACGTGCTGGCCTACCTCAAGCTGTGCGTGCAGCCGGACGACGAGCTGGCCCTGGCGCGCGCCGCCGGCGCGCCTCCGCGCGGGATCGGCGCGAAGAGCCTGGAGCGCGTGCTGGCCCACGCCGCCACGCGCCGCTGCTCGCTGCCGCAGGCCTTCGAGGAGGCCGCCGACCTGGAGGGCGTCACGCCGGTCGCGGCCGCCGCCGGGCGCGACCTCTACCGCCTGCTCGGGACGGTGAAGGCCGAGACCGGCCTCACGCTGGTCGCGCGCATCGAGCGCCTGCTGGAGGCCGTCGGCTACCGGGCCGAGGTCGAGCGCCTCTACCCCGACCCGCTCGAGCGCACGCGCCGCTGGGCGGCGGTCGAGGAGCTGCTCGACTTCGCGCGCCGCTTCGGCGGCAAGAAGAAGGACGCCACCCTGGCCGCCTTCCTGCAGGCCCTGACGCTCGAGGAGCAGGACGACGACGACCCGAGCCTCGAGGGCGAGCGCCGCGCGGTCACGCTCATGACGCTGCACTCCGCCAAGGGCCTGGAGTTCCCGCGCGTCTACCTGGTGGGCCTCGAGGAGGGCCTCCTGCCGCACCGCCGCGCCGTGGCCGAGGGCACGGTCGAGGAGGAGCGCCGCCTGATGTACGTCGGCATCACGCGCGCGCAGCACAGCCTGACCCTGTGCCAGGCCCTGGCGCGCGCGCGCTTCGGGCGCGGCGAGGACTCGCTGCCCTCGCGCTTCCTGTTCGAGCTCAAGGGCGAGGAGCCGCCCAAGGACTGGTCCAAGGCCGTGCGTGCGGCCAAGCGCGGGAAGCCGCGGGCCGCGCCCGCTCCCGGCAAGGGCCGGCGCAAGCGCGCCGCGAAGCGGAGCGGCTGAGGCGCGGCCGCAGCCCGCTTCAACGCAGGGTCAGGACCAGCGGAGTCTCGTCGGCGGCCAGGTCGAGCACGCGCAGCTCGCCCGACGCGCTGCGTCCGTCCGGGGCGCGTGCCTCGACGGTGTAGCCGCCGGGCAGGAGTCCGCCGACCCAGGCGCTGTAGCGACCCGCGCCCAGATCGTCGTCGATGTCGTCGAACGCACGCCCGGCGGCATCCAGCACGCGCAGCTCGAGCACGCTCCCGGGCTCGCCCTCCGGGAAGACGACCTCGACGAGCCGCTCCGTGGTGGGCTCGAAGGCGAGCTCGAGCTCGGTCGTCGCGCCCGGCCGCACCTCGACCTCGGCGTCGGGCGCGCGCCAGGTTCCCTCGCGCGAACGGACGAGGTACGTGCCGGGGGCGAGCGGCCCGGAGTGTCCCTCCGTGCCCACGAAGCTCATCCAGCCCAGGCCCTCGCCGTCGACCAGCAGTTGCACGTCCTCCAGGACCGGGCCCGGGGGCAGCGCTGCACCGCCCTGGGCGACGGCGCGCAGGCGGATCCAGCCGCCGCGCTCGAGCACCAGGTTCCCGAGGTCCTCCGTCTCGCCAGCCTGGAGCGCGACGCGCCACCGGCGGAACGGGTACAGGCCCGCGGACTCGTCGAGCACGGCCTCGGCGCCGAGCACGTACTCGCCCGAGCGCAGCGGGCCGATGTGGAAGCGTCCGTCCGCGTCGGGCACGTGCGTGTCGAGGGCCGCGCCCATGCGCACCGAGAAGAGCCCCAGCTCCACCTCGACCAGCTGCCCACCGTCGGCGGCGACCAGGCGGCCTTCGACGAAAGCGCTCGGCCGGCACTCGTCCAGCGCGCGCAGGACGAGCGCCTCGTCGCCCACCTGGAAGTCCTCGACCACCAGCACGGGGTCGCCCCATTCCTCCTCCGGGGCGCGCAGCGCGAGCAGGAAGCGCTGGGCCGGGCAGTCCTCCATGCGGAAGCGGCCGGCCGCGTCGGTGTAGGCCGAGCGCAGCCAGTCGTCCGAGCCCTCGTGCTCGACGGCGGCGACGTGCCAGCGCGCGAGCGGCGCGCCGCGCTCGTCGAGCACCACGCCCGCCACCACGCCGCCGACCGTGAGCACGGCGTCCCAGCGCGCCTCCTCGCCCGCGCGCAGCTCGAGCTCGGTCCGCGCGTGACCGGTCGTGCCGCCGTCGGCCCTGTCGCCATCCGCCACGAGCAGGCAACGCCCCGCCTCCAGCCCGCCCAGGACGAAGCTCCCGTCGGCCGCCGTGCGCGTCCAGCGCTCCCGGAAGTCGGAGTGTGCGGCTCCCGTGATGTTCACGCCTGCCACCGGGCGGCCGCTGCCATCGCGCACGACGCCAGCCACGCTGGCCTCGGCCGGGAGCACGAGCGTGCAGTGCCCGGTCTCGTTCGGGGCGAGTTCCACGTACGCGCGGGCCGTGGCGTAGCCCGGGGCGCGCGCCTGGAGCTCGAGCGGCCCGGGCGCCAGCTCGTGCACCAGGAAGCTCCCGTCCGCGTCGCTCAGCGCGTGTCGTTGCGGGGCTCCTGCGACTTCCTCGCCGTCCGCCCGCTCCCCGCCGGGCGGGAACTGGTCGCCGATCAGGACCTCGGCCCCGGCGAGAGGCGTCCCGCTCGAGTCCTGCACCACGCCGATCAGCGATGCGCCCGGACCCGGAAGGACGAGCCGGACCGCGAGGCGCGCGCCCGGAAGGCCGCGGAACTCGCGGCGGGTCGAGGGCGAGTGGCCTCCGGCGCGGGCGGCGAGCGAGCGGTGCTGGCATGGCAGGTCACGCAGGGCGAGCCACCCGCCGGCGTCCGTGCGGCCGACGACGAGTCCGGGCCCCCCTCCGCCGAATTCCGACAGCCAGACCTCGGCCCCGGCCACGCCCGCACCTGCACGGTCCACGACGCGGCAGTCCACGTCCAGCCCGGGCGGGAGGGCGAGCTCGAGCGTCTGCGGCTCGCCGGGCACGAGGTGGACGTAGCCAGCCCAGTCGCGCAGGGTGTCGAGCCACTGCGGCCCGGGCGGAAGCGCCGTGAAGCGCGCCGTACCGGAGGCGTCGGTCGTGCCCGTGGTCAGGAGCCCGTAGGGTTCGACCTCGAGGCTCTGGACCTGCAGCGGTAGGTCCGCCGTCGGCGTGCCGTCGTGCCAGGTCACGTGGACGACGAGCTCGGTCGCCGTCATGGCCGCGACACCAGGAGGCACGATCTCTCGGCGTTCGCTCGCGCCGGCCCGCGGCGGGTCGGCCAGCAGCTCCGCGGCGGAAGGCGCGGGATCCGCGTGCGCGAAGGCGGAGGGCGCGCTCGACGCTGGCGCCTGCCCCGTGTCTCCGCGGCGGGTGACACCGACCCACAGCAACCCGGCCGCCGCGGCCAGGGCCGCGCAGGCCGCGATCGATTTCGTGCTCATCCAGGTCCCACTGCCCACGACCATGGTTGCCGTACCCTTTCCCAGCGCTGCCCCCGGCGCGAGCAGCGCGAGCCACGCCTCGCGCCGCCCGTGACGCCGGTCGAGCTCCGCGCGCACCTCCGCCAGGCCGCGCGCGATGCGGTTGCGCACGGTCGAGGGCGGGAGCCCGAGCTGCCTGGCGATCTCGCTGGGCTCGAGGCCGCGCACGTAGCGCAGGAGCAGCGCCTGGCGGTACAGCCCGGGCAGCGCGAGGACGGCGCGCACGGCGAGCTGCTCGAGCTCGGCCTGGGCCACGAGCTCGTCGGTCGACGCCAGGGCTTCCTCGCGCGCCGCCTGCACCTCGCGCTGCTCGCGCCGGAGCGCGCCGCGCTTCTGCATGCGCGCCGCGTTGCGCAGCACGTGCGCCAGCCACGCCCGCGGTCGTGCCAGCGCCGGCGCGCGACCGCTCAGGACGCGGACCCAGGCCTCCTGCACGAGATCCTCGCCCTCCGCGCCGGCCAGCGCGGCCGCGAAGCGCCGCATCCAGGCACGCTGCGCCAGGAGCTCGGCCGGATCGAGCGGGCGGGAGGGGAGATCGGTCATGCTCACTCCGGAGATGCCGCCGGGGGCTCCAGCGTCGCACGAATCGTGCCCCGGCCGGGACCCCGAGTCAGGGCCGCGGGTCGAGCTCCACCCCGTCGATCGCTCCCAGGGTCGGCCGTGGCGCCGTGCCGGTGCGAGACGGGCGCGCTGCCTTCCCGCACGGCTTCGGAACCGCTCCCGGGCCTCAGCGTGCTTTCTGCCAGCGCACGAGCACGGGCGCGGTCGTCGATGCTTCGAGCTGGATCGTCTCCGGCTCGAGCACGAGATCGGCGGGGAAGGCGCGCAGCACGTAGCGGCCCGGCTCGAGCCCGTGGACGACGGCTGTGCCCGTCGTGTCGAGGCGGAGCTCGCGCATGAGGAAAGGCTGCGTGCTCACGACCTCGTAGGGGCAGCGCGGGCCGCATCCATCGAGGTCGCGGAGCGGTGTGCGTACCGCATCGCGATCTGCCTCCTCCAGGAGCAGGAGGGCGTGGCCGAGCGGGAACGGTCCGGAGCTCGGGTCGAGCCCGAGGTGGAGGGCGAGGCCGGGCTGCAGCGCGATCGCGACCTCGGTCGGCTCGCTTCCGGGCTGGGCGAGCACGTGCCGCCCGCGAGCGGGCATGAGCATGGAGTCCGGAGCGGGCCAGACCTCGAGCTCGAGGGCGCCGTTCGGAACCAGGACGCGGTGCCAGCCTTCGTCCACCGGAGCCCAGTCGAGCTGCACGTGCCGGAGCTCGGCCGAGCCCGCGACCTTCCACCAGAAGTGGACCTCCCGGGGCGTGAGCGCGCGCCCCGAGGCGGCCTCGGTGGCGCGCAGGGCCAGCACCGCCGGGCGCCGGAGCTCGATGTCGAGCTCGTCGTCTCCCGGCCACACCTCGAGCACGCGCCCACCCTCGCCGACGTGCACGGTGACCTCGTAGGGCTGCCCGAGGTCGGGCGCATCGAAGCGGAAGCGGCCCTCGGAGTCGGTGCGCACGTCGGCCGCGAGCCAGCGCGGGGCTTCACCGACGGAACGGGGCGACTGACCCCGCGCGCTCACCCGGACGCGCACTGCCGGCCCGTCCTCGAAGCGCACGCGTCCCTGGATGGGGCGGGCCGGAACCCGCACGTCGAGGTCGCGCTCGAGGAAGCCGCCGCGGTGCACCAGCACGACCTCGTTCCCCGAGGTCGGCGCGGGGAAGTCGTCGAGAGCAACGCGGAGCGCGACCTCCCCGCTCTCGACCGCGAGACGCAGCGCGCCGCGCGTCGAGGCGCGGCCCGCCCGGGTGCGTCCCTTCCACGCGAGCTCACCGGGCAGCTCGCCCTCGAAGCCGTTCACGCGGATCCTGCCGGTGATCTCGGCCCGCTCGGGATACCGCTCGGAGCCGAGCGCGAGCTCGACCCTCGTCGCGGCACCCGGTCCGGCGAGCGGTCCGATCTCCTGCTCGCAACCGCGGAAGGCTCCGTCGTGGGCGGAGAGCCGCAGCGAGCGACTCCACGGCGGCAGCCCCTCGAAGCGGAAGCGGCCCCCGGCGTCCGTCGTCGTGCTCGGCGGCTCCCAGGGAGCACGGGAGTCGAGCTCGAGCCGCCAGCCGGGCGGCAGCGCGGCGAGCTCCCGGGCGCGCTCCGACTCCTCGAGGGTCCGCGCTTCCGGAGCCAGGGCGTGCCCGTAGAGGTTCACCTCGATGCCCACCAGCCCGCGCCCTGCCTCGTCGCGCACCACACCCTCCAGCGCCGTCCCGCGCGCGAGCGGGAAGCGCCAGGGCTCGGCACGCGCGAGCTCGGCCTCGGGGATGCTCGCGTACAGGGCGCAGTGGCCTTCGGCCCGCACGACCAGCTCGGCGAAGCCCCGCTCCGGCAGCACGCGCAGGGTGAAGCTCCCGTCCTGGGCAGTCGGGTGACCCGCGACCTCGGCCAGCAGCCCCCGCCCTGTTTCGAGGTCCACGGCCCGACCGGCGAGCTCGACGCCGCGCTGGATCTCGAGATCGAGCTGCCGCGGCATCCAGTGGGCGCTCTCCAGCCGAGGCCGAGGCTTGCTCGGCGCGAAACCTGGCGCGTCAACCGAAAGGGAAGAGAGCTGCAGGTCGAACGGGTCGACGGCGAGCTCGTAGCGCCCCGCCGCATCGGCGCGCGTCTCCGCGACAGGGCAGCTGCACTGCATGCGCGGAAGGCTCACGCGTGCTCCGGGCACGGCTTCGCCGGAGTCCGCCGCGAGCACCCGGCCGTGGAGCGTGACGAGCGGGACCAGCACGACCTCCATCACCGTTGCCCACCTGGAATGCGCGACGCCGTGCCCGAAGCCGGGCTTCTCCAGGTGGAACCAGGCACGGTCCTGCTCCTCGGTCGCGGGCAGCTCGCAGGCGCCGCTCGCGTCGGTCTCGCCCAGCGGCGTCCCGTCGCGCGCTGCAATGCGCACGCCGGCGAGCGGCCGGTCGTCGAGCCCGTCGAGGACGACCAGCGTCGCAGGCGCTGACGGACGCGGAGCGGAGTCGCCAGGACCGCACGCGGAGAGGAGTGCCAGGGCCAGCACCGGGGCTGGCCTGCTCCTGCTCCCACCCTCCGCCGAGCTCGTGCGACCCATGCCCAGCGTACCTGCGTGGAACGTGGCGGTTACTGCCGTCCAGGGTCGATGGCCCCGGACGGGTCCACCGAGGTCACCGGCGCTCGAGCAGCGCGAAGGACTCGAGGTGCGGCGTGCGCGGGAAGAGGTCGACGGTGCCGAGCTCGCGCAGCGCGTAGGTCCTCGACAGGAGCCCGAGGTCGCGCACCAGCGTGTCGGGGAAGCAGGACACGACCACCAGGCGCGGCACGGACAGGGTGCACAGGAGCTCGACCAGCGCGCGCGACAGGCCGCGGCGCGGGGGGTCGACCACGATCGCGTCGATCGGGGCGGGGCCGGCGGCGTGCTCGCGCAGGAGGCGCTGGGCGTCGCCGGCGGCGTAGGTGAGCGTGCCGGCCAGCCCGTTGGCCGCGGCGGCGGCGCGGCCCTCGGCCACGGCACGCGCGTCGTACTCGATCGCGTGGACGCGTGCGCCACGGCGCGCCAGGCGCAGGGCGATCGGGCCGTAGCCGGAGAAGAGGTCGACCACGCCCTGGCCGGCGAGGGGGCCCAGCAGGCGCTCCACCTCGCCGTAGAGCACGGAGGCCTGCGCGGCGTTGACCTGGGCGAAGGTCGTCAGCGAGGTCTCGAGCACGAGCCCGTCGCTCGTCTCGCGCAGGGTCTCGCGCCCGGCCAGGAGCCGCGACTCGTGTCCGAGGACCTGGCTGCCGCGCTCGCGGTTGACGTTCTCGATCACGCCCACCAGGCCCAGCGGCGCGGCGCGCTCGAGCAGGCGCTCGGCCAGCTTGCGCGTGGCCCGGTCGCGGTCGTAGCGCACGACGAAGCCCGCCAGGCACGCGCCCGTGTCGCTCGCCACGCGCGCCAGGAAGTGCCGCAGCAGGCCCTTGTGGGAGCGCTCGTCGTGGATCGGCGTCCCGAGCTCGCGCACGCATTCCTTGGCCAGGAGCAGGAGCTGCGTCAGGCGCGGGTGCTGGATCGCGCAGGACTCGAGGTCGACCACCTCGTGGCTCGCGCGCCGGTAGAACCCGGCCACGGGTCGCGCGCGGCGCAGCGCGAAGGGCACCTTGAGCGAGGTGCGGTAGAAGAGCGGCGCGCGCGCGGCCAGCGGGGGGCGCAGAGCGACGCCCGCGAGGTCGAGGTGCGCGGCGGCCACGCGCCCGAAGGCCTCGGCCTTGACGGCCAGCTCGTCGGCGTAGGGCTGGTCGAGGAAGCTGCAGCCGCCGCAGGGCCCGAAGTGGGGGCAGTGCACGGCGCCGGCCGTCTCGGGGCGAGCGTCGGCGATGGGCGTCGGTGCTGCGGCCGAGTGGGACTTCAAGGCCGGCCAGTCTAGCCCATCGGGGCGGGCCGCTCCGGCGCGGCTCGCCGCGCTAGACTCCCGCCAGCAGCGGCAACCCGAACGAGATCACGCCCCACGCCAGCAGCGACAGCGGCAGCCCGAGGCGCACGAAGTCGCCGTAGCGGTACCCGCCCGGTCCCATCACCATCAGGTTGACCTGGTGCCCGACCGGCGTCGCGAAGCACAGCGAGCCCCCGAAGGCGATCGCCAGGATGCAGGCGCGCAGGAAGGCGGGGGCACCGGGGTCGTCGGGGCTCGCCTCGTACAGGGTCTGCGCCGTGCGCACGGCGATCGGGGTCAGCAGCACGGCCACGGCGCTGTGGGCGATCAGCGTGTTCAGCACCAGGCACAGGAGCACGAAGCCGGCCAGGATCGCGGCCTCGCCGTGCTGCGCCAGGTGCGCGACGATGCCCTGGGCGATCGTCGCCGCCGCGCCGGTCGACTCCATGCCCTTGCCGAGGGCCAGCGTGCCGACGATGAACAGCAGGATCGGCCAGTCGATCGTGCGGTAGACGCGGCGTGGCGTGACGCAGCCGGTCGTGATCATCGCCAGCGCCCCCAGCACGGCCACGAAGGGCTGCGGCAGCCAGGGCAGCTTCACCAGGGAAGTCAGCGCGAACAGGAGCACCACCAGTCCGGCCACGATCAGCGCGCGCCGCCCGCGGTGGCGCAGCTTCACGCTCTTCTGCGCGCCGGTGACCATGTAGAAGTCGTTGCTGGCCTGCAGGCGGTTCTCGCTCTCCTCGTCGGCCATGACCAGCAAGAGGTCGCCGGCGCGCAGGTGCAGGCGGCTCAGGCGCTCCTTGACGTGCTGGCCGGCGCGCAGGATCGCCACCGTCACGGCCCCGTAGTCGCGCCAGAGCTGCAGCTCCTCGGCGCGGCGCCCGACCAGCGGCGAGTGGGGCGAGATCGCCAGCTCGAAGAAGCTCATGTCCTTCTCGCGCGAGCGCTGCCCGGCGGCGTGCTTGAGGTCGAGCTCGGTCTCCAGGGCCGCGATCTCGTCCACGCTGCCGCGCAGCATGAGCACGTCCCCGGGCTTGATCACCTGGCCCTCGAAGGGGCCCCACAGGGCCGCCTCCTTGCGCACGAAGAAGGCCAGGCGCGCGCGGATGCGCGCCAGCACCTCGGGATAGGCGCGCCCGACGAGCGGTGAGCGCGGCCCGATCACGAGCTCGGTCAGGTACTCGCGCGCCGCGCTGGCCCCGAGCTGGGCCGAGAGGCTCGCGCGCGCCGGCACCAGCACGGGCGTGAGCCAGGTCAGGTAGGCGATCCCGAGCGCGCACAGGACCACCGCCAGCGGCGTCATCTCGAACATCCCGAGCGGCGCCTGGCCGAGGCTCTCGGCCGTGCCGCTGACCAGGATGTTGGTCGAGGTCCCGATCAGCGTGTTCATGCCGCCCAGGAGCGAGGCGAAGGAGAGCGGCATCAGGAGGTGCGAGGCCGGCACGCCACTGCCCCGCGCGACCTCGAGCAGCAGCGGGATGAACACCAGCACCACGGCCGTGTCGTTGAGCAGGCTCGAGATCGCGGCCGCCACGGTGCAGGTCAGGAAGATCGTGCGCCGCGCGCTGCCGCGCGTCAGGCGCATCAGGAGGCGCGCCACGAACTCGACCGCGCCGGTGCGCGTCAGGCCCTCGCCGACCACGAACAGGCCGGCGATGGTGAGGATCGCCTTGTTGCCGAAGCCCGCGACGGCCTCGTCGTAGCCGATGATCCCGGCCGCGACCAGCGCGATCATCAGGCCCAGGCCGATGGCGTCGACGCGCACGCGGCCCGAGACGAGCGCGACCAGCATCGCCAGGGTCAGGCCCAGGACGAAGAGGCTCTCCCAGTTCATGCAGGGAGGCGGAGGGTAGCGTCGCGCGGGCGGGCCCGCGACGTGCGCGGGGGGGCCGCGCGCGGGCTTGCATCGGGCGGCACTCCTCGTTGCCATGGGCGGCTCCGGCTCCCCCGTGCCCGCGCCCGAACGCCACGCCTGCTTCGCGACCTGCACGCGCGGCGTCGAGCCCGTGCTGCAGGCCGAGGTGCGCGCGCTCGGGCTCGCGCGCCAGGAACGCCAGGTCGGCGGGGTCTACTTCGAGGGCACGCGCCTGGACCTGTGGCGCGCGAACCGCCAGCTCGCCACGGCCGTGCGCGTGCTGCAGCGCCTGGCGCGCTTCCCGGCGCGCGACGGGGACGAGCTCTACGCGGCCACGCGCGAGCTGCCCTGGGAGCGCTGGCTGGCTCCGGACGGGAGCCTGGTCGTGGCGGCCCAGGCCAGCGAGTCGGCCCTGGACCATTCACGCTTCCTCGAGCAGCGCGTCAAGGACGCGATCGTCGATCGCTTCCGCGCGCGCGAGGGCACGCGCCCGGCGGTCGAGCGCGAGGACCCCGACCTGCGCATCCACCTGCACCTCCACGCCGATCGGGCCA
Source organism: Planctomycetota bacterium (assembly GCA_036376275.1). Classification (GTDB taxonomy): domain Bacteria; phylum Planctomycetota; class UBA1135; order UBA1135; genus JABFRZ01. Next base: position 3,800 of record DASVAP010000257.1, on the reverse strand, counting down.
CGCTGGCGCTCGACACCTCGGGGGCCGCCCTGCACCGGCGCGGCTGGCGCCTGCACCAGGGGCGCGCGCCACTGGCGGAGAACCTGGCGGCGGCGCTCGTGCGCCTCTCCGGCTGGGACGCGCGCGCGCCGCTGGTCGACCCCTTCTGCGGCTCGGGCACGATCGCGATCGAGGCCGCCTGGCTCGCGGCGGGCATCGCGCCGGGCAGCCGGCGCAGCTTCGGCTTCGAGCGCTGGCGCGACCACGACGCGCGCGCCTACGCCGCCTGGCAGGCGACGCAGACGGCCGCGCCGAGCGGCCGGCGGCGGCCGACCCTGGTGGCGAGCGACGTGGACGAGGCGCGCGTGGCCGAGGCACGCGCGAACGCCGAGCACGCCGGGGTCGGGGACTGGATCCGCTGCGAGGTGGCCGACGCGCGCGCGCTGGAGCTGCGGGCCGGCTGGAACGCCTTCGTCGTCGCCAACGCGCCCTACGGCCTGCGCGTGGGCGACGGGGGCGAGGCGGGCGAGGTCCTGGAGCTCTACCGTGCCTTCGGCGCGCGCCTGCGCGCGGTCGGCCGTGGCTCGCGCCTCGCGCTCCTGGCCCTGGAGCAGGCCCAGGTGCGGGCCCTGGGGCTACGGGGCCTGGCGACCCAGGAGCTGCTGAACGGCGGCCTGGAGTGCCAGCTCGCCCTGGGCGAGGTGTGAAGCGTCAGCGGCGGTGCGGGGGCGTCCCGAGCAGGCGCCGCGCGCCGAGGCGGTCCAGCAGGTACTCCGACAGCACCGCGGCCCGCGGCTGAGGGCCCGGATCGCAAAGGAACTGCGCGTAGGAGCCGCGCGAGGCCTGGACGATCTCGAGCGCGTCCGAATCGTTGTCGCCGTCGGCCGCGAAGACGCGCGCCACGCGCCAGCGCGGGCCCAGGGCGTCGTGCCGCAGGGCGCGCTCGGAGCGGTAGCTGGGGAAGCTCGGCAGCAGGCTCGCACCCAGGGGCGTCGGCCGCTGCAGCCCGACGCCCAGCACGATCCCGTCCTCGGTCGTGTCGAAGAAGGCCGCGCTCGCGCCGACGACCAGCTCGACCACGCCGTCGTCGCGCAGCACCGAGTGGAATGGCGTCAGGCCGCTCCAGACCACGGCGTTGCCGCCGGCCAGCCAGCGGGCGAGCGGCGTCTCCTCGGCCGGCCCCGCGACCAGCGGCGCGGGCACGAAGTCGAGCAGCACGAGCACGTCCGCCAGCGGGTCGTCGTGCAGCGAATCCATCCAGGCCGCCAGGTCCGCGCCCTGGCCGAGCGCGAAGGCGTGCACCTCGGAGGCGTGGCCGGTCAGGGCGGTGCGCAGCGTGGCCACGATCTCCTCCTGCTCGGCGCGCGCGACCCAGCGCTCGTCCTCGAGCGCCGCGAAGACCGCCACCGAAGGCCGCGCGGGCAGGACCTCGAGCTCGGCCTCGACCGCGTGGCGCGCGCCCTCGAGCTCGGCCGAGAGGCGCAGCGTGTAGCGCCCGGCGCGCGCGTAGACGTGGCTGGGCCGCGTGTCGACGTGGTGACGCGCGGCGGGGAACACGTCCTGCGTGCCGTCGCCCCAGTCCCAGACCAGGGTCGCCTGCTTGTCGGTGACGCGCCCGAGCGAGTAGTCGACGTGCCCGATCGGCTCCAGGCGCTGGCCGGCGCGCACGGTGGTCGTCGCGAGCTCGACCAGGTGCGCGCGCGGGTGCGAGCCGCGGTCGTAGATCTCGACGCTGCGCTCGTCCTGGGCGCCGCGCGCGTCGGTCACCGTCAGGCGCACGAAGAAGTGGTTGTCACCCGGGCCGTGGGCCTCGGGGGTGAGCGTGGTGCTCAGGCCCTCGCTCGTGGCCCAGTCGGGGTGGACGTGGTGGTCGTGCACGAGGTCGAGGCTCCAGCGCGCGGCCGGGACGCCGTCCTCCGGGTCCGTGGCCGTGGCGACGAGCGCCAGCGGCTCGCCCGACAGGAAGACGCTGCCCTCGCCGGGGCTCACGAGCTGCTCGATCACGGGCGGCAGGTTGTGCGGCGTGATGCGCACCTCGTCCGAGGCCGACAGGCCGCTCGAGTCCGTGACCGTCAGGCGGGCGACGTAGTCCACCGCGCCCACGAAGGTGTGCAGGAACTCGCGCTGCGGGTAGGTCGCGCCGTCGCCCAGGTCCCAGGCGTAGACGAGCTCCTGCCCGTCCGGGTCGCTCGACTCGGCACCCGAGAGCAGCACGTCCAGGTCGCCGGGTCCGTGGGCCGGCGTGGCCCGCGCCACCGCCACGGGCGGCTGGGCCGCGCCCACGTAGCGCAGCCGGAAGATGCCGGCCGAGATCGAGGCGTAGACCAGGTCGCCGGTTCCCGGCTGGGCCACGAGCTCGACCGGTCCGGGCAGGTCGCGCGCGAAGCCCAGCGTGCTCTCGATCTGGTACCCGGGGCCGAGCCGCGCGGCGCGCATCCAGCCCTTGCCGTAGTCGCTGAAGAACAGGCGCCCGCGATAGACCTCGGGATAGCGGTCGCCGGTGTAGACGCACAGGCCGCTGGCGCAGTTGCCGCGGAAGCCGGTCGGGCTCAGGTTGTGGTGCCAGGCGATCAGCGGGCGCGCATGGGCGGCCTCCACCCCGTTGCACAGGCCGTGCACGTCGGCGCCCTGGTAGGCGGGCTGGGGCGCGTCGCCCTCGAAGCAGGGCCAGCCGAAGTTCTCGCCGCCCAGGGCCAGGTTGATCTCCTCCCAGGTGTTCCAGCCCACGTCGGAGATCAGCAGCGCCTCGCGCGGGCCGGTGCCGGGCACCAGCGTGGTGCGGAAGGGGTTGCGCAGGCCGCGCGCGTACACGCGCGAGAGCAGCGCGTCGGCGTCGCCCGTGAAGTACGGGTTGTCCGCGAGGCCCCGGCCCGTCTCGGGATCGAGGCGCAGCACCTTGCCGCACAGCGTGTGGTCGTACTGCGAGCGGTAGGAGCCGACGTCCTGGTCGGGCGGCGTGCGGCCCTCCGAGAAGCAGTTCGGGTCCTGGCCGCCGGCGTCGGTCGAGTCGTAGTGCGCGTTGTCGCCGGTCGTCGTGACCAGCGAGCCGTCCGAGAGGAAGTGCAGGCTCCCGATCGTGTGCGACAGGTGGCAGGAGGGGATGCCGGTCGACCACGCGTCGCCCAGCAGGTGCTCGCGCGTCTCCGGGAGCGCCACCAGGTTCCCGGCCTCGTCCGGCTCGATCCACAGGCGGATCAGGCGCGAGAAGGCCAGCGCGGCGCTGTCACCGCCGCCGCGGTCGACCACCAGCAGCAGGTAGAGCCAGCCGCCCTGGGCGTCGAAGCCCGGATGGACGGCGATGCCGAGCAGGCCGCGGTCGCCGTTGATCAGGGTCTCGCCGGCGATGTCGTAGACCAGGTTGCGCTTCTGGTCGTCCTCGACGAACCACACCCGTCCGTCGCGCTCGGCGACCAGCAGGCGCCGCTCGTCGAGGTAGCGCAGCGCGACCGGGCTCTGCCAGCCCGAGCCGATCGGCTCCAGCGCGAAGCCATCGGGCAGGTTCTGGGCCGCGGTGGGGGCGGCGAGCAGCGGGGCGAAGCAGGCGAAGAGGACCGCGGGCGCGAGGGGACGCCGCATGGGGGCTCCGGGGGCAGGGGTGCGGGACGAGCGAGCTTAGAGCACGTCCTAGAACTCCGCGAGCCCCGTGGCCGCCCCGCGGCTCGCGCCCGCGTCGTTGCGGCTCCTCCGAGTATTGCTGCGAATACGCGTCGTCGCCGCGCCTAGCGGGCGCGGCCGCGGAGCGCCCACGGGGCTCGCGGGGTTCTAGGACGTGCTCTTGGCCGTGCGCGGTGCCCAGCGGGAGGGCGCTCGTCGGGAGCCGC